>JAUIID010000006.1 GCA_030431615.1 Alphaproteobacteria bacterium
GGGCCTTCTACCCACCCGAGAAGCTGACCGAGGCACGCCTCAAGATGGCCGAGACGCCGGAAGGGGCCACCCTCATCGACAACCCGGTCAGCGTGGCGCCCGGCTTCATCGTCGAGAACGTGCATGTCCTGGCCGGCGTGCCGAAGATCATGCAGGCCATGCTCGACATCCTGAAGCCGAAGCTGGTCGGCGGGGCCCTGGTGCAGTCGCGCACGCTCGTCGTCTTCAAGGGCGAGGGCGACATGGCGGCGACGCTCGGCGCCATCCAGGAGCGCTACCCGGCCATCGACATCGGCAGCTACCCGTTCTTCCGGATGGACAAGCCCGGCACCAGCATCGTCTTCCGCGGCGACGACGTGGCGGCGATCGACGCCGCCTTCGCCGAGCTCGAGGCCTATTGCCGGACCAATGGCGTGGAGTGCCGCGAGGAAGTGCTGCTCGCCTGATCCTCGACCCCGTTACCCCCGTCCTCGCCATCGGGCGACGGCAGGGCCTCGAGCGGCTCGAGATCGGCAACCAGCGGCAGGTGGTCCGAGGCGATGCGTGTCAGCCGCGTCTCGATCCGCCGGGCCCGGCCGTCGGGATCGGCCGAGCGCAGGGACCTCACCCCGATCCGGTCGAGGCGGAGGATCGGCAGCCGGGCCGGGAACGTCGCCGGCGAGTGCAGGAAGCGGACGGTGCGGTCGAGCGAGCGCAGCGCCACGCGCCGGCTCCACCACTCATTGAGATCGCCCATCAGCACCGCCGGCACGTCCGGCCCGTCCGTCAGGAGCGCTTCGAGCTCGCGCAGCTGCGTCGAGCGGATGCGGTGGTTGCGCACCTCGAGATGAGTGACGATCACCCGAAGCCGGCCGAAGAGCGGATGCGCCACCACCGCGTCGAGCAGGCCGCGGGTCTGGCTGCCCGGCCGCTGGTAGACGCGGCGCTCCACCTCAAGCACCGGGTGGCGCGACAGCAGCACGTTGCCGTAGCCGCCCATCCCCTCGAGCAGCAGCGGGCCGGCGACCAGATGATAGTCCTCCAGGGCCTCGCCGAGATGCTGCGCCTGGTCGATGCGGCTGCGGCTGCGCCGGCCCTCGACCTCCTGCAGGCCGACGATGTCGGCATCGAGGCTCTTGATGACCTCGACGATGCGCTCGGGCCGGCGCCGCCGGTCGAGCCCGACGGCACCGTGGATGTTGTAGGTGGCCACCCGCATCAGTGTCGCTCCAGCCGCCAGGGTCGCTCGCCGAACGCCCAGCCGAGGATGAGCGCCAGGCTGGCGGCCACGACCACCCAGCCGGTGACCAGGTCGATCCCGCCGAGGAACCAGGCGAGGAGCACGGCGACGCCGATGATGCCGGCGACCCGGCCGAGCCAGCGGCGCAGGTTGCGAAAGCGCTTCGGCAGGCCGAAATCGGCAAGGAGCTGCGCGCCGATGATCGGCTCCGGCGGGTCGGCGAACTCGGTGACGTCGACCAGGTCCGCGAACGGCTCGGGTATCGGCTGGGCATCGAGCTCGAGCGGCGCCAGGTAGTGCGCGGCCTGCGTATCGGAAAGCCGTTCGACCATGGCGATGGTCGAGCCGAGCTCCGCCTCGAGTTCTGCCACCTCGTCCGGGTCCCGGCCGACATGCTCGGCGAGCAGGCGGTGCCGCCAGCCGCGGATGACCGGATCGGCCTCCGGCCATTCGATGACGACGTTGATCTCGGTGTCGACGCCCATGGAGCGGTTGGCGAGATTGGCGCTGCCGACGGTGAACAGGCGGTCGTCGACGATCATCAGCTTGGCGTGGACATTGACCCTAAGGCCGTGGCTCTGCGCCGTCAGCACGCGGACCCGGTCCCGGGCGGCAGCTTCGAGCGTCGCCTTGAACTTCTTGCGGCCGGCATCCATCACCGCGGTCTCGAGCGGGCCTTCGCAGGCCTGGGGGGTCACGATGACCACCTCGAGGTCGGGCACGTTGCGCAGGCGCGAGGCCAGGGCGCGGGCCACCGCCGGCACGGTCAGGTACTGGTTCTCGATATAGACGAGCCGCTGTGCCCGCGTGATGGCGGCGAGATAAAGGGCCTCGATCTCGCGGGCGGCCTCGAGCCCGTCGATCTCCGGCCGTGTCCGGGCAATGGCGACCGGCACGTCCCGGGCCTCCGCCTCGACCCCTTCGGGCCAGAGGTCGCCCGCAACCGGCTCGCAGGGTGCGAGGCGCTCGTCGGTCGCCACGTGCCAGCGCTCGACGGCGAGCTCGCCCAGAGCGGCGGCGACCGGGCCTTCGACCATCAGCATGACGTCATGGAACGGCGCCCGGTCGGGGCCGCTCTCGACCTCGAGCCGGCGCAGGTTGCCCGGATGGTGGTCGGGCGTGTCCCAGCGGCCGGCGGTGAGGTCGAGACCGCCGACGAAGGCGAGCCGGTCATCGATGACCACCAGCTTCTCGTGATGCGCGCCGCCGACCGGGATCTCGTCGTCGAGGACGAAGGTCAGCCGCTCCTCGAGCGGACCAAAGCTCCAGTGCGGCAGCACCTCCCGGCCCGCACCCATCACGATCGGCCAGTCCCAGATCAGGATCCGCACATGGAGGTCGGCACGCGCCTCGATCAGCCGGTGCAGCCTTTCGGCCAGGGTCTCTCTCGAGTTCAGCGGGTCGAGCAGGAGGTCGCTGCGCAGGTCCCAGCCGAGGATGAAGATCGAGCGCTCCGCCTTCTCCAGGGCGGCGGCGAGTGCGCGGAAATACGCGTCCCCGTCGACCAGCAGCGCCGCGCGCGTCGCCGCCTCGATCCGCCAGTGCGTGCCCGGCTGGCCGAGCGCTCCCTCAGCCGAGACCATCGATCTCGTCGACCATCGCCCCGAGGGCGGCCTCGCCGACCACGCCCTCCAGCTCGAGGCGGTAGGCGCGACTGTCGCCGTGCTCCAGCCAGGCCATCTCGTTGCGCTTCTTCCAGTCCTCGCGGCTGCCGGCATGGCAGGTGGCCGGCTCGATGCCGATGACATAGTCGCCCTCGTGCAGGTTCTGCCACTGGTAGAACGCCGGCAGGCTGCGGCCGTCATAGCGCATGGCGAGGCCGATGCCGCGCGAGCCCGGCAGGCCGCTGAAGGCCGGGTTGGCGAGGAGGACCGGCACCATGCCGTCGCCGCGGCGCCTGAGCGCGTGCTCGTAGACCTGCTCCCTGAACCCGACCTGGGGAGCCGCCTGCTCGAGCGGCCCGATGCTCGTCGCATGCGGGTCGTGGGCATGGAAGACCGTGCGCTCGAGCGGCAGGCTGAGGCGCGACTCGGCCGCCACCACCGGCCAGCCGGCATTGACATGGTAGAGCAGCGCGTGCGGCGTCGTGCGGTAGCCGAGATTGGTCACCCTGTCCGTGATCGTGATGGTTCGCCCGCCGACCGCCGCCTCGATGCGGCGTGCCAGCTCGAGGTTCTCGCCGAACATCGTGACCTGGCGCACGGTTCCCTCGGCGTAGAGGACGCACGCGTCGCCGTCCCAGCGCTCGCCGAAGCCCTGCAGCCGCGCCGGGGTGAAGGCGACGCGGCCGTGGATGCCGTGGGCGACCCGGTCGCGGTAGGGGTAGTTGAAGTGGTCCGCCCCCTCCTCGGCCATGCCCATGATGTGGTCGAGGCCGCAGGTGTTGACGAGGCCGGAGAACGAGCGGAGCCAGCCGAGGCCGCCCTCGGCGTCGTGCTCGTGCAGCCAGGGATGGCGAAAGCCGTTGCCCGAGCGCCAGCCGAGCGGCACGCCGCAGACGCTCATCGTCCCCACATCCATGGCCCGGTCGACCAGCACCTCGAACTCGAGCCCGCCGCCGGTGCGAAAGCGCAGCACCCGAAGGCCGCGCTCCGGCCCGTCCTCGTGGGTGACGAGGTCGACGCCGAAAATCTGCGACGTATCGCCCACATGCCGGGTTAGTTCCGACCGGGTGAAGGGGCGGCTGAAAATCTCCGGCATGCCGGCTCTCCCTGATGCATGGACCCACCAGAACCGGCCCATCGCGCCGCCACAAACCGGCACGGTTGCCAGTCTTCGTCAATGGGCTCGCGGCACCAGGCCGCCCCGACACACCGGCATCGGCCGGCGCGCCCGGTTGCATTGCAGTTTCGTCATGTTAGGGTAGCCGGAACATTATGCGTTGGTGCGGCCGGTGGCGGGCAAGATTGCCCGCCCCTTTGGTGCTGCGCTGCCGCGGGGCGCATAGTTGATGCCCGTATCAAGCCCTGGAGACTCCCGATGAGCGAACCCGTTCAACCGGACTTTACTGTCGATTCGACCGATTACGAGGTCGGTCAGGATAATGTCCAGGTGATGGGCCTCGATATCCACAATCCGGTCTTCATGATCTCGGCGGTGACGGTCGTCGCCTTCGTGATCTTCACGCTCATGTTCCAGGAGGGTACGGGGGTCTTCTTCGGCTGGCTGCGGCCATGGCTGACCTCGACCTTCGACTGGGTGTTCATGTCGGCAGCCAATATTTTCGTGCTGTTCTGCTTCTTCCTGGTCCTCTCGCCCTGGGGGCGGATCAGGCTGGGCGGCGCCGACGCCACCCCCGACTATTCCTATACCGGCTGGTTCGCCATGCTGTTCGCCGCGGGCATGGGCATTGGCCTCATGTTCTTCGGCGTGCTCGAGCCGGTCTACCACTTCCAGAACCCGCCTCTGGGCGTGAACCCGGAGGACGTCGAGGCGGCCCGAGCCATGGGCATGGCCGCCACCATCTTCCACTGGGGCCTGCATCCCTGGGCGATCTATGCGGTGGTGGCGCTCGCCCTCGCCTTCTTCACCTTCAACAACGGCCTGCCGCTCACCATCCGCTCCGCCTTCTACCCGCTGCTCGGCGACCGGGTCTGGGGCTGGCCCGGCCACATCATCGACACGCTCGCCGTGTTCGCCACACTCTTCGGCCTCGTCGCACTGGTCTCGGTCGTCGACGGGCTAGAGGCCGGCGTGAAGCGGCTCTCCGAGATCAACATGGCCCTGGCGCTGGCCCTCTTGCTCTTCGTCATCATCGCCGGGCCGACCGTCGGCGTGCTCACCGGCTTCTTCGCCAATGCCGGGCACTATTTCGGCAACGTCCTGTCGCTCAGCAACTTCGTCGGCCGCGAGGACACCGACTTCATGCATGGCTGGACGACGTTCTACTGGGCCTGGTGGATCTCCTGGTCGCCGTTCGTCGGCATGTTCATCGCCCGGGTCAGCCGCGGCCGCACGGTGCGCGAGTTCATCACCTGCGTGCTCATCATCCCGACCCTGGTCTCGATCCTCTGGATGACCGCCTTCGGCGGCACCGCCATCGAGCAGATCGTCGACGACAACTACCAGGGCGTCGCCGAGACGGTCGCCGCCTACGTGCCGGAGCTCTCGCTCTTCAAGATGCTCGAGGTCCTGCCGCTCACCATGGTCTCCTCGCTCATCGGCATCGTCCTGGTGATCGTCTTCTTCGTCACCTCGTCGGATTCGGGCTCGCTCGTCATCGACACCATCACCGCCGGCGGCAAGACCGACGCGCCCGTCGTGCAGCGGGTGTTCTGGGCGACCTTCGAGGGCCTCGTCGCCATCACGCTCCTGCTCGGCGGCGGGCTGGCCTCGCTCCAGGCGGCCGCCATCGCCACCGGCTTTCCCTTCGCCATCGTCCTCGTCGTGATGTGCTGGTGCCTGTTCAAGGGGCTCCGCGCCGATCCGCAGATGCTGCGCTAGGTCCGGGACGAGACAAGGAGAATTCGATGTACAAGGTGATTGCCGTGCCGGTCGACCTCGCCCATGTCGAGCGGCTGCCGAAAGCGCTCGAAACGGCGGCCGGCCTGGCCAAGGCCTATGGCGCCACGCTCTACTACGTCGGCGCCACGACCGAGACCCCGTCGAGCGTCGCGCACACGCCGAAGGAGTTCCAGGCGAAGCTCGAGCGGTTCGCCGCCGAGCGCGGTGCCGCACTCGGTATCGAGGCCCGGGCCAAGTCGCTGGTCAGCCTCGATCCGTCGGTCGACCTCGATCGCGACCTGCTGAAGGCGTTCAAGGAGATCGATGCCGACCTCGTGGTCATGGCGTCGCACATCCCGGGCATCAAGGACCACCTGATCAGCTCGAATGCCGGCTGGATCGCGAGCCACGCCAAGGTCTCGGTCTTCGTCGTCCGGTAGCAGCGGGGCGCCGCCCGTGGCATGATCGCTGCGGCCGGCGAGCGCCTCGCCGGCCCCTGAGCGGAGCGCCGGAAGTTGCCCAAGAAGATCCTCCTGCCCATCGACCTGACCAGCCCGGATGCCTGGCGGCACGCCATCGACGCCGCCGCGGCCCTGGCCCGGCGCTACGCCGCCACGCTCGCCGTGCTCTGGGTGGCGCCACCCGCCGCCGCCGACCCGGCGACGCTGCCGGAGACCTACCTGCCGGCACTGCACGACTTCGTCGCCGGGCGCTTCGCCGACGACATCACCGTCGAGGCGCATGTCCGCGCCGACTGGGGCGACCCGGTCCGCGAGATCTGCCATGCCGCCGCCGAGCTCGGCGCCGACCTGATCGTCATGGGCACGCACATGCCGCAGGTGGACGAGACGCTCGAGCACTCGAACGCGGCACAGGTCGCCCTGCAGGCCGGCTGCTCCGTCTGGGTCGTTCGCCAGCAATAGCCCGGGCACGGCCATGATCGGGCTCGGTCCGGTCGCACGGGTCATCGGGCTGCTGCTCGGGGTGCTGGCGCTCGTGATGCTGGTGCCGGCCACCGTCGACGCAGCCGCCGGCAACCCGGACTGGCTCTCCTTCGTCGTCTCGGCGGCGATCACGGCCTTCTTCGGCGGGATGCTGATCCTCGTCACCGCCCGGCCTGGATCGTTCCAGCTCGACCTGCACCAGGCCTTCCTTCTCACCACGCTCGCCTGGATCGCCGTGCCCGCCTTCGCCGCCCTGCCGATGATCGGTCTCGGGCACGGCTACACGGACGCCTTCTTCGAGGCGATGTCGGGGCTGACCACGACCGGCTCCACGGTCCTCTCCGGCCTCGACCACCTGCCGCCCGGCATCCTGCTCTGGCGCTCGCTGCTGCAATGGCTCGGCGGCATAGGCATCATCGTCATGGCGATCGTCCTGCTGCCCTTCCTGCGCATCGGCGGCATGCAGCTCTTCCGCACGGAGAGCTCGGAGCAGTCGGAGAAGGTGGTGCCGCGCGCCTTCCACATGGTGGCCGGCATCGGCCTCGTCTATCTCGGCCTCACCGTCGCCTGTGCCGTGGCCTACGCGCTCGCCGAGATGAGCGTCTTCGATGCAGTCAACCACGCCATGGCGACCCTCTCGACCGGCGGCTACTCGACCCACGACCTGAGCTTCGGCTATTTCCAGCGCCCGCTGACGCACTGGATCGGCACGCTCTTCATGATCGCCGGTGCCCTGCCGTTCCTGGCCTATGTCCGGACCCTGCGCGGCGACCGCGGTGCCCTGCTCAGGGACACGCAGGTCAGGGCACTCTTCGTCTTCTTCTTCCTGGTCATCGGCAGCAAGGCCGCCTGGCTCGCCGTCACCCAGGAAATGCCGTTCGACGACGCCCTGCAGCACACCGCCTTCAACGTCGTCTCGGTGGTGACCACGACGGGCTTCGCCAGCACCGACTACACGCTCTGGGGGCCGGGTGCGGAGGCCATCTTCTTCGTCCTCATGTTCCTCGGCGGCTGCGCCGGCTCGACCTCGGGTGCCGTCAAGGTCTATCGCCACCTGATCATCTGGCAGCTGATCCGCCTCAAGCTGCGCCGCCTCGTGGCGCAGCACCAGGTCGTGCCGCTGCGCTATGCGGGAAGGCGGGTGCCCGAGGACGTGCCGGGTGCCGTGCTCGCCTTCGTCGCCGCCCTGCTCGGCATGGTCGCCATCTTCACCGTGCTGCTCGGCCTCATGGGGCTCGATCTCGTGACGGCGCTCACCGCCAGCGCCACGGCGATCACCAATGTCGGCCCCGGCCTCGGCCCGATCATCGGCCCCGCCGGCAACTTCGCCAGCCTGCCCGACGCCGCCAAGTGGCTCCTCGCCCTCGCCATGATGCTCGGCCGCCTCGAGATCTTCACCGTGCTCCTGCTCCTCACCCCGGATTTCTGGCGGCGGTGACGATCAGGTGAGGAGCCAGCGGTGGCATTCCTCGGTATTGATCCGCCAGGTGCGCTTCGGGCCGGCCATGACGTTGAGATAATAGAGGTCGTAGCCGTGCGCGGTGCCGCATGGGTGGTAGCCCTTCGGCACCATGACGAGGTCGCCGTCCTCGATGGTCATCGTCTCGTCGAGCGAGCGGTCGTCCGTGTAGACGCGCTGGAAGCCGAAGCCCTGGGCCGGCTGGAAGCGATGGTAATAGGTCTCCTCGAGCAGGGATTCGTGCGGCAGGTTGTCGGTGTCGTGCTTGTGGCTCGGATAGGACGACCAGCCGCCCGCCGGGGTCACCACCTCGACCACGAGGAGCGAATACGCCGGCTCGGTCTCCGGCAGGATGTCGTGGACGTGGCGCGTGTTCGTCCCCTCCCCGCGCCTGCTGTAGGCGACGTCGTCCGGGCCGATCAGCCGGACACCGTGGTCGCCGCCACCCGGTGCCGTGCAAAGTGCGAGCTCCAGCCCGCTCTCGGCGGTGATGGCGAAGGCCGTGTCGCACGGCACGTAGACCGCGACGGGCTTGCCGGCGAAGGGGCTCGCGCGGCCACCGATCGAGCGGAAGATCTGCGGGCCCGCCTCGACCGTGGCGCTGCCGGTGACCAGCACGATGCAGGTCTCGTCGGCGCCGCCTTCGACCTCCAGCCGCTGGCCCGGTGCCAGACGGTGCAGGGCGAAGCCGACATGACCCCAGCCGGCACTCTTCGGCGTCACGGCGTGGACCAGCCCGGCGGCGTCGGGCGCGTGGTTCTTCAGAAGCAGGCGGCTCATGGCGTTTCTCCGGCACGGGCCCGGTCCCAGGCCTCGATCAGTCGACCGTAGCTCGCGGCCATCCCGTCGATGGCGGCAGCGTCGTCGATCCTTCCTGCAAACCAGTCGAGGGCGGCCGCGCCGAAGATGCTGCGGCCGACGGCGAAGCCCTTGCAGATCGGGTGCGCGGCGGCCCGCCGGAAGGCCTCCTCGAGGGTCGCCTCGGGTGCCTCGAGGCCGAGCAGCAGGACCCCCTGGCAATGCGGGTCGTAGGCGCCCACGGTGTCGGCGACCGCCCGCCATGCCGCGTCGCTGCCGGGATCCGGCAGCTTCCACCAGTCCGGGAAGAGCCCGGCCCCGTAGAGCTGGCGGATCGCGCGGGCGAGCGTGGTCGTTTCCTCCGGCAGGCCGGACTTGCTGGCGATGATCTCGATCAGGAGGTCGTGGAAGGTGCTGCGCGCTGCGTCCTGGAGGACCTGGAGCCGCTCGATCTGGGTTTCCCGCAGCTCCGCCGGATCGTCCGGGTGGTAGAAGGCGAGGCACTTGACGCAGTGCTCGCGCGGCCATTCGCGCAGCACCCGCCCGAGGTCCGGCCCGTCCTCGAAGCGGAGCGGCCGGGAGCCAGGCAGCTCGATCGGCCGGCCGATCCAGATCCCCTGGCCGGTCGCAAGGGGCAGCGTGGCGCCGCCATAGCGGCCGTCGAGCAGGATGCCGAGGTCATCGCGGGCGGCGCGCTGCCGCTCCACCGCCTGCCAGCACAGGGACTTGAAGTGGTCGATATGCGGGCGGCTGACCCCCGCCTCGTCGGCCATCGCCTCGAGCTGGCTGCGATGGTCGAAGGCGAAGGCGAGCACTTGCGGGAAGTGGCGCTCGCGATTGGTGCTCCAGTGCAGCTGCTCGAGCGTGCGGTCCTTCCGGAGTGCGCGCACCGGCGAGCCGTGCTCGAGGAAGTGGCTGAGCTCGATCCAGGAGGGAATGGCCGGCGCGCAGCCGTGGCGCGAGACGGCGAAGGCGCCGCAGGCATTGGCCAGCCTACAGCATTCCTCGACCGGCAGGTCGCGCAGATAGCCCCGAAGGAAGCCGCTCATGAAGGCGTCGCCGGCGCCGAGCACGTTGTAGACGTCGACCGGAAAGCCCGGCCCCTTGATCCCCTCTTCGATGTCCTTGGGAATCGCACCCGGAAAGGCGACGCAGCCCATCGGCCCGCGCTTGCAGACGATGAGGGCATCGGGTGCGTGCTCGCGGACGGTGCGGATGGCGGCCAGCGTGTCGGTCGAGCCGCCGGCGATGTGCAGCTCCTCCTCGGTGCCGACGACGACGTCGCAGAGCGGCAGGATGGTCTGGAGATGGGCCGAGACGCTGCCGCTCGCGACGAAGCGCTCCTCGCCGAGCCCGTGCCCGGTTAGGCCCCAGAGCACCGGCCGGTAGTCGATGTCGAGGATCACCTTGCGCCCCTTCGCCCGGGCCACGGTCGCGGCCTTGCGCGAGGCGCGGTCGAGATTGGGCCTGGAGAAATGCGTGCCGGTGACGACGACCGCCCGTGCGGCAGCGATGTACGCCTCGTCGATGTCGGCTTCGTCCAGGGCGGAATCGGCGCAGTTCTCGCGAAAGAAGATCAGCGGAAAGCTGTGCTCGTCGCGGATGCCGAGGATGACGAGGGAGGTGAGGCGCGCGGGATCGGTCTTGAGGCGGCTGGTGTCGACGCCCCAGCGCTCGACCTCCTCGCGCACGAAGCGGCCCATGTGCTCGTCGCCGACGGCGGTGATCAGGCCCGAGCGCAGGCCGAGCTTGGCCGTGCCAATGGCGATGTTGGTCGGGCAGCCGCCGACATACTTGGCGAAGCTCGACATATCCTCGAGCCGCCCGCCGGCCTGCTCGCCATAGAGATCGACCGACGAGCGGCCGATGGTCACGACATCGAGCGCAGGGGAGAGCCCCGGCTCGGGCGGCGTCTGGCTTTCTGGCATCGGACGACCTTCGGCGATTCCCTGATACCGCCAATGAAACATGCATTCCAGGCATGTTCAAGAGTGGAATACCTATTCCTGACGTCTGCCCCGAGCGCTCACCAGCCGCTTGCCCGTCTCGATCACGAGGGTCGTCGCGAGGCACATCGAGGCGCTCAGCGAGCGGACGTTCTGGATCTCGGCGTCACGGACGAAGAGCGTCGGCCGGCCGTGCGCGGCGAGCGGGCTGAGCTGCAGGTCGGTGATGGCGACGATGACGAGCCCCAACGCCTCGGCGGCGCGCACCGCCTCGAGCGTCTCGGGCGCATAGGGGCGGTAGCTCGCGGCCAGCAGCACGTCGCCCGGCGCCAGCGTCTTCAGCTGCTGGCCAAGCATCCCCCCCTGGTTGTCGAGGAGCTGGACCGGCCGCTCGAGGTTGAGCAGGCCGTAGAGCAGGTAGGTGGCGACCGGCAGGCTGCGCCGCTGGGCGACGATGAGGATGCGCCCGGCACCGGCGAGCCGGTCGGCCGCGGCCGCGAGGTCGGCGCGGGGTGTCTCGGCCGCGAGCTCCGCGATTGCCCGTTGCGCTGCCTGGGCCAGCCGGTCGAGGCTGTCGCCCTGGGCCGCCTCGCCGCTCTCCCGCTGCGCCAGCCGGTCGGCATAGCTCGGCATCTGCTCGACCAGCCTGAGCCGGAAGAGCCGCTGCATGTCGCTGAACCCGTCGAAGCCGAGCGCCTGGGCAAAGCGCACCAAAGCCGAAGGCGGCACCTTGGCCTGCTCGGCGACGCTGGCGACGGTCTCCAGCGCTATGGTGTTGGGATGGGCCAGCACGAAGGCCGCGATCTCCTTGAGCCGCGCGCTCAGCCCGCCATGCCGCGCGGCAATCAGCTGCTCCAGGTTGGTGAAATTCTCGGGCGTCAGGGGAGACGTTTGCTTCATCGGCGGCGCATGCATTCCGGCTGCGGCAAGTCTGGATTCCCGTTCTGGAGACTTGACCTTTTGCTGGAATGTGTATTCCATAAATGCAAGCAGATGGAAACGCTGTTCTGACAGCGCTGTCGGACAAGGCGATCTGCACCCACGAACCGGGAGGTTTCCATGACCTTGAAAAAGACGCTGACGGCTGCCGCCCTTGCCACCGCCCTCGCCGCCGGCACCGCCCTGGCGCAGGACACCAGCATCATCGTGGTCAGCCACGGCCAGGCCTCCGACCCGTTCTGGTCGGTGGTCAAGAACGGCGTCGACGAAGGCGCCCGCGACTACGAGGTCAATGTCGACTACCGCGCACCCGAGACCTTTGACATGGTGGCGATGGGCCAGCTCATCGACGCCGCGGTCAACCAGGAGCCCTTCGGCCTCGTCGTCTCGATCCCCGATGCCGACGCGCTCGGCCCGTCGATCCAGCGCGCCGTCGATGCCGGCATCAACGTCATCTCGATGAATTCCGGCTCGGACGTGGCGCACGGCCTCGGCGCCCTCCTCCATGTCGGCCAGTCCGAGTTCGACGCGGGCAAGATCGCCGGCGCCGAGCTCGCCTCGATGGGCGGCTCGAACGCCATCTGCATCAACCAGGAAGTCGGCAATGTCGCCCTCGACCTGCGCTGCGCCGGCTTCGCCGAGGGCTTCGGCGGCAATGTCACGATCCTGCCGGTGACCATGGACCCGGCCGAGATCACCGCCAAGGTCAAGGCGGCGATGGAGACTGACGCGTCGATCGACACCATCCTCTCCCTCGGCGCCTCCACCGCCGGCGAGCCGGCGCTGAAGGCCCTCGAGGAGGTCGGCAAGGCAGGCGAGATCAACCTCGCCAGCTTCGACCTCTCGGCCAACTTCCTGCAGGCCATCGTCGACGGCAAGGCCGCCTTCGCCATCGACCAGCAGCAGTTCCTCCAGGGCTACCTGCCAATCGCCTTTTTGGCCCTGCAGTCGCGCTACGGCCTGATGCCGGGCGGCGACGTGCCCTCCGGCCCGAACCTGATCACCGCCGACAAGGCCGGGCAGGTCATCGAGCTCAGCGCCAAGGGCATCCGCTGAGCCACGCACAGCTCCGTCGGGGCCGGCTCTGGCAGCCGGTCCCGACGAACGGCTGAAGCACGACCGGAACCAACCAGAAGCCTGGGGAGGCGGCGATGGCCGACGAACGGCTGAAGCAGGCGTCCTTCATGACGCGGCTGATGCGACGCCCAGAGCTCGGCGCCTTCTCGGGGCTCGTGCTGGTCTCGATCTTCTTCTACATCCTGGCCAGCGGCCAGATGTTCACGCTCTCCGGCATCCTGACCTTCATGTCGCCGGCGGCCCAGCTCGGCATCCTCGCGATCGGTGCCGCGCTCCTGATGATCGGCGGCGAGTTCGACCTTTCGGTCGGCTCGATGGTCGCCTTCGCCGGGCTGATCTTCGGTGCTTCCGTGACGGCGCTGCACCTGCCGCTGCTGCCCGCCATCCTGGTCACCTTCGCCATGGCGGCGGCCTTCGGCACGCTCAACGGACAGATCGTGCTGCGCACGGGCCTCCCCTCCTTCATCGTCACGCTCGCCTTCCTCTTCATCCTGCGCGGTCTGACCCTGGTCGGGCTGAAATGGGCGACCGGCGGCTCGACCCAGATGCGCGGCATAAGGGAAGCGGTCGGCGACAGCGTGCTGGCCCCGCTCTTCTCGGGCCAGGCCTTCAAGGGCCTGTTCGCCTGGCTCGCCGAGCGCGGCATGATCGAGACCTTCTCGAGCGGCATGCCCAAGGTCACCGGCATCTCGGTCGACATCCTCTGGTTCTTCGGCATCGCCGCCGTCGCCACCATCGTCCTCACCCGCACCCGGGCCGGCAACTGGATCTTCGCCGCCGGTGGCGACGCCAATGCCGCCCGCAACTCGGGCGTGCCGGTGGCGCGGGTGAAGACGGTGCTCTTCATCGTCACCGCCTGCTGTGCCGCCCTCGTCGCGATCCTGACCGTCATGGACACCGGCAGCACGGATGCGCGGCGCGGCTTCCAGAAGGAGTTCGAGGCGATCATCGCCGCGGTCATCGGCGGCTGCCTGCTCACCGGCGGCTACGGCTCGGCGATCGGCGCCTTCTTCGGGGCCATCATCTTCGGCATGGTGCTGATCGGCCTGACCTACACCCAGATCGACCAGGACTGGTACCTCGTCTTCCTCGGCGGCATGCTGCTGATCGCCGTCTTCTTCAACAACATCGTCCGCAAGCGGGCGACCGGCGAACGCTAGGACGGAGGAGACCCGAGATGGCAACCGCAACGGTCGAAACCTCCGGCACACCCGGCGCGTGGGGTCGCTCCGGCCCGCCCTTGATCGAGGTCGACAACATCACCAAGCATTTCGGCTCGGTGATCGCGCTCGGCGGGGTCAGCCTCAGCGTCAACCGCCACGAGGTGCACTGCCTCCTCGGCGATAACGGTGCCGGCAAGTCGACCCTCATCAAGACGCTCTCCGGCGTCCACAAGCCGAGCTCGGGCACGTTCCGGGTCGAGGGCGAGGCGGTCGCGTTCGACAGCCCGCGCGAGGCGCTCGATGCCGGCATCGCCACGGTCTACCAGGACCTCGCGATGATCCCGCTCATGTCGATCACCCGCAATTTCTTCATGGGCCGCGAGCCGCTCAAGGGCATCTGGCCGTTCCGCTTCTTCGACTTCACCGAAGCCGATCAGGTGGCGCGCGAGGAAATGGCAAGGATCGGCATCGACGTCCGCGATCCGGAGCAGGCGGTCGGCACCCTCTCCGGCGGCGAGCGGCAATGCGTGGCGATCGCCCGCGCCGTCTATTTCGGCGCCAAGGTCCTGATCCTCGACGAGCCGACCTCGGCGCTGGGCGTGCGGCAGACCTCGATGGTGCTCAAATACATCAACATGGTCCGCCAGAAGGGCCTCGGCGTCATCTTCATCACCCACAATGTCCGCCACGCCCACGCCGTCGGCGACCGCTTCACCGTCCTCAACCGCGGCCAGACGCTTGGCACCTACGGCAAGGACGAGGTCGACCTCGAGGAGCTGCAGAACCTCATGGCCGGCGGCAAGGAGCTCCAGGACCTCTCCGCCGAGCTCGGCGGGACGGTCTGAGCTTCAGGGCGCCGGCTGCAGATACGGCCGAAACGCGTCGGCGATCAGCCGGGCGAGCTCGGCATGGATCGCCGCACGCGTCCGGCCGTCCCCGTCACGGCAGATGATGTCATCCTCGCCCTCTTCCAGGAGGATCGCCACCGCCTTCGGCTTGCAGACACTGAACGAGCTGAACGGCGTGGCATCCGGCACGGTGGCGTAGCGGGCAGTCGGGATCGCGGCCGCGACATCTGAAGCCTGCAGACCGGGCCTGATGGTATCCGGCCGGCCGAGATTGATGACCAGCACCGGCGCCTCGATGCGCGCCAGGCTCGCCGCCTCGAAGCTGCCGCCCAGCTCCGGATCGACCGCGACGGCGACGGCGATCCGCTCGTCGAGGTTCGAGCGGGCCAGCGGCGCCAGCTCGATCGCGTGCAGGTCGATGCCGCCCTGCTCGAACCAGGCACAGTCCAGCCCGGTGCCGCCCGCGTCGCACGAGCCGCGATAGCTCGCTTCATCCAGCCGGCCACCGACCAGCGCCAGGGCGGACGTCCCGCCCAGGAAGAACCCGAGAGCACCGACCCGATCCAAGGCCATGTGGCCGGCCAGGGCCGGATCCTCGGCGAGGGCTGTCAGGGTCGCCCCGAGGTCGGCCGGGCGCAGCCAGATCTCCGGGACCGCCGCTTCGGCCCCCCGCTCGCCGAGCGCTGGCGGCTGAACCACGGCGACCGCGAAGCCCTCACCGACCAGTCGTGCCGCGATCCAGCCGGTGACGTTCGGGGCCGCCCGCATGCCGCCATGCGACACCAGAACGAGCGGGAAGGGCCCCTCGACCAGCGGCGCATCCAGCCCTGCCGGCACGCCCTCGAAGATCCCGCTCTCACCGAAGCGCACGGGCGTGCCGCCCGCCGCCGCCGGATACCAGAGCGCAATGTCCAGCGCCTGCCCCCGTTCCGGCGCCATCACCGCCAGCTGGCGCAGCCCGACACCATCGGCAGCACCGGCCGGAGCCGCCACCGCGGTCGCCATGCATACCATGACCAGAGCAAGCAACGATCGCATCATGACCCCCACACCGGCGGGCTGCCGGAGCCTCGACGGCATCCCGACGCTCTGCACCTGTGGCCGGGACGGGGTCAAGCCCGGGCGGCCGGCGGGGCTCTTCACGGCACTCCGGGCACCATCCGGTCAGAGCCGCGACAGGCCCCAGCCCAGGGCACCGACAATGGCAAGGATCAGCGCGAACGGCACCAGCGGATGGATGTTGTTCAGCAGCCGCATGATGTTGCAGAGATAGCCCACGACATACTGCGCGGGCGTCTTCGGGCTCTTCGAGTACTCCATCGCCGCCTTGACGACGTAGAAGACGCCGGTGTTGGCCGCGAGCAGCGCCTTCGTCACCCGGACCGCGTTTTTGGGTGCTATCAGATAGTTGCACTTGAGCAGGATGCGCTGCCGGTCCTCGGGGTTGTAGTCGCCCTCGACCCAGTGCAGCTCCTTGTGGAAGTCGAGCAGCCCGAACTCGTAGGATCCGAACGCCTTCTCGACCCGGCTGTCGGCGAAGACGACCTTGTAGGTCGCGTCCGACTGCAGGTAGATCAGCGCCCGGACGACCGCCCCCACCGGCATGAAGCGCAGGTTGCCGTCATAGTGCCGGGTGAAGAGGCCGTGGTCGCCGCCGAAATCCTTGTTGTAGTGCGAGATGTATAGCTCGTCGGTGTGCTGCATCGGCGTGACGACCGAATCGGCCGGGAACTGCTCGAGGATGGCGCGCCGGATGACCTCGCCGTCGCGCAGGCGGTCCATCTCGGCCGTGACCTCCGCTGGCAGGTGCCGGAGATAGACGTGCTTGGAGGGCCGTGCCTTCAGCTCCTCGTAATAGGTCGCCTCGACCCAGCGGGCGAGCCGGTCCATGAGCGCGCGGTCCGCCGGGTCGTCGAAGCGCCCGATCCGGGCCTTGAACATCCGCCCGGCCGGCCGGCGGCGACGCTCGCCGCTGTCGATCGCGGCCCCGGTCGATGGAACGGTCATGTCGGCTTCTCCCGTTTGATGCCCCCGCCTGCCGCCGTCGCGTAGCGGCGAACGAGCACGGCACCGAAGGCGGCGGCGCAGAGGATGGCGGCGAGCGCGAACGGCCACACGTCCCGGAAGGCAGTGAGCAGCAGGAGCGAACCGGCTGCGAGGGCGAGGATTGGCACGAGCGTGCCGGGCATGCTGCCCGGTCGGGCGCGCGCCTCCATCAGGATGATGGCGAAGTTGAGGAGGACATGGAGCACCGCGAGCGGCCACCAGTCCTGCCTGAACCCCTCGTCCAGGAGGGCGCCGCCATAGCCCGCCATGTTGCCGATGAGCATCGGGTGCGCCGTGACCGAGTAGGGGAACGCGGTGACCTGCGCGGGCGGCAGGGCCTGGAGCTCGACGCCGTAGAAGGTCCGCGCGTCGCCGAGCGCCCGGTAGGCGGCATTGTTGAGCGCAAAGCCGGCCGCCATGACGAGGATCGCGAGCAGGCTCGGCAGGGTCGGCAGGAAGGTGCTGGCAAGCGCGACGAGCGAGATGGTCTTCAGCAGCACGGCGTCGCGCTGGAAGCGCTCGGGCGTGATGGAACGCCAGAGGAAGGCGAGCGCATAGACGAGGTAGTGCCAGAAGCTGAGGGTGTAGACCGCCAGCCCCCGGCTGTCGGCGAGATACGCGATCACCAGGACCGCGACGACGAAGATCGCCGCGGCGAGCGTCGTCCGCTCGCCCGACATCCCGCCCGCTCGCCGCATTGCCGTCGTCAGCTTGTTCATCCCGCTATCGGTGCCCAGTCACCTGCTCCGCTCGTTTAAGGCGGGAGAGTTGCGGTCCCATGACGCCGGAGCATGAAAAACGTCGGGGCGCATCGCCGGTCGGCCACCAGCCGGTCAGGTTCGGTGGCGATCGACGCATCGGCCCGGGCGACGGACCAGGAACGTCCCGCCGCCGGCCGGCTCTGTCCCTGGATTGCGCCCAAGAAGCAGCCCGCCGTCAATGACCGGGGCCGTGACGACAGGCACCGGCCAATCGGCACCCCGCCTTGCCAATCGGCACCCCGCCTTGCCAATCGACACCCCGTCTAGCCAATTGACAGCCCGCCTTGAAAGCGCCGCGGCGGCACGGCATAGCAGCCACCTGCCAATGGAGGAGGAAGCCTCGATGGGACGGACCGGCATCGGCTGCGGCGTCATCGGCACGGGCTACATGGGCGCCTGCCACGCCCAGGCGCTGGCCCGGGTGGGCCACAGCTTCGAGCCGGCGCTCAGGCCGGAGCTCGTCGCCGTTGCCGATGCCGCACTCGACAGTGCGGCGGCAGCCCGGGACCGCTTCGGCTTCGCCCGCGCCACCGACGACTGGCGGGAGCTCCTGGCCGACCCGAAGATCGAGCTGGTCTCGATCGCCACCCCGAACGTGCTGCACAAGGAAATGGCGCTGGCCGCCCTCGCCGCCGGCAAGCATGTCTGGTGCGAGAAGCCGCTGGCGCTGACCGCCGCCGACGCGAGGGAGCTCGCCGCAGCGGCCGAAGCGGCCGGCACGACCACGCTCGTCGGCTACAATTACCTCCGCTCGCCCGCCGTGGCCTTTGCGAAAAAGCTGGTCGAGGGTGGCGAGCTCGGTGCCGTGACGCAGTTCCGCGCCATCTTCGACGAGGATTTCATGGGGCCCGCGAGCTTCCCCTTCTCCTGGCGCTGCGAGACCGCCAAAGCGGGGACGGGAGCGCTCGGCGACATGGGCAGCCACCTGGTCAATCTCGCCCATTTCCTGGTCGGCCCGATCGCCGAGGTCAGCGCCGGGCTTGCCACCGCGATCACCGAGCGCCGCGATGCGGACAGGCAACTACGCCAGGTCGAGAACGACGACGTGAGCGAGACCCTGGTCCGCTTCGCCAACGGGGCGCTCGGCCATATCGGCTGCTCGCGCATCGCCTGGGGACGCAAGAACGGCCTCGACTTCGAGCTCTACGGCAGGGAGGGGGGGCTCCGCTTCACCCAGGAACGGTTCAACGAGATCCAGCTCTTCAAGCCGGCCGAACGTGCCGACGACAACGGGTTTCGCACCATCCTGACCGGCCCGCCGCACCCGCCCTTCGCCCGCTTCACGCCAGGCTGGGGCCACGGGCTCGGCTTCAACGACCTCAAGGTGATCGAGGCGGCCCATCTGCTCGAGGCCATCGCTCTCGGCACGCCCGCCTGGCCGGACTTCGCCGAGGGCTGGCGGGTCGAGGCGGTGGTCGAGGCGATCGCCAAGAGCGCTGCCGCGAAGCGCTGGGAGCCCGTGCCCGCCTGACCGCCGGGCCAGGCCGCACGACCGGCGCACACGGCCGGACAGGCTCGCGGCTGCACTGCCGGTACGGCGGTGCTCCTAGCCGCCGGCGGCGGCGCCGACGGTGGCGGGCAGGCCGGTGGTCGCGTCGCGCAGCAGGACGAGCGAGATCCGCCGGTTGCGCGCATCCGCCGGATCGTCCGGGAAGAGCGGCTCGGACGGGCCCTTGCCGATGACGTCGGCAATGCGTGAAGTCGGCAGGCCCGCCTCGACCAGCGCCACCCGCGTGGCGTTCGCCCGGTCCGAGGACAGGCGCCAGTTGTCGTACTTCGCCCCCCGGGCGAAGGGCCGGGCGTCGGTGTGACCGCGGATCGAGAGTCGGTTCGGGAGGCCCTTGATGGCCTCGGCAACGAGGCCGATCAATGCTTGGGCATTGTCCAGCATGTCGGCCGAGGCGGTCGGGAACATGGCGTTCTGCTCGCGGTCGACGATCTGGATGCGCAGGCCCTCGGGCGTGTCGTCGACGATCAGGCTGTCGGTGAACTTCGCGAGGTCCGGGCGCTGGCTCAGCGCGTTCAGCATCTCCGCCTTGGCCGCGTCGAACGCCGCCTGCTCGCGGCGTCGCTGCTCTTCGGCAAAGGCCTCGTCGTCGAGCGGGCCGCGCCCTCCCGCATCCGCCGCCTCGTCGAGGCCGAAGGCGAGTGCGAGGTCGAGGGCGAACGCGTCCGGATCGTTCTCCTCCGGCGTCGCCGTCAGCGGCAGGCTGGAGGGGGCGAAGGGCGAGACCGGCGCCTGGATCGCCATGTCCGGCGTGACGAAGGAAACGCCGTCGAGCACGCCGCCCATGCCGCCCGGCTGGCTCTTGTTCTCGGCCGCATCGCTGAAATACTCGGCGAGCCCCTTCAGCTGCTGCTCGTCGGCCGTGCTGAGCAGCCAGAGCATGAGGAAGAAGGCCATCATCGCCGTCACGAAATCGGCATAGGCGACCTTCCAGGCACCGCCGTGATGGCCGTGCCCATCCTCCTCGATGATCTTGCGGATGATGATCGGGCTGTTGTCGGCCATGGCGGATCAGGCGGTGTCCATGGCTCAGGAGGCCAGCGGATCGGCCGGCAGGGCCTGCAGCACCTCGTCGATCTCCTGGAAGCTCGGCTGCAGCTCGGTCGGCACGTTGCCGCGCGCCAGCTCCACCGCGATCGGTGCCGAATGACCCTGCAGGTAGGCGACGAGGCAGTCGCGGATGATGGCGTAGAACTGGCCGTCCTGCTCGTAGGTCTGGTTCAGACGTGCCGTCATAGGCCCGACGAAGCCATAGGCGAGGTAGACGCCGAGGAACGTGCCGACGAGCGCACCGCCGATCATCCCGCCCAGCACGTCGACCGGCTGGTCGATCGACGCCATGGTCTTGATGATGCCGAGCACGGCGGCGACGATGCCGATCGCCGGCAGGGAATCGGCGACGTTCTGCAGCGCCGCGGCCCGGCCGTGCAACTCCTTGTGGTGCTTCTTGAGCTGCCGCTGCATGCAGTCCTCGACCTGGTAGGGGTCGTCCATGCTCATCGTCATCATCCGCAGCGTGTCGGTGATGAAGTCGAGGGCGAAGTGGTCGTGCTGGATGCGCGGGTACTTGGCGAAGAGGCTGCTCTCGTGCGGATCGTCGACATGCGGCTCGAGGGCGAGGACGCCGCGCGTCTTCAGGAGCTTGACGATGACGTACATGAGCGAGAGCACGTCGCGGTAGTCGTCCTTCTTCCAGTGCGGGCCGGCGAAGACGCGCTTGAGGTCGCCGAGTGCTCCCTTGGCGACGCCCATGCCGTTGGCGACGAGGAAGGTGCCGGCAGCACAGCCGCCGATCATCATGAACTCGAAGGGCAGCGCCTTGACGATGATGCCGAACTTGCCGCCGGCGAGCGAGTAGCCGCCGAAGACCAGTCCGATGACCAGGACGATGCCGATGATCGCTAGCATTGCCGCTCCCGCTGGCGGGCTCGGTCCGAGCCGCGCCCCTCGGGTTCTAGCCGAGCGGCCTTAAGATTTCGTAACCGTGAGCCGCTCAGCTGTCCCGGGCCGAGTGGCGCATGAGCCGCTGCTTGTCGCGCTGCCAGTCGCGATCCCGCTCGGCGTGGCGCTTGTCGTAGGCCTTCTTGCCGCGGGCGAGGCCGAGCTCGACCTTGGCGAAGCCGCGCGACGAGAAATAGAGGGCGAGCGGGACCAGCGTCATGCCCTTGCGCTTGACAGCGCCCAGGAGCTTGTCGATCTCGCGCTTGCGGAGCAGGAGCTTGCGGGGCCGCTTCGTCTCGTGGTTGAAGCGGTTGCCGGCCTTGTACTCCGGGATATAGGCGTTGAAGAGCCAGAGCTCGCCGCCCATCTCGCCGGCATGAGCCTCGTTGATCGTCGCCCGGCCCTCGCGCAGCGACTTGACCTCGGTGCCGGCGAGGACGAGGCCGGCCTCGATGCGATCCTCGATGCTGTAGTCGTGGAAGGCGCGCCGGTTGCGCGCGACGCTGCGCTGCGCCTTCAGCCGCTCATTCATCTCATGTGCCTCGGGTTCAGGCGGTGTCGAGGAGCCCGGCGTGGCGCATGGCCGCCTCGACGGCTCTGGCCGTCGCCTCGCCGACGGGGACGAGCGGCAGGCGCAGCTCGGGGCCGGAGCGGCCGAGCCGCTCGAGCGCCCATTTCGCCGGGGCCGGGCTGGTCTCCAGGAAGAGATCGCGATGCAGGGGATAGAGCCGCTGCTGGATGGCCAGCGCCTCCGCACTCCGGCCGGCGGCCCAGGCATCCTGCATGGCGGCACAGAGGGCCGGCGCCACGTTGGCGGTCACCGAGATGCAGCCATGGCCGCCATGCGCGAGAAAGGCCAGCGCGTTGCCGTCCTCGCCGGAGAGCTGGCAGAAATCCGGGCCGCACAGCTCGCGTGTCGCGAGCGGCCGTGTAATATCATTTGACGCATCCTTAACCCCTATGATGTTAGGGAGTTCGGCGAGGCGTGCCATGGTCTGCGGTGTCATGTCGATGACACTGCGACCGGGGATGTTGTAGATGATGATCGGCAGCTCGACGGCATCGTGGATGGCCTTGTAATGCGCGAAGAGACCGGCCTGGGTCGGCTTGTTGTAATAGGGTGTGACGATCAGCGCGGCATCGGCGCCGGCCTCCTTGGCGTGCCTTGTCAGGCTGACCGCCTCGGCGGTGGAATTCGAGCCGGTGCCGGCGATCACCGGGCGACGCCCGGCCACGATCTCGATGCAGAGCTCGACCACCCGCGCATGCTCCGCATGGTCGAGGGTCGGGCTCTCGCCGGTCGTGCCGACCGGCACGAAGCCGTGCGTGCCGCTCTCGATGTGCCACTCGATCAGCCCGGCGAACGCTTTCTCGTCGATGGCACCCCCGCGCATCGGTGTGACCAGGGCGACGAACGATCCACGAAACATTCGGGCTTTCCTCGAGAGATCGGACCTCGAAAGATCGGGCCTGCGAAACCGGCTTGCCGGATGAGCGGCGAAGCCGGTTGCGTGGAGTCGGTCCCGACATCGGGTGCGAACGGATGAAGACGCTGCCGGCCTTGGTGAGGAACGGCGGGACGGCAGAGGATAGTGCGCCGTCGCCGGGCCGGCAAGGCGCCGGCTTCGCCGGTTGCTTCCGGCTGGCGTCGCTCGCCGGCCGCCGCCTGGCACTCCTGGCACTCCTGGTGCTGGCACCCGCCCTGCAGGGGAGGGCGGCAGCACCGGCCGGGCTCGATTCCTTCGGGCAGGCCGCGCTCATGCGGGCACTCGACGCCACCGACCGGGGCGAATGGAGCGTCGCCCGGCAGGCGCTGGTCGAGCTGCGCTCGCCGCTCCTCTTCACCTATGTGGACTGGCGCGAGCTCGCCGAGAGCAGTGAGCCCATCGCCTTCGGCCGCTACCGCGCCTTCATCGAGAACCACGCCGACTGGCCGCGCCTCGGCACGATCCGCGCCCAGGCCGAACGCCGCCTCGATTCGGGGATCGGCTATACCGAGCGCCGCGCCTTCTTCGCCAACCACGCGCCGCGCACGCGCGAGGGTCGCATCCGGCTGGCCGAGGCCGAGCTCGCCATCGGCCATCAGGAACAGGGCGGCGAGCTCGTTCGTCAGGCCTGGGTCCAGGACAATTTCAGCGCCAGCGAGGAAGCCTTCTTCCTGCAGCAGTTCGGCCATCTGCTGACCACCGACGACCACGCGGCGCGGTTGCGCCGGCTGCTCTGGGACAAGCGCCAGGATGAGGCCCGGCGGATGTTCCGGCGTGTCGATCCCGGGCTCGTGAGCCTGGCCGAGGCACGGCTCGCCCTGCAGGACATGGCGCCGGGCGTGGATCGGCGGCTCGCGGCGGTGCCGCAGCGCCTCGCCCGCGACCCGGGCCTGCTCTACGACCGGTTGCGCTGGCGGCGGCTGAAGGGTCGCGACACCGACGCCAGGGAGATCCTGCTCGACCCGCCGGCCGCGCTGGAGCGGCCGGAGGCCTGGTGGGACGAGCGGGCCTATCAGATCCGCCAGGCCCTCGCCGATCGCGACTTCGCCGGTGCCTACCGGCTCGCGAAGCTGCACGGTCAGTCCCCCGCCCAGGCGGCGGCCTTCGCCGAGGCCGAATGGCTGCTCGGCTGGCTGGCGCTCCGCCACGCGAACGAGCCTGCCCAGGCGCTCGGCCGCTTCGCCCAGATGTACGACGCCGTGCGCACGCCGATCAGCCGGGCCCGGGCCGCCTATTGGGCCGGGCGGGCGGCAGCGGCCCTCGGCGACCAGCGGGCGACGTCGCGCTGGTACCGGCTCGCCGCCGAGCATCCGACGACCTATTACGGCCAGCTGGCGCTCGGCGAGCTCGGCGAGCCCTTGGCGCTCGCCGTCCTGGCCGCCCGCTTCGCCGCCCCGCCGGTCGTCGACCCGCTCTTCGACAACCAGCCGCAGGTCCAGCTCGTTCGCCTCTTCTGCGCGCTCGAGATTGCCGACCGGGCGATGCCCTTCCTGCAGCGCCTCGTGCTCGATCAGGAGGACAAGGCGCGGGTCATGCAGCTCGCCCACGACTGCGGCCGCCCCGACATGGTGGTGGAGCTCGGCAAGCACGGCGTCTCGGCCGGCGTGGTCGACCCGCTCGTCAGCTTTCCCATCCCGGCACATAACGGCCTGCTCTATCCCGAGGAGGGCAGCGTGGAGCCGGCACTCCTGCTCGCCATCGCCCGGCAGGAGAGCCATTTCGACCCCAGTGCGACGAGCTCGGCCGGTGCGGTCGGGCTGATGCAGGTGATGCCGGGCACCGGCAAGGCCGTGGCGGAGCGCCACGCCATGCCCTGGTCGCAGCGCCTCCTGCAGCGCGATCCGCATTACAACGCGCGGATCGGTGCCCGCTATCTGGCGATGCTGGCCGAGCGCTATGGCGGCCGCATCGAGCTCATGGCGGCCGCCTACAATGCGGGCCCGATGCGGGTCTCGACCTGGCTCGCGACGAATGGCGACCCGCGCGAGCTCGACCGCGAAGCGATGGTCGACTGGATCGAGCTCATTCCCTTCCGCGAAACACGCAACTACGTGCAGCGCGTCGTCGAGGGCCGCAACATCTATCGCGACCTCCTGAACTCGGCGGCCGTCCGGCCGGTGAGCTTCGTCGTCGATCGCGGGCCGCTCCTGCCGCCGCCCGTCCCGGCCGCCAAGCCGCGCGACTTCTGAGCTTCCGCGGCGTGCCGGCCGCAGGCAGCCACAGGGTCTCGACCCCGGCGGGCGCCGGCGGCATTCTCGCCGCATGTGCAACGCCTATTCGCTGACCCATCCGAGGGAAGCTCTCGTCGACCTCGCCGAAGCCCTCGCCCGCCAGGGCGGCTGGCGGCTGCACGCCGATCTCCTGCCCGAGCCGCTCGCTCCGCGCTACCGCATCAGCCCGCGGCAGCAGGCGCCGATCCTCAGGCTCGACCGGTCCGGCCGCCTCGTCTGGTCGATGGGGCTATGGGGCTTCCTCGTGGCCGGCAGCAAGCCGGGCTTCGCGCCCACCAATGCGCGCGACGACAAGCTGACCGGTTCCTGGCCTTGGCGGCAAGTGTCCGAGACACAGCGCTGCCTGATCCCGGCCGACGGGTTCTTCGAGCCCGAGAAACCGGCCGGGGCCAGGGGCACGGTGCCCTGGTCGTACTACACCCTGGGCAACCGCCAGCTCTTCCTCATGGCGGGCTTGTGGAATCCGGCGGAACATCCGTCGACCGGGTCGAAGGTGGCGAGCTACACCGTGGTCACGACCGGGGCGAGCGAGGCGATCCGCCTGCACGACCGCATGCCGGCGATCCTCGATGGCGACACCGCCATGCTCGACTGGCTCCGGCCCGGCGCAGTGCCGGCGGAGAGGCTCGGCCCCTGGCCCGCTGCCCGCATGCGCGGCTGGCGCGTGGCGGACGCGACGCGCAACTCCCGCCTGCCCGACACGCCCGCCATAATCCAGCCGGTCGAGGAGGACGCCACGGAACCACCGGGTCAGCTGCCACTCGGCTGACCGGCCGGCCGGTCAGCCCCGGGTCTGTGCGGTGCTCTGGGCGCAGCCGATGCCGAGGAGGGCGGCGAAGGTGAGCGCCACGGCCGGCATCAGGAGGCTGAAATCTGTCACCGCGTGCAGCGCCACGATGCAGCAGGCACCGGCGCCGACCAGGGGGTAGAGCCGGCGACGGCGGCGCGCCAGGGCACCGTAGACACAGAGCCCGAAGAGCAGGAGCTGGGCGAACCAGAGGGCCGAGGCAGCGGGCAGGCCGAGCTCGGCAGCGGTCTGCAGCCAGTCGTTGTGGGCATGGTCCAGGACGCCGAAGCCCATCGCCGCATCGTGCTGGAGATAGAAAATCTCGACATAGGCGCCGTGCCCGTACCCCAGGAGCGGGCGCTCGCGTATGGCATCAAGGCTCATCTGCCATGCGAGGAGACGAACGTCACCCTCGTCGAGATCCATGGAGCCGAAACGTCCGAGGAGAGTTTCCCCGGTGAGCCAAGTGACAAGCCCCAGGGCGGCGAGACCGGTGAGGATTACTGAAAGCTTGGTAGCGGCACGCACTTTGCTCACCAGCAGCACCACGAGAAACACGAACGCGGCGGCCCCGATGAGGCTGAGGAAGCCGCCGCGCGAATAACTGCCGACCAAGGCGAGCAGCAGGATGGCGGCAGCCATCAGGGGGTAGCGTCGCTCCTCGAGCATAAGCGTGATCGCGGCAGCGATGCGCCGTCCGAGCCGGTCGTCGGAGGTCTCGGCCTGCCCGCGCAGGAGCGGCTCCAGGATGAAACCGAGCGCGATGACGAACCCGAGATTGGCGTAAGTCGCGAAGTGGTTGTGGTAGACGAAGGTCGCGGTAACTCTGCTCTTGAAGCCGACGCCCTCGGCGAACCGCCAGGCGAGGAGCTGGTCGGCGAGGCCGTAGAGTGCATAGCCCGTGATGATCACGAGGATGGCGACCAGCAGGAGCCGGGCGTCGGCCTCGCGCTGCGCCAGGAGGAAGGCGAGGAGGAACATGCCGCACGCGGCGAGAAGGCGCATCAGCGCCTCGCCCGAGGCCGAGCGGTTGAGGCTTACCACGCCCTCGACGTCGAGGCCGGCGGCCGCCGCCCGCTCCCAGATGGGATGGCTCCAAGCCTCGGGCAGGAGGCCCGGAGTCACCTGGAGCAGGCTCCAGGCGCTGACCCCGGCGACCAGCAGGGCCGCCACCGGCAGGACCCATGGCACGTGCGGCTGGAGCGAGCGCCGCTCTGCGACGACGCACCAGGCGAGCAACAGGCCGGCCACGAGGCAGGCGGCGAGCGTGCCCGCCCAGTCGGGCTCGCCGCCATTGGGCAAGGGCACCCAGGCGAGCAGCGCTACGGTGGCAAAAAGCAGCGGCCGCGGCAGGCTGGTCGCAGCACCGCGGCGCCGCCGCTTGCCGCGCCGGCTGCCCCTCGACCGACGGACGACCGGCGGTTCGCTGTCGTCTTCGGCCTCTGCCGTCGTCGTCGCCATGGCTCCCGCCCCGAATGCGCTCCGGTCGCGCCGGCACTCTGGCCAAGGCGTTCGCGGTCCGCAAGCCTGCGGTGCGGGCGGCGTGCCGCTTCCCGGCACGCCGGTCAGGCACTAGGTTGGCCGCCGCATCGCTTGCAAATCGGACACCGAGAGGGGGAGCACGTTTTCATGGTCGAGCTGGCAGGACAGGTGGCGATCGTCACAGGCGCCACATCGGGAATCGGCGCCGCGCTCGCCCGGGCGCTCTACGCGCGCGGCGTCAAGCTGATCCTGACCGGCCGCCGCGCCGATCGCCTCGAGACGCTCGTGGCCGAACTCTCCACCGCCCGCGCGGTCGCCGGCGACATCACCGACCCGGCCCTCCCGGGACAGCTGGTCGAGGCGGCGCTCGAGACCCATGGCCGGCTCGACATCGCCTGCAACAATGCTGGCCTCCTCGCCTTCGGCACGATCGAGGAGATCGACCTCGAGCGCATGGCCACCATGGTCCGGGTCAATGTCGAGGCCGCCTACCGCATGGCCTATACCGTGCTCAGGCACTTCAAGGCGCAGAACCGGGGGCATCTCGTCAATACCTCGAGCGTCGCCGGGACCAAGGTCCGCCCGACCATCGGCGCCTATGCGGGCACCAAGCACGCCATCGAGGCTTTGGCACACGGGCTCAGGATCGAGCTCGCCGAGACCGACGTCCGGATCTCCAACGTCCAGCCCGGCCTCGTCGCCACCGACATCTTCGCCCACATGCCGGCGGACGAGCATCCCGGCCGGCAGCAGGGCATCGACCAGCCGCTCCGGCCCGAGGACGTCGCCCGCGCCGTCGTCTTCATGCTCGAGCAGCCGGCCCATGTGAGCATCCCGGCCCTGATGCTGAAGCCGACCCACCAGCCCATGTGAGCGGCTAGAGTATCCGTGTTGGTCAAGCGGGTTCGGGCGTCCATTTTCGGTTGCGGCGGAGCAGGGCATCGACGGTTCGGGCCGAGGCTTTCCGCAAGAGGTGCTTGAGCTTGGCGAAGACCTGCTCGCCTCCGCCGCCTCCTGGCGGCGTCCATTTCATGGATCGGATCAAAGGCCTCCTGGCCTTTGATGGGTTGAGGTCAGGGCTGTAGGGCGGCAGATAGACGAGTTGGGCTCCCCGAGCCTCGATGGCTGTCCTGACGCCGGCGACCTTGTGGCTGCTGAGATTGTCGAGGATGACGATGTCGCCGGGCTCCAGCGTCGGCACGAGGGCCTGCTCGGTCCAGGCCTTGAAGGCGGCGCCGTTGATCGGGCCGTCGAACACGCAGGGTGCGGTGATCCGGTCGTGGCGCAGCGCGGCGACGAAGGTGGTCGTCTTCCAGTGGCCGTGTGGGGCGATGCCATCGACCCGCTGACCTTTCGGGCCACGGCCGTAGCGTGGCGCCATGTTGGTGGACGCCCAGGTCTCGTCGACGAAGACGAGCTTGCCAGGGCTCAGCCCGCGCTGCCATTCGAGCCAGGCCCGGCGGGCCGCGGCGATGTCCGCGCGCGCTTGCTCGGCGGCTCTTGCCATCTTTTTTTTCGCGTCAGGCCCAGCTTGCCGAGAAACCTGGCAAGGGCCGCCGGGCTCGTCCGCGTGCCACGCTCCAGAAGGAGCGCCTGCAACTCGGCCAGGGTGATCTCGGAGCGTTCGGCCACCCAGCGCCGCAGGTCCGCCTCGTGCGCCGCCAGCGGCGAGACCTTGTAGCCGCCGAACTGCGCCGGCGACACGCCACCGGTCGCACGAACACGCTGCATCAGCTTGATGACGAAGCTGACGCTGACCTTGAACAGCCCGGCTGTCTGTCGGCACGACGTGCCGGACTCCACCGTCTCGACGATCTTCCGGCGCAGGTCGTTCGAAAAAGGACGCGGCATCCATGGCTGGCCTCCTCGTCCAGCCCAAAGCTTGAATCACATCTACCAGGGGATGGGAATCCCTGAAATGATTCCAACTTTTAGAAATTTGCTCTAGTCTCCGCCCTTCTCGGATGGTCGCAGCTGGCGGACGACAAGGGCGGAGACGAAGGGTTCGCTGATGGAGCACAGCAGGCCGATCATGATGCCGATCGCCGGATTCTCTAGGACGTCGTTGAGATTGAGGTTGCCGACCCCCAGCACGACGATGTTGAAGCCGACAATGGCGAGTACCGTAAGTCCGAGGCAGGAGATGAAAAGCAGGTAGAGGCTCGGCGCCATCCGGTAGCGGAAGATGCTGTCGAAATTGTCATAAGAGATCAGCCGGTTTCGCAGAAAACCGATGAGCAGCAGTCCGAGCGCAATGCCGACGAAGGCGAGGAGTGCTGCGCCCGCGAGGTTCGAGGCGATCCGGAAGGTTTTGACCACCTCGGCGCCGGGAGCGTTGTCGAACGTCGTCCAGCCGGCGAGTTCGAGTGCCAACCGGATCGGGGCATCGGCACAGACCGAAGGCGCGCCGGCGGTGCCACTGCAGGTCGCGAGCGCCGTGGCCACGTTCGTGAAGACGAGCCCGTGCATCGGCAGCCAGATGGCGAGGAGGAACAAGGCGATAGCGATCGCGATCAGGTTCACGACGATCGTCTGCGACAGGAAACGGCCGCGGATGATGTCGGCCGCTGCCGCCACGCTGATCTTGAAGTTCTCGAAGTCGATCAGCGCCGTCTTCGGATGCGGGTGCTGGCCCACGAGGCCGTTGTTGGCGATCGCTTTCAGCCCCTCGAAGAGCCGCCGCCGCTCCGCCGGGAAATCACGGAACGCGATCTGCACGCGGATCGAGGCGAGATTGATGGTGGCGAGAAGCTGCGCGGCTTCCGCCGACAGGTCGCCCTCGTTGGCGCGGCGCAGGGCCACGTCGATCGGCGCATTGTCGCTGCCATAGACAAGTCCGACGTCGCTGAACCAGGGCAAGCCCTGTCCTGCCGCCGGAATCTCTGACGCGGGCTGCGTGGCCGCAGTGTCGTCTGCCGCCGCGTCGCCATTGGCGTCGCCCGGCCCGTGCTGATCGAGGCTAGTCGTCGAAACTTGCTCCGGCATTGAGGTGATGCGGGATCAGGTCCGTTCCTCCCGCCGCTCCGGCTGCTCCTCGAACGGTCGCCGATCAGGCTCGGGTTGCGGCTCCGGCCCCTTTGGCGGCCAGGGCGCGTGATCCGGCACCACGATCTGGATCCGCTCGTCGCGCTTTCTCTTGACCTTGTCCCGATCCGTGCTCGATGGCATCAGCAGCCCACCCCCCACCTTACCGACTCTATCTATTCTACCACAAGACGTGGTGATTCCCAAGAATCCCGCCATTCCGATTTGCCAGGGACTGCATGGCCGGCTTCGACCGAGGCTTCCCCCGCCCCCGGGTTCCGGCTAAATCCGTGACCTTCGGGATCGGTCCCGAAAAGAAACGACATCCGGGAGGCAAGGAACCATGGAACGCATGCTGCAGGGCGTCTCGCTGGCGGTGCTCGCTCTCGCCCTGGCGGGCGGCACGGCCGTCGCCGACACCTCGGACAAGCGCATCGCGCTCTCCAACAACTACGCCGGCAATTCCTGGCGGCAGGCCATGCTCCGGAGCTGGGACAAGGTGACGAGCCAGGCAGTGGCCGACGGCGTGGTCGCCGCCGCCGATGCCTTCACCACGGCCGAGAACCAGGTCACCGAGCAGGCGGCCATGATTCAGAACCTGGTGCTCCAGGGCTACGACGCCATCGTGCTCAACGCCGCCTCGCCGGATGCGCTGAACGGTGCCGTGCGCGAGGCCTGCGACGCCGGCATCACCGTCGTCTCGTTCGACGGCATCGTCACCGAGCCCTGCGCCTGGCGGATCGCCGTCGACTTCCACCAGATGGGCAAGGACGAGGTCCTCTACCTCGCCGAGAAGATGCCGGACGGCGGCAAGCTCCTCGAGATCCGCGGCCTCGCCGGGGTCTTCGTCGACGACGAGATCTCCAACGGCATCCACGAGGGCGTCGCCGAAAACCCGCAGTTCGAGATCGTCTCCTCCGTCCATGGCGACTGGGACCAGGCGGTGGCGCAGCGCGCGGTCGCCGGCATCCTGCCGAGCCTGCCCGAGATCGATGCCATCGTGACCCAGGGCGGCGACGGCTATGGCGCCGCCCAGGCCTTCGACGCCGCCGGCCGCGACATCCCGCTCATCATCATGGGCAACCGGCACGACGAGCTGACCTGGTGGAAGGAGCAGAAGGATGCCAGCGGCTACGAGACCATGTCGGTCTCCATTGCCCCCGGTGTCGCCACCCTCGCCTTCTGGGTCGCCCAGCAGATCCTCGACGGTGCCGAGGTGCCGCAGGACCTGGTCGTGCCGTTCCTGCGGATCGACCAGGACAATCTCGAGGAGAACCTGGCGAACACCGAGCCCGGCGGCGTCGCCAATGTCGAGTACACGCTCGAGGACGCGCAGGCGGTGATCGCCGCTGGCGGTCAGTGACGCAGCCAGGGGGGCGCCAGCGCCCGTGACGTCGCCGATCGTCGAGCTGGACGGCGTCGCCCGGAGCTTCGGCGCCGTCCAGGCCCTGGCCGGCGTCGATCTCGCGGTCGATGCCGGCACCTGCCTCGGGCTCGTCGGCCACAACGGCGCCGGCAAGTCGACGCTGATGCAGGTCCTGGCCGGCACGCTCGCCCCCGACCGGGGGCGGATCGGCGTGGCCGGAGAGGACCTGACCCGGGGCTACGACGTCGTGACGGCGCAGCGCCACGGCATACGCTGCGTCTTCCAGGAGCTGTCGCTCTGCCCGAATCTCACCGTCGCCGAGAACGCAAGGGTTCTCCACCCGTCGATCCGGGGCAGGGCCTGGCGCCGGCGCGCCGGCGAGCTGGTCGGGGCGGTGCTCGACCAGATCTTCCCCAGGCACGGCATTGCCGCTGACGCCGTGGTCGGCGACCTCTCCATCGCACGCCGGCAGATGGTCGAGATCGCCCGCGCCTTCTCGGTCACCGACGTGCCGGTCCGGCTCGTCATTCTCGACGAGCCGACCTCCTCGCTCGACGCCCTCGTGGCGGAGCAGCTCCTCGCCTTCGTCCGCCGCTTCGTCGCGGAAGGCGGCAGCACCATCCTGATCTCGCATCTGCTCGGCGAGATCCTCGAAACCGCCGACCGGGTCGTCGTGATGCGCGACGGCCTGGTGGTCGAATCCCGGCCGGCCGGCGACTTCAGCCGGGAATCCCTGGTCGCCGCCATGGGCAGCGTCGCCGAGGCGGCCTCGGACCGTGCCGCCGGCTTCGTCTCGAGGCGCCAGGGCGAGCCCGCCTGCCGCGCCCGCCCGGTCGGCCAGGGCGCCGGCGAGGGTCCCGAGCTCCTGGCCCATCCGGGCGAGGTGGTCGGCCTCGCCGGGCTCGCCGGGCACGGCCAGACCGACATGCTGGTCGCCCTCTTCGAGGAGCTCGGCCCCAGGCGCTCCGCATTGGTCGCCGGCGACCGGCAGACGGACGGCATCTTCCCCCTCTGGTCGATCGCCGCCAACATTTCGGTGGGCTCGCTCCGCGACATGGTCCGCGGCCTCCTGATCGAGCGCGGTGCGGAGACGGAGCTCGCCGACGAGTGGCGGCGGCGGATCGGCATCCGCACCCCCGACATGAAGGACAACATCCTCTCGCTCTCCGGCGGCAACCAGCAGAAGGCGCTCTTCGCCCGCGCCCTCGGCTCTACCGCCAGGATCGTGCTCATGGACGACCCGATGCGCGGCGTCGATGTCGGCACCAAGCAGGAGGTCTACGCCATCATCCGCGCCGAGGCGGCGAAGGGGCGGACCTTCGTCTGGTACACGACCGAAATGGACGAGCTCGCCCATTGCGACCACGTCTACGTCTTCCGCGACGGCCGGATCACGGCTGAGCTCGCCGCCGACGCGCTGACCGAGGAGAAGGTGCTGCACGCCTCGTTCGCGGACGAGGCGGCGTGACGAGAGTTCTCCTCGCCCCCCGCACGCTCCGCGCCATCCTGCCGGCCGTTTCGCTCGCCTTGCTGCTCGCCGCCATCTTTTGGCTGCAGCCGCGCACCATGAGCTACACCGGCCTCAACCTCATGCTCAACCTGGCGATCCCGATAGCGCTCGCCACCATCGCCCAGATGTTCGTGCTCTGCGTCAACGAGCTCGACCTCTCGATCGGCGCCTATGTCGGCTATGTCGCCTGCGTCACCGCCACCTGGCTGGTCGACAACCCGCCGCTCGGCATCGCCGCCCTCCTGGCCGGCATCCTCGTCTATGCCGGGCTCGGTGCGCTGATCCACCTGCGCAACCTGCCCTCCATCGTCGTCACCCTCGGCATGAGCTTCGTCTGGCTCGGCGTCGCCGTCCTCATCCTGCCCCGGCCGGGCGGCACCTCGCCCGAGTGGATCCGCTGGCTGATGAAGCTGCACACGCCGGTGGTCCCCTTTCCCATCATCGCCGCCACCGTCATCGCCGTCGTCGTGCACGTCGCCCTCATGCGCACGGCCTACGGCTCGATCCTGCGCGGCGCCGGCGGCAATCCCCGCGCCATCGACCGGGCCGGCTGGTCGCTCCTCAAGATCAAGGTCGTGATGTTCGCTCTCGCCGGGCTCTTCGGCATGCTCGCCGGCATGGCGCTGATCGGCCTCACCACCTCGGGCGACGCCAATATCGCGGCCCGCTACACCCTCCTCTCCATCGCCGGTGCCATCCTCGGCGGCTGCGAGTTCGTCGGCGGCCGGGTCTCGCCCGCCGGTGCCGTCATCGGCGCCATCACGCTGACCCTCGCCGGCTCCTTCCTCTCCTTCCTCAGGATTTCGCCGGACTGGCAGATCGGCGCCACCGGGGCGATCCTGATCCTCGTCCTGGCGCTCAGGGCCCTGATCAACCGGGCGGAGGAGCGGCGGTGAGCGCAGCCCGCAACCCCCTGGCCCGCCCCCTGGCGCGGCTCCTCGAGAAGCCCTGGCTCTGGGCCTTCGTCGGCGCCACGCTGGTCTGGCTCGCGACCATCCCCTTCACGCCCGGGCGCGGCGCCGGCGACGTGCTGACCGCCGCCTTCACCTTCGCCACCTTCTTCGTCATCGTCGGCATCGGGCAGATGTTCGTCATCACCCTCGGCCCCGGCAATGTCGATCTCTCGATCCCGGCGACCATCACGCTCGCCGGCTCCGTCGCGACCAAGCTGATGGACGGCCAGGACGCGCTGATAGCACTCGGCTTCGTCGCCGCCCTCGGCTGTGGCCTCGCCGTCGGCGCCGTCAACTACGCGCTGATCCGGGCGCTGCGCATCCCCCCCATCATCGCCACGCTCTCCTCCAGCTTCCTCATCCAGTCGACCGCCATCGCCTATGGCCGCGGCCTGCGCATCAAGCCGCCGCCCATGCTCGCCGAGTTCACGACCGCCCGAATCTTCGGCATGCCCGTGCTCGCCATCTGCGTCATCCTGCTGGCCGCCGTCATGGCGGTCGTGCTGGAGCGCACGATCTACGGCCGCTCGGTCATCGCCATCGGCCAGAACCAGCGCGCAGCCCGGCTCGCCGGCATCGCCGTCGACCGCACCCGTCTCGCCACCTACGTGATGAGCGCCCTCTTCGCCTCGCTCTGCGGCTACCTGCTCGCCGCCTTCTCGGGCGGCGCCTCGCTCAACATGGGCGAGGAGTACCTGCTCGCCTCGATCGCCGTCGTGGTGATCGGCGGCACCTCGGTCGCCGGCGGCTTCGCCAACCTGCCGGGCCTGTGGGGTGCTGCCCTCTTCCTCTTCCTCATCGTCACCATGCTCAACACCTACGGCCTCGGCGCCGGCATCCGCTACGTGCTCACCGGCCTCATCATCATCGCCGTCATCACTGCCGCGGGCGGCCGCAAGCCGCTGCGCTGAGGAACTGGCCATGCAGGCACCGCTCCCCGACTTCGACAATGCAGAGTTCGAGAGCCGGACGACGGCCCTCCAGGCGGGCATGCAGAAGGCTGGCATCGACGCCCTCCTGCTGACCACCGAGCCGGATGTCCGCTATGTGAGCGGCTTCCTCACCCGGTTCTGGGAAAGCCCGACGCGGCCCTGGTTCCTCGTGGTCCCGTCCCTGGGCGAGCCCGTTGCCATCGTTCCGGCGATCGGCGCCGCCCTGATGGCGAGGACCTGGATCAGGGATATCCGCACGTGGGATTCGCCCGATCTCGCCGATGACGGGGTGACCCTGCTGGCAGCCGCCCTGCGCGAGCTCGTGCCGGAGCGGGGGCGGATCGGCCTGCCGATGGGCCCGGAGACCCATCTGAGGATGCCGCTTGCCGACTTCGCGAAGCTGCGCGAGCTGGTCGAGCCCCGGGCCCTGGTCGATGCCACACCGGTCGTCCACCGGGTCCGCGAGGTGAAGTCGCCGGCCGAGATCGCGCGCATCCGGGCCGCCTGCATCATCGCCGGCAGCGCCTTCGACGCAGTCCCCTCCTTCGCCGGCACGGGAAAGCCGCTCGAAGCGGTCTTCCGCGCCTTCCAGGTCGCCTGCCTCGAGGCCGGCGCCGACTTTGTGCCCTATCTGGCCGGCGGCGCCGGCCCGGACGGCTATGCCGACGTCATCTCGCCCGCGACCACGGCGCCGCTCGCCACGGGCGACGTCCTGATGCTGGACACCGGCCTCGTGAAGGCCGGCTATTTCTGCGACTTCGACCGGAACTTCGCCATCGGCCACGCCAGCGACGCGGTCCGCCGTGCCCACGAGACGCTCTACGCCGCCACCGAGGCCGGCCTCGCTTTGGCCCGCCCCGGCATCAGCGCCGCAAAGCTGCATGCCGCCATGCAGAACGTCATCGTCCGCTCGGGCGGCAGCTGCGAAGGCGGCCGGCTCGGACACGGCCTCGGGACCCAGCTCACCGAATGGCCCTCCCTCATGCCCGGCGACCAGACGCGGCTCCGCACCGGCATGGTGCTGACCCTCGAACCCTGGCTGGAGCTGTCGCCCGGCCGGCTCATGGTGCACGAGGAGAACATCGTGCTGACCGAGAACGGCGCCGAGCTCCTCTCGCGCCGCGCCCCCGCCGAGCTGCCGGTGCTGGACTAGGGAAACTCATGACCCGCCTCCCCTACGATCTCACCGGCCCGATCGGCGCCCGCGCCAGCCTCGGCCTTGTCGTGCTGCAGTCCGACGAGGTGATCGAGCAGGACTTCCGCCGCCTCTTTCCTGTCGGCGACACCGCCCTCTACGTCACCCGCATCCCGAGCGGCGCCGACGTGACCGGCGCGACGCTGGCCGCCATGGAAACCGCCCTCCCGGCCGCCACGGCCCTCCTGCCGCCCTCGGTCGACTTCGCCGCCATCGGCTATGCCTGCACCTCCGGTGCGACGGTCATCGGCCCGACCCGGGTAGCCGATCTCGTCCGGGGTGCCGCCAAAGTCGCCGCCGTCACCGACCCACTCTCCGCCACCCTCACCGCCTTCGCCGCCCTCGGCTGCCGGCGGATCGGCCTCGTCTCGCCCTATGTGGCCGAGGTCTCCGATGCCCTGCGGGCAGCCCTCACGGCCCATGGTCTCGAGATCGGCGCCTTCGGCTCGTTCGAGGAGAAGGAGGAAGCCCGCGTCGCCCGCATCGCCCCCGCCTCGATCCGCGCGGCGGCCCTCGCCATCGGCAGCCCCGACGAGGTCGACGCCGTCTTCCTCTCCTGCACCAACCTCCGCACCCTCCCCATCATCGCCGACCTCGAGGCCGAGCTGCAAAAGCCCATCGTCAGCAGCAACCAGGCCCTCGCCTGGCAGATGGCCCGCCTCGCCAGCCTCGAGCCGCTCGATCCGGCCTTCGGGCGCCTGATGACCCAGGGCTGACAGCGGCCCCCTGTCCTTGACGCCCCACTGACACCCGCCTAACATTTCAGTGCGAGATCAGGGAAGAACGCGTGAACGAAGCGCGAGACAGCGCCATTTCGGCCCCGAGCACGGCCGAGCCCATCGCCGGCGACGGGGCGCGTGCGCCCATGCTGCGCGAGCAGGCGGTCATCGCCTTCAAGGAGCGTCTCTTCCGTGGCGACCTCAGGCCCGGCCAGTTCCTCAGCCAGCGCGAGCTGACCCTCTTCCTCGGCCTGCCGCTCGCCCCCGTCCGCGACGCCGTCCGGCGGCTCGAGAGCGAGGGGCTCGTACGCGTCATCCCGCAGCGCGGCATCGCCGTCGCCGAGGTGAGCCTGCAGTTCGTCCGGGAGTCGTTCGAGCTCCGGAAGGCGCTCGAAACCTGGTCCGCCCGGCGCTTCGCCGAGACCGGGCCGGTGGCGCTCCTCGACTCACTGACCGACGAGGTGCGCACGCTCGAAGCCGAGGTTGCCAAGGGCCTCGATCCGGAGCTGCGCGGCCGGGTGATCCTGCTCGATCGCCGGCTGCACGAGACCATCGTCGTCTCGCTGAAGAACCAGCTCCTCGCCGAGGTCACCCGCCAGACCTTCGACAAGATCCAGCTCGTGCGGCTGGTCCATCCGGTCACCCACGACCGCCTGCGCCGCGCCTTCGGCGAGCACCTCGCCATCCTGGAAGCGCTCCGCCGGCGCGACGGCGAAGGGGCCGCGGCGGCGATGGACGCGCATCTCGACAGCGCCATGCGGCACGCCATCGGCATCGTTGATTGAAGGAAACCATGACCAAGCGACCCAACCTGCTCTTCCTCTTCTCCGACCAGCACGCCCAGCGGGTCGCCGGCTGCTACGGCGACGGCGTGGCGCTCACCCCCAATCTCGACGCGCTGGCCGCCCGCGGGGTCACCTTCGACAACTGCTACTGCCCCTCGCCGATCTGCGTGCCGTCGCGCATGTCGATGCTGACCGCCCGCCATCCCTCGGCCCAGGCCTGCTGGACCAATGACGACCACCTCTCGACCGAGGCCCCCACCTTCGCCCATGCGCTGGGTGCTGCCGGCTACCGGCCGACCCTCGCCGGCCGCGCCCACTTCATGGGCCCGGACCAACTGCACGGCTATGTCCAGCGCTTCGTCGGCGACCACAGCCCGAACCATGCCGGCCTGCCGCGCCACGACCTCGGCGTGCTCGAGGGGGCGAATGACCCCTGGAGCGTGGGCGTCATCCGCTCCGGCCGCGGGCAGTGCGCCTACCAGCTCAAGGACCAGGCCTCGACCGACGCCGCCGTCGAGCACCTGCACGAGCTCGGTCGCCGCCAGCGCCAGGGTGGTGCCGAGCCCTTCGCCATGACGGTCGGCTGGATCCTGCCGCACGCCCCCTTCGTCGCCACGGCCGAGGACTATGCACCTTTCGACGGCAAGGTCGGCCCGCCCGACCTCGCCCCGCCCGCCACAGGCGACGAGCACGCCTGGATCGGCTGGTGGCGGCAGAACCGCGAGCTTCATGAGCGGACCGACGACGAGATCATGCGGGCGCGCACCGCCTATTACGGCCTCGTCATGCGGCTCGACCGGATGATCGGCGAGGTGCTGGCCGCCCTCGAATCGGCCGGCCTCGCCGAGGACACGCTCGTCGTCTACGCCAGCGACCACGGCGAGCAGATCGGTGAGCGCGGCCTCTGGTGGAAGCACACGCTCTACGACGAATCGGCGAAGGTGCCCTGCGTCCTCGCCTGGCCCGGCAGGCTGCCCGAGGGCGAGCGCCGCGCCGCCGTCACCAACCTCACCGACCTCACCGCCACCATGCTGGACGCCGTGGGCGCCGCCCCCCTGCCGAACGCCCAGGCCTCCAGCTTCCTCGACGTCGCCCGGGACGGCTCGACGCCCTGGCTCGATACGACCTTCTCCGAGTACTGCACCGACGCCGTGCCGGCCTGGACCGGCGGCATGGCGGTCCAGCAGCGGATGCTGCGTGCCGGCCGCTACAAGCTGATCTACTATCACGGCTACGAGCCGCAGCTCTTCGACCTCGAGGACGACCCGAGGGAGCAGCACGACCTCGCCCGAAGCCGCCGCCACCAGGCGGTCAGGGAGCAGCTCTTGCGCCAGCTCCTCGCCGACTGGGACCCCGAGGCCATCGCCCGGCGGATGCGCGAGCGGCGCCGGGAGAAGGACGTGCTCGCCCGCTGGGCCGGCGCCACGCTGCCACCGGACCAGTATCGCTGGCCGATGACGCCGGAGATGAACCGGCTCGACGACTTCGACCCCAACAACACCTGAAGGGAGGCTTGAAGATGCTGAGAAGAACGCTGCTCGCGACGGCCCTGGCCCTCGGCCTGGCCCCGACCCTCGTGAATGCCCAGGCGATCGAGTTCAAGATCGGCGCCGCCAACTCCGTCGACCACGCGCCGGCCTTCGTCGGCGTCGAGAAGGGCATCTTCGCGAAGCACGGGCTGGATGCGAAGATCGTCATGTATCAAACCGGCGTCGAGATGATCAACGGCCTGCTCAACGGCGCGCAGGACGTCAACATCATGGGCTCGATCCCCTTCCTCGCCGGCGTCTCGCGCGACCAGCCGCTCATGCTGATCGGCCACCTGCACGGCGACGCGACCACGACCTCCTACACCGAGAACGTGTCGATCGTGGCCTCCGCCGAATCGGGCATCACCGAGGGCGATATCGCCTCGCTCAAGGGCAAGAAGATCGGCACGCCCAGGGGTGCGGGGGCCGAGGGCTTCCTCGTCGGCCTGCTGCCCGAGCACGGGCTCGGCGTCGACGACGTCACGCTGCTCAACATCAAGCCCGCCGACCTCGTCACCGCCCTTCGCCAGGGCGACGTCGACGCCATCGCCATCTGGGAGCCCTGGGGCACCACGGCTGCCCTGCGTGTCCCCGGTGCCGTGCTCGTCCAGCGCGGCGGCTGCGGCCAGTGCTACGACCCCGGCACCATCCTCACCACCCAGCAGGTGATCGCCGACAAGGCCGAGGCGCTGAACCGCTTCATGGTGGCCTTCGCCGAGGCCGAGCAGTGGGTCCGCCAGAACTACGACGCGGCGGCCGAGATCAACATGCGCTGGATGCAGGGCGTCGACCAGGACGTCATGACCGTCGCCATCCGCCACTCGATCTACGATCCGCGGCCGAGCCTCAACACGCTCGAGGGCTACAGGACCAACACCATCCCGCAGCTCCTCGCCGACGACCGCATGGCCAAGGAGGTCGACCCGGCCGACATCGTCGACCCGCAGTTCTACCTCCACGCCCTCGAGACGGCGCCGGAATACTTCGACGACCTGCCCGAGATCCCGGCAGACCAGAGCTTCTGAGCGGCGGCCGGGGACCGATGACCACGACCCAGACAACGGACACGAAGATCCGGCTCGACGCCGTCCGGCTCGAGTACGTCAAGGAAGAGGGACGCTCGCGCCATCTGGCGGTCGAGAGCATCTCGCTCGACATCCGGGACAAGGAGTTCCTCGTGGTCGTCGGCCCCTCCGGCTGCGGCAAGTCCACCCTCATCTCGGCCATCGCCGGCTTCCTCAAGCCGACCGGTGGCCACATCACCATGGACGGCAGGGAGATCACCCGCCCGGGGGCAGACCGCGGCGTCGTCTTCCAGGAATACGCCCTCCTCCCCTGGAAACGGGTCATCGACAACGTCGCCCTCGGCCTCAAGTTCAAGGGCGTGCCGAAGGCCGAACGCTACGCCACCGCCAGGCGCTTCCTCGCCATCACCAACCTCGCCGACGCCGAGCAGAAATTCCCGCACGAGCTCTCGGGCGGCATGAAGCAGCGCGCCGCCGTCGCCCGCACCCTCGCCAACGCGCCCGAGGTCATGCTCATGGACGAGCCCTTCGCGGCCGTCGACGCGCAGACCCGCATGACCCTGCAGGAAGAGCTCGTCCGCGTCTGGGAGCAGGCCCGGCTCACCGTCCTCTTCGTCACCCACAGCGTCGAGGAGGCCGTCTTCCTCGGCGACCGCGTCGTCGTCCTCACGCCAGGGCCCGGCCGCATCAAGTCCATCGTCGACGTGTCCATCCCGCGCGCCCGCCGCAACTGGCAGGAAATGAACCAGGACCCGGAATTCATCCGGCTGCGCGACGAGGTGCTCGTCCAGGTGCGGGGCCAGCCGGTCGCCGCATGAAGCCCCTCCTCCATTTCCTCCGCTTCCCCCCGGTGGCGGCGACGCTGGCGCTCCTCGTTCTCTGGCTCGCCTGGAGCACCTGGCTCGACGCCGGCGGTGCGGCCCGGCTCACCCCGGACGAGCTGCCCGCCGACGGCAGTGCCGCCCCCCTCGAGGTCGAGCTCCGCTTTCGCCCCGAAGCCTTCCACATGACCCGGCTGCAGGACATCGGCCGCCTCATCCGGGTCGAGGACCGCTCCGTCTTCCTCATGGACGTCGATCCCGAGGCCGCGCGGACCATGGCGCGCAATTACTGGGTCGCCGACATCCGCCCCTGGGACGGGGTCTGAGCGCATGAACGCGGGCCTGCTGACCCCCGCCACCGAGCGGTTCCTCAAGGGCGCCGCCGGCGTGCTCGTCCTCGTCGCCCTCTGGCAGGCCTCCGTGCCGCTGGTCGGGCTCGAGCCCTATTTCTACCCCTCGCCCGCCGACGTCTGGCACGCCTTCGTCGAGCTCATGGAGAAGGGCATCCTGCCCGTCTACCTGGTCGACAGCCTCTACCGCTATCTCCTGGGCGTCGGCCTCGGCATCGTGCTCGGCATCGCCGCCGGGCTCCTGATCGGGCTCTCGGCCACGGCATCCCGCATCCTCACCCCGCTCATCAACTTCCTCTTCGCCATCGTCGAGGTCGCCTGGATCCCGATCTTCGTCATCTGGTTCGGCTACGGCTTCAAGACGATCCTCATTGCCCTCGTCTACGTCGTCCTCTTCCCGCTCCTCTACAACACGCTGCTCGGCGTCAGGACCGTCCCCCAGGTCTACGTCAACGCCGCCCGCTCGCTCGGCGCCACGCGCTTGCAGCTCATCAAGGACGTCATCCTGCCGGCAGCACTCCCCAACATCATCACCGGGCTGCGCGTCGGCGCCGGCTTCGCCTTTCGCGGCCTCATCTTCGCCGAGATCATCGCCGCCAAGACCGGCATCGGCTACCTCATCTTCGAGGGCGCCTCGACCCAGCAGACCGCCCGCACCATCGTCGGCATGATCGTCATGGGCCTGCTCTGGCTCTTCCTCGACCGCTGCTACCTGAAGCCCATCGAGCGCGTCACCATCGAGCGCTGGGGCCAGGTCACCACGGCGGAAGACCGCGAATGACCCGCCTCGCCCCCCGCCTGCACGACCTCGCCCTCGGCACCCTGCCCTTCGTCCTGATCCTCGTCGCCTGGTTCCTGCTGCCGCATCTGCTCGACTATCCGAGCTACATGCTACCGTCGCTCGGCACCGTCATCGACCGCGCCATTGGCTCGATCGAGGACGGCTCGCTCCTTGAGAACACCCTCGCCAGCCTGCAGCGCCTCGCCATCGGCTTTATCATCGGCAATGGCGTCGCCATCCCCCTCGGCATCGCCATCGCGCTCAACCGCCACGTCGCCGACACGCTCCGCCCGGTCCTCACCTTCCTCCAGTCGATCGCCGGCATCGCCTGGGTGCCGCTCGCCATCATCTGGTTCGGCATCGGCCAGGGGGCCGTCGTCTTCGTCATCGCCAACACCATCTTCTTCGCCGGCATCTACAACACCGTCGTCGGCGTCGAATCGATCCCCAACACCCTCTACCGCGCCGTCCGCAGCCACGGCGGCAAGGGCATCCAGATCTTCACCGAGCTCATCCTCCCGGGCGCCCTCGTCCAGATCATCCTCGGCCTCCGGACCTCCATGGCCTATGGCTGGCGCGCCCTCGTCGCCGGCGAGATGATCGCCGGCACCAACGGCCTCGGCTACATGAGCATCGAAGCCGTCCAGTGGTACCAGACCGAAACCGTCATCCTCGGCATGATCCTCATCGGCATCCTCTGGCTCATCCTCGACCGCCTCCTCTTCGTGCCCCTCGAGCAGCGGACCATCGTCCGCTGGGGCCTCATCCAGCGTTAGCGCCCGCCGGCCGGTCGCATACTTCGTCGGAGCTTCGGTCGAACCGTGCTCACGTAGCGCTGCTACGCTCCGCGCGGATCGCCTCGCCCTCCTCGTCTCCGACTCGGCCGTCGGGCGCTCGGGGCATCCTGGGCAGACGGAAAAAGAGCTGACGATCCCCTCTACTTTGACCGTTTACTGATATGTGGTTACTCTACCCATCAAGAGCAAAATTTGTCAGAACCCATGCGTCAGTTCTGGGACTGGACACCTTCGAAGCGAGTTCAAGGGCCTTACCTCCGCTTCGGCAGTATTTCCGAAGCTTGCGATGAACGCATAGCTTTGGAAAGAACAACAAGCCGATCTGCGCGAAATTCATCGGGCAAGACAAGATGAAAAAATTTGGACTGAAGTATATATCTTCTCATCTCTCTATACGTCCTTTTGATACAGTTCCTATAAATAATTTTGTTCTTATTACTGGAAGAAATGGATCCGGGAAAACCCACCTACTTCAAGCTATCCTGAACGAAAAAGTGCTAGTAGATGGACTAAATTATAGCAAAAATGACATACGATACTATGATTTCAACACTCTCATTCCAAGAGACAAAGAGAGTAGAGTAAATACCTCGAGCGAGGTTAATCAAAAGGCGCGATCTGCATTTCGCTCAGTTACCAAGCAACGATCTGAGCTCGAACATCAAATACGAGAAATGTGCGACATTGATGCTCTTGGATACTCGTTTGACCGAATATTGGTCGCTCCTATAGACGAACTTAAGACATGTTTACAAGACGAAGAGCTTGCAAAAAATATAATTGATCTAATAAGAGAAAAATCTCAAGATGCATTGTCAAGTTTGGCACTCAATGAGAGATTAGACCCAAACATGGAGACAATATTCTCGAATTTATGCGCTCGATATGACCGTCCATTTCTATCATTTGCGCTAAGCGAGATAATGGCCATTAATTTTCACCAGATAAATCCTTTCGAGCAGAATGCAACAGCTCTCTTCCAAAAATACATTGACGAATACAAGAGCTTCGCTCTCTCGAAGTTCCTTGGGACGGATGCGTCATCAAGGATTTCAGACTTTGAAAGTCGCAGTGAATTTGCGCAGTCGTGGGGCCCCCCACCGTGGGATATTTTGAATGCGGCATTTGCCGACGCAGATCTCGATTTTGCGATTTCCAAGCCATCCCTTAAAGATACTGAGCCTTATCAGCCAAGATTGAAAAAGAAAAGTAGTGGCGCCATTGTGCAGTTCGGCAGCCTCTCTTCCGGTGAGAAAGTGCTCGTTTCATTCGTTTTTTCAATATTCTGCACGATCGAGCTCCGACAATATGCAGTATTTCCCAAGATTTTACTGCTGGACGAGGTGGATGCTCCTTTGCATCCATTGATGGCTCGTCAGTTTCTTGATTCTGTAGTCAAAACACTAATTGGGCGGCACGATATGGTCGTAATTGCCGCCACTCACGCAGCTTCTACTGTAGCCCTAGCTCCAGAAGATTCTTTGTTTGTTATGGACGCTGGCTCCGCCGGTATTGCCAAAGTTAGCAAGGAAAAGGCTCTCGCTGCACTTACAATTGGGGTCCCTACTCTTTCGATAAGTTTCGAGGACCGCCGTCAAGTCTTCGTAGAGAGTGGGAATGATGCACGGGTCTACACACAGCTTTATGATCAATTAAAACAAACATTGGACTCGGAACGAACTCTGCAGTTTATTGGCGCAGGCATCAAGACAAGCAAGGGCGATGTACATAACGGACTTCCGGTTGTTAAAAGCATCGTTTCCCGACTTTATGAGGCAAAAAACAAAAGTGTATTTGGGTTGATTGACTGGGATGGCGTTAATCAAGAGAACGAGCGGATAATCGTCTTGGCTAGAGGAACACGGAATGGCCTGGAGAATGTTTTACTTGACCCATTGCTTCTCGCAGCGGCAATCGCACGTGATGCTCGCTTAGAATGCGGACCACTTATTGGTTTGGATACATCAAAGGGGCTGCGTCAGCTATTAGTGGAAGACGATCATGTCGTGCAAGAATTGATGAATTCGGTTCAAAAAAGAGTCCTAGGCGTTAGCGCCATTGGAGATTCAACACAAGTAGGTTACTTATACGGTAAAAGATATCTTGTTTCTAGAAAATATCTAGGAATAGACGATCATGAGCTTTTAAACAGAGTGCTCGAATCGTTTCCCATATTTCGAGGGATTCAAAATAGACATGATGGATTGCTAATAAATTATATAGTGGAAAAGGTTCTTATTGATGTTCCGGAACTAACTCCATTGGAAATTCTGGAAGCATTCGGCAGACTTCTTGATTAATTTTTTAAGTAGTGCCCTGGTTGGCACGAATTTGGTTTTGCCATACCACAGCATCCTTCTGTCGGGAACAGATCATGCGATACTTCTTTTTCGACCGATGAGCTGAGCTGGCGATGCTCGTCGCCGCCAACGGGTACCGACGCCTCACCCTCGCGAACCGCGACATCTCCGTTCCCAAGATACCGACACCACTCTTTCGAACCTCTCCCACCAAAAGACCGGTGGGGCCAGGGGAGGCGTGCCTCCCCTGCTCTTGCCCTTTCGACCCTTGTTGGAACGCTACCCTTGCCGAGCCGCCCGCCGCCTACCGCGGCAGGCGTTCGTTCTCGATGTCGTCGATGATCGGCGGGTAGATCTTGCCCAGGAGATCGTCGAGCTTCTTGCCCACGATCTCGGCGATCTCCTTCCAGTCGGGACGGCTCTCGATCTCGATCATGAGTTCCATCGCCTCGAAGAACAGGCGGTTGGCGGTGCGGCGTGCCTTCGGGCTGGCGGAAGGGTCGCTCATGACGGACAGGGCGAATTCGCTGAGCGCCTGGGCGTTGCCATAGACGACGGCGGCCTGGGCGGTGTTGAACCGGCTGATGACCTTGGCGGCCGCGGTGAGGTAGCGGATGCCCTTGTTCATGAACTCGATCTGGTCGTCCCAGTCGATGTTCGGGTTGGCGAGGAAGTTGTCCAGAAAGGTGTTGTAGCCGCGGCGACCGGCGTGCATGCGCCACCAGACGTTATTGTAGAACTTCGACATCGGCAGTCTCCCGGTTGAAGCGAAATGCAGGACCGGAATTCATGCCAGGTCGACATCCCCCCAGATCACCTGCGCCTGCCACCTTTATTGTCAAAATTCGACGCGGGATCAAACGCTCCGCGCGAGGCGGGCTCCGGACGTCTCCCGGTGCAGGCCGTTTCCCGGGCGACGGCTCGGGCCAGTTTGCAAAGGACTGCCCGCCTCCTGATTGCCCGGATCAGTCCCCCTGGCCGTCCTCGAGCCAGTTCTCCAGCCGCAGCTCGCCGATCCGCGCGAACTCTCGCGTATTGGCGGTGACCAGGATGCAGTCGAGGGTCAGGGCATGGGCGGCGATCAGCAGGTCGTTGGCACCGATCGGCCGGCCCGTGACAGCGAGGCGCGCCCGCAGCTCGCCATAGACCCGGTCGGCTGGCGGCGCCAGGGGCAGGACATCGACCCGCTGGAGCAACCCGTCGACCAAGGCCGTGAGCCGGGGCGAGCCCTTGTGCATGGCACCGAAGCGCAGTTCCGCTGCGACGACGATGCTGGTGCAAACGCTGTCCACGCCTGCGCTCGCGATCCGCCCCGCCACCGAGCCCAGGGGATGGCGGAGGAGGTCCGAGAGGATGTTGGTGTCCAGCAGGTAGCGCACGGGCCCCGGCCGATCAGAGCTCGACGGGCTCCGGTGGCACGTCCTCGACCTCCGGGAAATCCTCGTCCAGCGGCTCGATCGTGGCGAGCCACGCCAGCAGCGACCGTGCCGGTGCCGGCTCGAGGATCAGCCGGTCACCCTCCCTGCGCATCACCGCCTCGTCACCCGGCAGCTCGAACTCGCGCGGAATGCGCACGGCCTGATTGCGGCCATTCCTGAAGAGCCTGACGTGACGCGTGGCATGCATGGGCGGGCTCCCGTTGGCATAGGCCGAAACATAGGCCACGGTGGCTGCATGGTGCAAGGGGAACGGCTGGCGGATCTTGCCGCCGCCGCGTGCCCTCAGCCGGTCGGGCTTGCGACGGTGGCCGGGCGGTCCGCGGTGCCCGCCTTCAGCATGATGAACGCCATCAGCGTGGTCATTCCGACATGGGCGACGAAGGACGACTGGGTATAGCTGCCGAAGCCCATCATGAAGGTGCGGCCCACCACCTGGGCGAGAAATCCCTGGGCGACGAACCACAGCCCCAGGCCGACGCCCACCCCTGAGACGACCGGGCCGGCCCGCGTGATCAGGTGTGCCAGGAGCACCAGGGCCGGAAAGGCCAGCGCACCGATGGCGAAATGCAGGATGAACCCGAGCCAGTAGGGCAGGCTGAGGCCGAAGGCGGTTTGGGCCAGCGCCACGACCAGGTTCGCCGGCTGCAGCGTGACGCCGAAGACCATCGGAGAGATCAGCCAGGCATAGACCTCGAAGGCGATCTGTCCGGAAAGCCCGGCAATGAGGAAGTTCCGTGCGGTGATGCAGGCAGGCATCTGGAGCGTGTCTTCCGGTTGCGGTTGTCGGGGCTTGCGCTCGTCGCGCGTCGCGCATGTGTCGGTGTCCCCGGCCCGCTTCCAGAGTGATCGCCGAGACGTGTGCGTCCGTTACCCCCGGTTGGTGCTCACCGTCGCCACCCGCTCGCCCGGGGTGTCGCAGATTCCGCGACAGCAACGCCCGGGGTGTCGCGTATAACGCGACACCTGCCCCCGAACTGTCGCGCTATACGCGACAGTGGACCCCTGGCTGTCGCGTTATACGCGACAGTTGGCCCGGAATGTCGCGGAATACGCGACAGTTGACGACGAACGAACCCGCCAAATCGACGAACGAACCCACAGAATCGACGAGCGAACCCGGCGATTCGACGAATGAACCCAAGCTTTCGACGAACGAACCCGAGCGCCCGGTCCAGCAATTTCGGGCATCCGGCCGCCGTCCCGCCAGCTAAGGAAGCCCGAAAAGCAGGATTTGCCGAAGGAACCCGCGACCCTTGACCTGGCCGCCGATATAGGCTATTATTCCTTCATCGGTTGAAGAAGTTTCGCCCGGCTTTGACCATGCCGGCCTCTAGCGCCATCCTGTCGTTCGTGCTCCACCGGCGGTTCTCGAACCGCCTGCAGCCCGGAGGAAGAGGATGACCGTCACCACCGGCATGGTCGGCCACGGGTTCTACAACCGCAACTCGGCCCCGCAGATGTCGGCGATCGAGCATGTCCTGCCCTGGCTCGACGAGGCGGTGGCCGGGCTGCCGCTCGAGGGTGGCGGGGCCGGCGGCACCATCGGGCTCGCCGATTTCGGCTGCTCGGAGGGGCGAAACTCCATCGCCGTCATGCGCCGCGTCGTCGAGGCCCTGCGCGCCCGCACCGATCGGCCGGTGCTGACCGTCCACAGCGACCTGCCGACCAACGACTTCTCCCGGCTCTTCACCGACCTCCGCCCCGAGGGCGGCTCGGTCTACGCCGCGCCCGAGGTCTGGTCGGCCGCCGTCGGCGGCTCGATGTTCGACCGGCTGCTGCCGCCCCGCTCGCTTCACCTCGCCACCACCTTCAACGCCATCGGCTTCTTCAGCCGCCGCCCGCTCGACCGCCTGCCGGGCTACATCCAGCCCAACGGCCCGAGCCGGGTCAGCGGCAATGGCGAGGTCACCCCGGCCGAGCACCAGGTCTTCGCCGACCAGGCCAGCCACGACATCGCCGCCTTCCTCGAGGCCCGCGCCGCCGAGCTCGTGCCCGGCGGCAAGGTGCTGATCCAGGTCTTCGGCGCCAGCGAGACGGCTCGCACCAATGACGGCCTCTACGACGTGCTCAACGACGCCGTGCTCGAGGTCATGGCCGCCGGCCGGATCGACCGCGCCGCCTACGAAGCCTACTACCAGCCCATCTACTGCCGCACGCTCGAGGAGCTGACCCGGCCCATAGCCGAGGCAGGCCTGCCCTTTACCATCGACAAAAAGGCCACCTACGAGGCCCCCGTCCCCTTCGTCGAGGACTTCGCGGCGAACGGCGACCTTGCCGCCTACGCCCGCGACTACACCAACTTCCACCGCGCCTTCACCGAGGCCGTGCTCCGCCTGGCCTTCGCCGGGCACGGCGAGCTGGATTCCCTCGTCGAGGACGTCTACGCCCGCGCCGAGCGCCTGATCGCCGAGGCCCCGGAGCGCTACCCCTTCACCTATGTCGCCATCGCCGCCCTGCTGACCCGGACCGAGGCGTAGGGGAAGCGGCCTATTCGAGATTGGTGTGGTTGGCCCGCATCGCCTCGGGCGTGACCTCGAGCCGCTCGATCAGCTTCAGCACCATGACCTCGAAGAGCACGAACAAGGCCCCCTCGTAGAGCGAGCCCATGGGCAGGACGGAGCTACGCGCCTCGCCCTGGTCGTCGGCCATGGTCTGCGCCGGCAGATGCAGCACGCAGTCCGCCCGCGCCGCCGCCCGCCCCTCCGGCTGGGCGGTGATCACGACGACCCGCGCCCCCGCCGCCTTCGCCACCTCGATCAGTGCGAGGGCCGTCGAGATCTCGCCGGGCCCGCAGGTGACGAGGAAGAGGTCGCCCGCACCCACCGGCGGCGTCGTCATGTCGCCCTCGACCGCGACGGCGAGGCCCATGTGGAAGAGCCGCATGGCGAAGCCCATGATCTGCAGCTTCTCCCGCCCGCCACCGAAGACGACGATCCGCCGGGCCGTGGCGATCTCCTCGACCGCCCGGTCGACCCGGTCGTCGTCGAGCCGGTCGAAGACGCCGGCGAGCTCGTCCAGGGCGGTCCGGTAGAGGCTGCTCATCTCGTCCGTTCCTCCATGCTGGGCCGCCGTGCCGACACGCCGCTCACAACTGGTCCTGGATGGGCAGAAGGCCGATGGCCCAGATGAGGAAGCGGCGCCAGGGGCCGACCAGCGGCTCCTGGTAGTAGCGCACCTCCTCGCCGTCGATCTCCGTCACCCAGACGATGCGCTCGTCGCCGGTCTCCGCGTCCGTCTCGAGCATCACATGGTAGCTGTTGTCTGGCCGCACCCCCTCGTCGAGATAGGCGAGGACCCGCTCGGCGAAGGCGGTGCTCTCCACGAGGATGACGATCTCGGTGTTCAGCCCGATCGAGCGCGGGTCCAGGTTGAACGAGCCGATGACCACGATCTTCCGGTCGGCGACGATGGCCTTGGTGTGCAGGCTCGCCTGCGACCGGCCGGCGAGCAGCGACCAGCCCCGCTTCAGCTCCGGCGCATCGGGCCGCAGCTCGTAGAGCTCGACGCCGTTGGCGAGCAGCTCCCTCCGGCTCCTGGCATAGGCGGCATGCACGGCGATGACGTCGTTGGTGGCGAGCGAGTTGGTCAACAGGCGCTGCCGCACGCCCTTGCGCCATTTCGCCTGGTCCCGCTCGTGGACCTCCGCCGTCGGCACGAAATAGCCGGCCTCGAAGACGATCTCGTGGTCCTGCTCGCCGCCGATGCCGATCAGCTCGTCCGCGATCGCCGCCTCCTGCGTCTCGAGCTTGTCCGGGGCGTCGTAGAGGGCCCGGGCAGGCGCCCAGATCAGGTCGCCGCGCCGCTCCTCGAGCAGCGCCAGCAGGGCATCCCCGGTCACGTCGATCGGGTAGGGAAAGTCCGTCTGCGCCTGCACCCAGCCATAGAGCTGCTCCTTCGCCGCCTCGAACTCTTCCGCGTCCAGCCGCTCCTTGATGACGGCCGCGACCGGCACCGCGAGCTCGCTGTTCCAGTAGACGTCGAAGCTCTTCGAGACGTCCTGCACCACCGGCCCGACCATGGCGAGATCGAGGTCGCGATAATTGGCGGCGGCGTCCACGCCGAAATAGTTGTCGCCGATATTGCGCCCACCGACGATGGCGATGGCGTTGTCGACGATGAACGCCTTGTTGTGCATGCGATGGTTGAGCCGCTCGAAGCTGAAGGCCAGCTCGAACTCGCGAAACGTGCGATTGGCGAACGGGTTGAAGAGCCTGATCTCGATATTGGGGTGTCGGTCGAGGCGCGCGAAGCGGAAGTCCGTGTCCTTGGTCGTGACATGGTCGAGCAGCAGGCGCACGCGCACGCCGCGATCGGCGGCGCGCAGGATGCGCTCCGCCAGGATGGAGCCGGAGGTGTCGACGTCCCAGATGTAGTACTGCGCGTCGATCGTCTTTTCGGCGAGGTTGGCGAGGCCGGCGCGGGAGCGAAAGCTCGTCTCGCCGGTGGTCATCAGGGTCAGCCCCGAAAGACCGGGATTCGCCGCCATCTCGGCCGCGAAGAACTGCCCGAGCTCGGTGGTCTCCGGCGTCCCGAACGCATTCGACACCGTCCGGTACTGCAGGTCGGGAACATTCGTGGCGCAGCCGGCCAGGAGCCAGGCGCCGAGCAGCGCCAGGACCAGGGCCCGGACCAAGCCCGACCACCTGCCGGGGCTGACCGCCGCGCCATTGCCCGCAATGGCAATCGTCGTCACTCCGGTGCTCTCCTTGCGTCGTCTCTGCGCCGGAGCGACGGTGTCATGCGCATCTCCGGCGGGCCGAGGCCGCCGGGGCAGGCAGGGACGACTGTCAGGTGGCGTCTCTCGATCATCGCTGACCGCGGCGCTGCTTGCCAGCGTCTTCTGGTCGCGGCGGCGGAACCTTCAACCATGCCGCTTCGGCACTCGATACGTCCGATCGCTCAGCGGGAACTTGCTGCCTGCCGTCCCGAACGCAGGGCGAAAAACGCCACCGCCAGCCAGATCGCCAGCGTGAGCACGCCGAGCGTGCCGGCGATCGGCCGGCTGAAGAACGCGAGCAGGTCGCCGTCCGCCTTGATGATCGACTGCATGAAGCTCTCCTCGATCTGCGGGCCGAGGATCAGGGCCAGGATCATCGGCGCCAGCGGGTAGCCGTTCTCCTCCAGGACGAAGGCGAAGAGGCCCACCACCAGCATGATCCAGATGTCGAAATAGGCATTGTTGGTGGCGAAGGCGCCGATCGCGCAGAAGAGCAGGATGATCGGGAAGAGCACGTTCGCGGGCACGGCGAGCAGCCGCTGCGACAGGAGGATGGCGGCGGCACCGAGCGGCAGCAGGAGGACGTTGGCGACGACGAAGATCGCGAAGATGGCGCCAACGAGGCCCTGGTCCATGACGAAGACCATGGGCCCGGGCGTCACGCCCTTCATCATCAGGACACCGATCAGGATGGCCGTGATGGTGTCGCCCGGGATGCCGAAGACGAGGGCCGGGACGTAGGCGCCCGACAGGGCGGCGTTGTTCGAGCTCGATGCGCTGACGATGCCTTCCGCGTGGCCCGTGCCAAACTTTTCCGGCTCGCGCGAGAAGCGCTTGGCGACGGCGTAGCTGATCCAGGCGGCGATGTCCGCCCCCGCCCCGGGCAGGGCACCGATGAAGGCGCCGAGGAACGACGAGCGGGCGACACCGCCCTTGTAGCGCCAGATCGTGCCGCCGACGCCCGCGAAGAGCGCACCGACCCGCAGCGCCTCGGGCCTGGAGGCCGGGGCGGGCGTGGCGCATTTCCGCAGGATCTCGGTGATCGCGAACATCCCGATGAGGACCGGGATGATCGACACCCCGGCAATTAAGGGCGTGTCACCGAAGGTGAAGCGCTGGATGCCCGTGACGATGTCGATGCCGATCATCGAGATCAGGAGGCCGGCGCAGATCGAGAGCCCGCCCTTGACCGCCGAGCCCCGGCTCACCGCGGTGGCGCAGGAGAGCCCGAGCAGGGCCAGCCAGAAATACTCGTAGCTCGAGAAGCCGAGCGAGAAGCGGGCGATCCGCGGCGCCGCGAGCACCAGAATGGCGACGCCGATCAGGCCGCCCATCACCGAGCAGACGAGGTTCGTGCCGAGCGCCAGCCCGGCCTGCCCCTTTTGCGTCAGCCGATAGGCGTCATCCGTATAGGCTGCCGACGCCGGCGTGCCCGGGATGCGCAGGAGGGCGCCCGGGATGTCGCCGGCGAAGATCGCCATGGTCGAGGCGGCGACGATCGCACCGATGGCCGCGAGCGGCTCGAGGAAGAAGGTGAGCGGCACCAGCAGGGCCGTCCCCATGGTGGCGGTCAGACCCGGCACGGCGCCGATGAAGAGGCCGTAGACGGCGGCCGCCACCACGACCAGGAGCACGGGCGGCGCCAGGGCGGCGCCGAAGGCCGCAAGGAGCGCTTCCATCAGTAGACGATCTCGGTCAGGAGCCCGAGCGGCAGCGGCACGCCGAGCAGCCGTGCGAAGACGAACCAGATGCCCGCCGTCGCGGCGATGGCGACGACGAGGGCGGTCACCGGCCGGACCGTCATCACCAGGAGAAGCGCGAAGAGCAACGGTGGCGTTACCAGCGGGAAGCCGACCGGTCGCAGGAGCAGAACGAAGACAGCTACGAAGATCGGCACGGCCGCCATGCGCCAGAGGGCCCCGGGTGCCTGCATCCAGGCGTCGAGGCGGATCGCCGGGGCATGGCTCCTGAGGCCCGTGACGATCTGTGCCGCACCGAGGCAGAACATCACCGTCGCCACCAGGGTCGGCAGGGTGCCGGAGCCGTAGGACTGCCCCGGCAGATCGGGAAAGCCGCGCGCATCGAGGGCGACGACGACGGCCACGATCATGAAGATCGCGCCCAGCACGGCATCGTTCCATCTCATGCGCGCGGCTCCGCCGGCGCCGACCGGCCGTTGTCGGGTGCGGCTATTGGCCGAGCCCGAGCTGCTCGATCGATGCCGCAGCGCTCTCCTCGGCGGTCGCCATGAACTCGCCGAACTCGGCCGCCGGCAGCCACTGCCGGCCGAAGCTGCGGCCGTCCATGAAGGACACATAGGCCTCGCTCTCGGCCACCGCCTGGAGCGCTGCCTCGAGCCGCTCGGCAATCTCCGGCGGCAGGTCGGCCGGGCCGACCACGCCGCGCCAGGAGCCGCCGACCGACTGCGTGCCGGCCGCCTCGATCGCCGTCGGCACGTCGGGATAGGCCGGCAGCCGCTCGGGTGACAGCACGGCAAGCGTGCGGACCAGGTTGCTCTCCAGCATCGGCGCCGCTTCCGGCAGCGAGGACGGGACGATCTCGACGCCGCCCGAGACCAGCTCCTGGAAGCCCGGCGCCGCACCCTGGCTGGGTACCACCGCGATGGCCTTGGGATCGATGTCGTTGTCGGTCAGCAGACCGGAGAGGGCGAGGTGATAGCCGGCGCCGACCGGGAAACCCGATGCCTTGTAGGTGCCGGCCGGTGCCGCCTTGATCGCCGCCAGCGCATCGGCCAGCGTCGCCCACTCGCTGTCGGCGCGGACGCTGAAGGCCGCCGCATCGAAGTTCATGAGGGCGATCGGCGTGACGTCAGCCGGCGAGATCTCCGACGTGCCCATGGCACGGTAAGTGCCGAGCTCGGCCGTGGCGAAACCGATCGTGTAGCCGTCGGGATCGGCATCGACCATTTCCTTGTGCCCGACGATCCCGCCCGCCCCGGTGCGGTTCACCACGTTGACCGGCTGGCCCAGCTCTTCCTGCAGGCCCTGGGCGATCATCCGCCCGATCGCGTCCGTCCCGCCGCCGGCGGCCCAGGGCACGATCAGCGTGATCGGGCGCTCCGGATAGGCCGCGTCCGCGGTGCCGGCAAAGGCAGCCACAAATGCCGCTGCGGCGAGCAACCTGCTCGTCTTCCTCATTCCTTCCCCCCTCATCGGTCGCCCTGTCCACTGTCGCGGCAGCAGCTCGGTTTGCAATGCGCGCGAAAATGCCCGCGCGGCAGCCGGGCTTGCAAGCTCTTTCACGACGCCCGGCGCGACGGCGTACCGGCAATGGCAGGCCGGCCACCCCGGCCTATTGATCCTCGTCCTGGATCCCCTCCATGGCCCAGCTCACGGTGAAGCCGTGCAGCATCGTCGAGAGGAGGATGACCAGCGCCACCAGCGACCAGATCTGCGCCTCGTTGGCGAACTCCACGTGGCTGCCGGCGTAGCAGAGATAGTAGATCGAGCCGATGCCGCGCACGCCGTAGACCGCGACCCGCAGCCGCGAGCCGTGCTCGAGGCTGGTGCCGAGCAGGGATAGCCAGCCGATGAGCGGCCGGGCGACGAAGAGCAGCGCCAGGGCCACGACCACATGCATGATGGTGAGGTCGGCCAATAGCAGTGGCAGGACGCTGCCCAGCGCCACCAGCAGGATGGCGGTCAGCGCATGCTCGATGGCCTCGCCGAAATCGTGCAGCCGCCGGTGGAAGTGGTGCTCCACCTCGACCCGCCTGAGCGTCAGGCCCATCACCGCGACGGCGATGAAGCCATAGCCCTCCGCCAGCTCGGTGGTGCCGTAGCAGAGCATGACGCCGGCGAGCGCCACCACGCCGGAAGCCGTGTCGGCGAGCACGGCACCCCGCGGCAGGACGAAGAGCACCTGACCGAGCGCCCAGCCCCCGGCAGCACCCAGCGCGACGCCCAGGGCGATGCGGTAGGCGACATCGACCAGGAGCCATTCCCCCAGCCAGGATGCGGGACTCAGCCCCTCCGCCGCGACGATCAGCCCGAGATAGACGAAAGGGAACGCCAGGCCGTCGTTCAGGGCCGCCTCGGTCGTCAGCGTGTAGCGGACCGGGTGCTCCCTGCCCTCGTGGGGCGGGCCGACCTGGACGTCGCCGGCGAGCACCGGATCGGTCGGGGACAGGACGGCACCGAGCAGGATCGCGCCCGCCGCCGTCATGCCCATCAACCCGACACCGAG
>JAUIID010000217.1 GCA_030431615.1 Alphaproteobacteria bacterium
TCCGCGCGAAGCCGACGATCGGCTTCATGTCGGGAAAGGCGCAGACCATCTGGCTGCTGGTGAAGCCGACGGTGAGCCGCTTGTTCTGCACCACCTCGAGCGCGTTGCAGATGGTGGGCGTGTCGAAAGCCGCCAGATGGTCGAGCAGCTCCTGGTCGATGGTCACGTGCCGATTTCCTTCCCTGTTGCCGGGGCGGCCCCGCGTCGGCCGCCGCCGTGGCCCGCATAGCACCGCAGCCGGCCGGCTGGCCAGAGCCGGGGCACGATCGCCGCAAAGGCACGTCGACAGCGGCGCCATGGGTCGCCATGATCGTGGCAGCCACGGTTCGGCTCATCCGGCAGGAATCCCCATGACGATCCAAGTCGCGCTCAACCACCAGACCCGATACGGCTATGATCGCCGCATCAATCTCGGACCGCATGTGGTCAGGCTGCGCCCCGCATCCCACAGCCGCACCCGGATCCTGTCCTACAGCCTGAAGGTCAGCCCGACCGACCATTTCATCAACTGGCAGCAGGATCCGCACGGCAACTGGCTGGCGCGGCTGCTGTTCAGCGAGCCGACCGACCATCTCTCGGTCGAGGTCGACCTCGTCGCCGAGATGGCGGTGCTCAACCCGTTCGACTTCTTCGTCGAGAGCACCGCCGACACCTGGCCCTTCACCTATTCAGCGAGCCTGCACAAGGAGCTGCTGCCGTTCCTCGAGACCGAGACGCCGGGCCCGCTCATGGCAGAGCTGATCGCCTCGATCCCGCGCGAGCGGATCACGACCATCGACTTCGTCGTCCAGCTGAACCAGCGTCTGCAGGACATGATCGGCTACGTGATCCGCATGGAGCCGGGCATCCAGTCCTGCGAGCAGACGCTGGGCCAACGCTCGGGCTCGTGCCGTGACACCTCCTGGCTGCTCGTCCAGCTGTTCCGCCAGCTCGGTCTCGCGGCGCGCTTCGTCTCGGGCTACCTGATCCAGCTCAAGGCCGACCAGGCGGCCCTGGACGGGCCCTCGGGCACCGATGTGGACTTCACCGACCTGCATGCCTGGGCGGAGGTCTTCCTGCCGGGGGCCGGCTGGATCGGCCTCGATCCGACCTCCGGCCTGCTCGCCGGCGAAGGTCACATCCCGCTCGCCGCCACGCCCGACCCCGGCAATGCGGCGCCCATCACCGGCACGCTCGACCCGGCCGAGGTCTCGTTCGACTTCGCGATGTCGATCGAGCGCATCAAGGAGGGGCCGCGGGTCACGCTGCCCTACACCGAGGCCGAATGGGCCTCGATCGATGCGCTCGGCCACAGCATCGACGCCAGGCTGCGGGCGCAGGACGTTCGGCTCACCGTCGGCGGCGAGCCAACCTTCGTCGGTCTCGACGACCGTGATGGCGACGAATGGAACACGGCGGCGGTCGGGCCGACCAAGCGGCAGTTCGCCGACACCCTCCTGCGCCGGCTGGCCGACCGGTTCGCGCCGGGCGGGCTCCTGCAGCATGGCCAGGGCAAGTGGTATCCGGGCGAGCCGCTGCCGCGCTGGGCCTTCGCCGTCTACTGGCGGGCGGATGGCGAGCCGCTCTGGGCCGACCATTCGCTGATAGCACCCGAGGCGTCGGCCGACGCGCAGCCGCACGCGGCCCTGGTCGAGGTCGCCGAGCGGTTCACCGCCCAGCTCGCCGCCAATCTCGAGCTCGACCCGGCGCATGTGCATCCGGCCTACGAGGACACGGCGCAGTTCGTGCTCCGCGAGCAGCAGCTCCCGGCCAATGTCGACCCGCTCGACAGCAAGCTCGAGGATGCCGAGGAGCGCGCCCGGCTGGCCCGGGTGTTCGGCCGCGGCCTGACCACGCCCACCTCGTTCGTGCTGCCGCTGCAGCCGTGGCAGGCCAAGGCGTCGTCGCGCAACCCGCTGCCGGGCAGGCGGCGGTTCCGCTGGGTGAGCGAGCGCTGGGACACCCGTCGGGGCGGGATCTTCCTCCTGCCCGGCGACAGCCCCGCCGGCTTCCGCCTGCCGCTGGGTGCCCTCGAGCATCTCGGGCCCGACGCCTACCCGCACGTCGTGCCGCTCGATCCGTTTGCGGCGCACGCGGCCTTGCCGGCGCGCGACCCCGTCCAGCAGCCACGGCGCCCTGACGGCTTCGCACCCGTGCCGCCCGGCACCGGCACCGTTCCGGGCGTGCCGGTGCGCACGGCGCTGACCGTCGAGCCGCGCGACGGCCATCTCTATGTCTTCCTGCCACCGGTTCCGTCGGCCGAGGAGTATGTCGATCTGATCACCGCCATCGAGGAGACGGCGCTGGCGCTCGACCAGCCGATCCGCCTCGAAGGCTACCCGCCGCCGTCCGATCCGCGCCTGCGCAACATCAAGGTGACGCCCGACCCCGGCGTCATCGAGGTCAATATCCAGCCGGCGGCGAGCTGGGCCGAGCAGGTGGCGATCACCGAGGCGATCTACGAGGAGGCCCGCCAGACCCGGCTCGACACCGCCAAGTTCATGGTGGACGGCCGGCCGATCGGCACCGGCGGCGGCAACCACATCGTGGTGGGCGGCCCGACCGCCGCGGACAGCCCGTTCCTCCGCCGGCCGGACCTGCTCGCCTCGCTGATCCGCTACTGGCAGAACCACCCCTCGCTCTCCTACCTGTTCTCGGGCCTCTTCATTGGCCCGACGAGCCAGGCGCCCAGGCTGGACGAGGCGAGGCAGGACCAGCTCTACGAGCTGGAGATTGCCCTCGCCCGGGTGCCCGACCCGACGCGCGGCAGCGACCTCGACTGCCCGCCCTGGCTGGTCGACCGGCTGTTCCGGCATCTCCTGGTCGATCTCACCGGCAACACCCACCGGGCCGAGATCTGCATCGACAAGCTCTACAGCCCGGATGGCCCCACCGGCCGGCTCGGGCTGGTCGAGTTCCGCGCCTTCGAGATGCCGCCCCATCCGCGCATGAGCCTGGCGCAGAACCTGCTGCTGCGCGCCCTGATCGCCTGGTTCTGGCAGCGCCCCTATACCGGCCGGCTGGTCCGCCACGGCACGGACCTGCACGACCGGTTCATGCTGCCGCACTATGTCTGGGCGGACTTCCGCTCGGTGCTGGCCGACCTCGAAGGGGCGGGCATGGGTTTCGACCCGGCCTGGTTCGCGGCCCACCTGGAGTTCCGCTTCCCGCTCTACGGCCATGTCACGGTGGCCGATGTCGAGGTCGAGCTGCGCGCCGCACTCGAACCCTGGCACGTGCTCGGCGAGGAGGCGACCGGCGGCGGCACCGCGCGCTATGTCGACAGCTCGCTCGAGCGGGTCCAGGTGCGGGTCACCGGCGACCGCCAGGGTCGCCATGTCGTCACCTGCAACGGCTACACGCTGCCGCTGGAACCCACCGGCGACGGGCACGAGGTGGCCGGTGTCCGCTTCCGCGCCTGGCAGCCGCCCTCCTGCCTGCACCCGACCATCCCGGTCCACAGCCCGCTCGTCTTCGATGTAGTGGACGGGGTCCAGGGCCGCTCGCTCGGTGGCTGCACCTATCACGTGATGCACCCGGGCGGCCGCTCCTACGACACGGCGCCGGTGAATGATTTCGAGGCACAGGGGAGAAGGCTTGCGCGCTTTCAACCTATGGGGCATACGCCGGGTCCGATGCGACCGATCACCGTGCCCCGGAATCCGAGCTTCCCGCACACGCTGGATCTGCGCCGTGTCGGCATCTGAGCGAGGCGGCGCGGCTTGGCCCTGACCCTGTCGGCACGGACTGACACGATTGGTGCGTTGGTCGCCGGCTACCGGCCGCCCGACGGCCATCGTGATGAGCTCCTGGGCCCCGACGGGGAGATCCGCAGGACCTGGCAGCCGTTCCTCGAGCGCTTCGGGGCGATCGGCGCCGATGGCCGCGAGGCGGTGGCGCGGACCACGGCGCAGAAGCTGCAGGAAAGCGGCATCGCCTTCAATGTGCATGCCGACCCCGACGACCGCAAGGCGGCCTGGCGGCTCGATCTTCTGCCCGTGATCCTCGCTGCCGACGAATGGCAGGGTCTCGAGCGCGGGCTGGTCCAGCGCGCCCGGTTGATCGAGGCGGTGCTCGGCGACCTCTATGGCGGGCAGCGCCTGCTGCGCTCCGGCGTGCTGCCGCCCTCGCTGGTCTTCGGCAATCCCGAGTTCCTGCACGGCTGCGCCGGCTGGAGCCGGCCACCCGGCCGCTTCCTCTTCCATTTCGCCTGCGACGTCGCCCGCGACCCGGATGGCGGCTGGCGCGTGCTGGCCGACCAGGCGGATGCCCCGGCCGGCAATGGCTGGCTGCTCGCCAGCCGGGTGGCGCTGAGCCAGGGCATGGGCGAGCTCTATCTCGAGAGCGGGGTGCGGCGGGTCGCCGGCTACTACGCCCGGATGCAGGCGGCGCTGCAGGCGGCCGCCCCGGTCGACGAGAGCCGGATCGTCACCCTCTCGCCCGGTGCGCGCGATCCCGGCTTCTTCAGCCATGCCTATCTCGCCCGTTACCTCGGCCTGGCGCTGGCCGAGGCCGCCGACCTAACCGAGCGTGACGGCCAGCTCTACCTCAAGACGCTGGAAGGATTGCAGCGGGTCGACGTCGTGCTGCGCAAGATCGGCGGCCGGTTCGCCGATCCCCTGAATCTCTCGACCCGGCACGACGGCGGCACGCCCGGTCTCGTGCAGGCGGCTCGGCTCGGCCGGACCTTCTTCGCCAATGCGCTGGGCAGCGGGGTCCTGCAGAACCGTGTGCTCGCCGCCTTCTCGACGGACCTCGCGGAGACGCTGCTCGGCGAGTCCCTCCTGCTGCGCGAGGCGCCAGCACTCTGGCTCGGCGATTCCCTGGCGCAGGAGCGCGTGCTCCAGGAGCCGGGCTGGGTGACCAGCCGGCTGGCGGCGCGGCACGATCCAGGCAGCAGCGATCGCCACGACCCCCTGCCGGCGCTTCCCGACGACGACGCCCGGCGCCGTTTCCTGGCACGCGACGGGCATGGCTGGGTCGCCGAGCGGCCGAGCCTCCTGCCGACCACGCCGGGCTACCGGGAGGACCGCCTCGCACCGGTCCACTGGGCAATGCGTGCCTTCGTCTGCGTCGACGAGGCGGGTTATCACGTGCTGCCCGGCGGGCTGGTGCGCCAGTCGCCGACGGCCGAGACGATCGGCCTGCCCAACGGCTTCGGCTCGAAGGATCTCTGGGTACTGCGCGAGCCCGGCGAGGTGCCGGCGCCCAGCCTCTTCACCCGCCGCTTCGCCCAGGTGCATCTCCGGCGCACCGGCCGCGATCTCCTCAGCCGCACCGCCGAGGCGCTCTTCTGGCTCGGGCGCAATGTCGAGCGGGCGGAGGCGGTCATGCGCACCCTGCGCGCCGTCCTCACCCGGCTCATCGACGACGGCGGCCCCGACCGCCAGCCGGAGCTGCTCGAGGCCCTGCTTGCCATGCATCTAGGCGAGGAACGGCCCCTCGATGGCTCGGCCCGCATGCGTATCGCTGCCGGGCTCGAGCTCCTGCTGCACGACCCGGAGCCGATGTTCGGCGTGCGTCGGTCGATGGACGGCATCAGGCATAACGCGACCACGGCTCGCGCGGTGCTCAGCCAGGACGGTTGGCGGGTCCTCAACGCGCTGCATGCCGACCGGCGCTGGCGGCCCGCCGGGCGAGGCATTCTCGCAGCACCGCCGATCGACATGGTCAATGACGGCATCCGCCAGCTCGTCGCCTTCGCCGGCACGGCGGCGGAGAACATGACGCGCAATTATTCCTGGCGGTTCCTCGACATGGGCCGCCGGCTGGAGCGGGCGCTGCAGCTCATCGACGTGATCGATGCGCTGACCGGCACGCTCGACGGCGTCGACGAGGGGGTGGCGCTCACCGCGCTCCTGGAGATCGGCGACAGCTACATGACCTATCGGTCGCGCTATGCGGTGACGCCGATGGCAACGCCCGTTGTCGATCTTTTGGCCCTCGACGAGACCAACCCGCGCTCGCTCGCCTACCAGCTCCTGACGCTCGAGGGCCACCTCGCGAGCCTGCCGAGCGAGGGACCCTACCGGTCGGCCGAGCAGCGTCGGGTGCTGGCTCTTCTGACCGAGCTGCAGCTCGCCGATGCCGATCAGCTCACCGCCGACCGGGAGGAGGGGACGGGAAGCGTGCTGGCCGGATTCTTCGCCCGTGCCCGGGTGGACCTGCGCGAGGCTGCGGACCTGATCGGGCGCGGTTATTTCGTCCTGGCCGAGACACCGACCAGCACGCTGGCGATGCGCCGGGTCGAAGGGGTCGGGATGGTCGGCCCATGATCTTCGACGTCCGGCATCGCACCGACTACAGCTACAGCCAGCTCGTCTCGATCTCGCATCATCTCCTGCACCTCGAGCCGCGCGACACGCCGCACCAGCGGCTCGAGCGCTTCGAGCTGAGCATCGAGCCGAGCCCGGGCTTCGACGATCGCGACCTCGACGCCTTCGGCAACCCGACCCGCACCATCACCCTCGACCAGAACCACGACGAGCTGATCATCGAGGCGCGCAGCCGGGTGCGGCTGGCCGAACGCGAGCTGCCTTCGCCCCTGGAGACGCCGGCCTGGGAGGAGGCGGCCGCGGTGCGCCTTGCCGCCACTGACGACGACGCGCTGGAGGCCAGCCGCTACGCCTTCGCGTCGCCGTTCGTCGACCTCGATGACGCGATCGAGGCCTATGCCCGCCAGAGCTTCGTGGTCGGCCGGCCGATCCTCGACGCGGCGATCGAGCTCAACAGCCGCATCTTCCGCGAGTTCACCTTCGACGCCAAGGCGACCTCGTTGGCGACGCCGGTCGCGGAGGTGTTCGAGACGCGACGCGGCGTCTGCCAGGACTTCTCCCATCTGATGCTCGGCTGCCTGCGCTCGCTCGGGCTGCCGGCCCGCTATCAGTCGGGCTACATCATGACCCACCCGCCCGCGGGCCAGGAACGGCTGATCGGTGCCGATGCGAGCCATGCCTGGGTGGCGCTCTGGGTGCCGCACTATGGCTGGGTCGAGCTCGATCCGACCAATGACTGCCTGCCGATGCGCGAGCACGTGACGCTGGCCTGGGGGCGTGACTACGGCGATGTCAGCCCAATCTGCGGCATCGTCTATGGTGGCGGCGCCCATGATCTGACCGTCGCCGTGGATGTCCTGCCGCTCGCCGCGGCGTAGGATCGCCGGCATGGAGGTCGACTTCATCGTCGTGGGCGCCGGCAGTGCCGGTTGCGCCCTTGCCAGCCGGCTCGCCGAGGACGGGCGGAGCACGGTCCTCGTGCTCGAGCATGGGGGCACCGATGCCGGCCCGCTCATCCAGATGCCGGCCGCCCTCTCGATCCCGATGAACATGCGCCGCTACGACTGGGGCTACAGCACCGAGCCCGAGCCCGGGCTCGACGGCCGGCGGCTCGCCTGTCCGCGCGGCAAGGTGATCGGCGGCTCCTCCTCGATCAACGGCATGGTCTATGTGCGCGGCCACGCCATGGACTATGACGGCTGGGAGGCCATGGGCGCCGCCGGCTGGGGCTATCCGCACGTGCTGCCCTACTTCCTGCGGCTGGAGACGAGCCACGGCGGCGAGGCCGGCTGGCGCGGCACCGAAGGGCCGCTGCACGTTACCCGTGGGCGCCTCGCCAACCCGCTCTACAAGGCCTTCGTCAAGGCCGGCGCCGAGGCGGGCTACCCCCTGACCGACGACTATAACGGCCGGCAGCAGGAGGGCTTTGGCCCGCTGGAGATGACCGTCTGGCAGGGGCGGCGCTGGTCGGCAGCCAATGCCTATCTGCGGCCGGCTCTGGCCCGCGCCAATCTCGACCTCGAGGCGAGAAGCCTTGTGCACCGGATCCTGCTCGAGGGGCGGCGCGCGGTCGGCGTCGAGGTGGAGCGGCACGGCCGGTTGCGCGAGATCCGCGCCCGGCGGGCCGTGGTGCTCGCTGCCGGGGCGATCAACTCGCCCACGCTGCTGATGCGTTCGGGCATCGGCGACGTGGCCCATCTGGCGGCCCTCGGCATCCCGCCCGTCATCGACCGCAAGGGGGTCGGGGCCAACCTCCAGGACCACCTGGAGCTCTACATCCAGGTCGCCTGCAAGGAGCCGGTCACGCTCTACCGCTACTGGAACCTGCCGGCCAAGGCGGCGATCGGCGCCTGGTGGCTGCTGACCGGCAAGGGCCCGGGCGCCAGCAACCATTTCGAGGCGGGCGGCTTCATCAGATCAAGGGCCGGTGTCGCCTATCCCGATATCCAGTTCCATTTCCTGCCGCTGGCGGTGCGCTATGACGGCAAGGCCTCGGCGGCGGGCCACGGCTTCCAGGCGCATGTCGGGCCGATGCGCTCGAAGAGCAGGGGAGATGTCCGGCTGACGGCCGGCGATGCTGGTGCACCGCCGTCGATTCGATTCAATTACCTGAGTGACTCGCAGGACCTCGCCGATTTCCGCACTTGCATCCGGCTCACCCGCGAGCTCTTCGCCCAGCCGGCCATGGCGCGCTACGCCGGCGATGAGCTGCAGCCGGGCGCGGCGGTGCAGGACGACGCCGCGCTCGACGCCTTCATCCGCGAGCATGCCGAGAGCGCCTATCATCCCTGCGGCACCTGCCGGATGGGCAGCGCTGACGACCCCCTGGCCGTGGTCGATCCGCAGTGCCGGGTGATCGGCATCGACAATCTGCGGGTCGCCGACAGCTCGATTTTCCCGCAGATCACCAACGGCAACCTGAACGCGCCCTCGATCATGGTCGGCGAGAAGGCGGCCGACCATGTGCTCGGTCGCACCCCGCTGCCGCCATCCGACCGCGAGCCCTGGGTCCATCCCGACTGGCGCAACGCCCAGCGCTAGGTGGCCCGGGCGATCCGTATGCCGTGCTCGCGGAGCGAGGCCTCGAGGGCAGGCCTTTCGTGACCCGCAAAGGTGCTGAGCAGCGTGACATAGGCGCGGACGAAGCCGGGCCCGTGCCCGTCGGTGCTCATGCCGTGGGCGCACTCATGCAGCACGATGGCGCGCGTGCGGGCCCAGCGCGGCAGCTTGATCACCTCGCGCGAGCCGCAAGCGTGCCGCCGGCCGCGGCCGTCGCCGAGCCGCGGCGGCTGCCAGGTGCGGTCGCCCGGCGCCGGGCGCTCGTGCCAGCGATAGACCTCGTCGATCAGCCTGGCGCAGGCGGCAAGCGA
>JAUIID010000218.1 GCA_030431615.1 Alphaproteobacteria bacterium
CAGGCTCATCCAGACGAGCCAGAAGAACGGATAGAGCGTGATGCAGGCGAGGACGATGATCGCCGGCAGCATCAGGTAGAAGTAGTAGGCCCGCGACGGCGCCGTGTTCAGCCTGGCCGGCGTGTGGCTGATGACCCGCGCACCCTCGCGCATCTCGAGCAGGTGCTGCTTGCCGGCAGTGACCGGCGCGCCGCCGCCGATGCTCCGTCCTCCCCCTGCCGTTGTCACCGCCATCGCCGTCCGCCCACCTGGCCCCCCTGCCCGTCACCTTGGCGCCACCGGGCCGGCGGATCAATCGACCCGCCGGCCCGGCCGCCATGCCTCGCTCGATCAGTGACCGTGCAGGTCGTCGAGCTGCCAGCGAATCTCCTCGCAGGCCTCTTCCGCCGTCGCCTGGCCGGCGACGCAGCGCTGCACCTCGGTCGCCACGATCTTGTGGTACTCGTTGGCCTCCGGGATCTTCGGCCCGAGCACGAAGTGCGGGTCGCGGATGCCGTAGTCGTAGACCGGCTCGAAGGTCAGCGCGTTCGGCATGGTGGTCGGCCGCTGCCGCGCCGCCTGCACCTCCGGGATCTCGAGCACGGCCTTCCTGGTCGGCGTGCCACCGACCCCCTTGAGCACGTTGAACTGCGTGTTCTTCGAGGTCGACCAGATGGCGAAGAGGTAGGCGGCGCGCTGCAGCTCCTCCGACGCCCCGGCATTGATGCCGATGCCGCCGATGCCGCAATTGCAGCCATTGACCGCCTCGCCGCCGTTCACGATCCAGTCCGCCGCACCGAGCGGGCAGACGCCGTAGCCGGTCTTGCCGCCGGCCGCCCGGCTCGTGCTCTCGTCCTCGATCGAGGCCGCGAACTCGTGATACTGCACCTGCATCGCGATCTGCCCGGCCTGGTAGAGCGTGTTCAGCTCGAGCGTCGCGTTGGCGAGATTGTCCGGGTGGCTGACGTCGGCCTGGTCCTTGTACTTCTGCATGATCAGCACCGACTGCTCGTCGCCCCAGCGGGTCGGCCCGGGCTCGCGGCTGCCGAGCCTGTCGTCGACCCCCTCGAAATCCGTCCAGCGGCCGTGCGCGAACATCATCCGCTGGATGTCGAGCTGCGTCGTCCAGGCGAAGCTGCCCTGGTGCTGGGCATAGCCGTAGGGGACCTCCTCGTTGCCGCCCTCGCGCAGCTTCTTGAAGAAGGCGGCGAAGTCCTGGACGTTCTGCCAGGTCGTCTCGGCATTGAACTCCATCCGGTAGCCGTTCTCGGCCTCGAAATCCTTGCTCAGCGCCTCGAACAGGTCCTGCCGGTAGAAGGTGCAGGCAACCGCGCAGTCATAGGGGAAGGCGACGATCCGACCCTCGTCGTAATAAACACCACAGGCATTGAGGAAGTTCTCGAACCAGGCGTCCTCGCCGGATCCGTCCGGATCCTGCGGCAGGGTGTCGTCGGACATGAACTTGGTCAGGTCAGCGTAGAAATCGGCGAACGGCGCGCCGATCGGCTTGTCCTGGACGTAGTTGAGATGGAAGTCGGCGCTGCCGCCGCGCAGGTCGATGCCGACCTTCTGCTGCACCACCGGCAGGTCGTCGGTGAGGATCTCCACCTCGATGCCGGTCAGGTCGTAGAACGGCTGGAGGTTCTCACGGATGGCGAAGGAGGGCGGCGTGTTCTCGCTCATGAAGACGAGCTTGGTGCCCTCGAACTGGCGCCACTTGGCCTCCTCCGACGACTGGGCATAGGCCGGCCGGCGGGTGACGACCGAGTTCAGGCCGACGGCGATCGAGCCTGCGCCGAGAGCAGTGGCGGCACCGCCGCCCAACTCCAGGAACTTGCGGCGGCCGACCCGCCGGAAGAGCGCATTCTTTGGGGTGTAGAACATGGCGACCTCCCTGTTGCGGGCAGGGGTCGGCATGAGCGCCCGTCCAACCGGCCAGAACCGGTCGACAGGACGTCTTGTCCTCCCCTGTTCCCTCGAGGCACGGAACATCCGTTCGGTGCCGGAACTTTGTTTCACTCACCATTAGGAGGGGTCGCGGATGCCTGTCAATGGCCGCGCCCCGGCCGGCCTTGCGGCTCCCTCGGCCGGCGACCGGACAACCGGAAGTCGGGTCAGCATGGCTTCGAGATCACCTGATACCAGCCCTCGGGCGTGGCCTCGAAGCCGCTCGCGGCGGCCCGCTCGTCGAGCGCCGCGCGGGCCTGTCGCTCGACGCAGGCGCCGGCCAGCAGCATCACCTGCGCACAGGCGAGACGGTCCGCCGTCTGCAGCACGACGGCGAGCAGGGCGTCGAGCGAGCGATGCGGCCGGCCGATCTCCAGCCAGCGCAACCGGTCGACCTCGAGACGCGGCCGCCCGTCCGGCGCCCGCCCCCGCGTGTGGAAGAAGAAGGCCAGGGTCAGGCCGGCGCGGCACTGGACGATCACCACGCCGCCATCCCCGGCGCGGGTGCCGAGCCGGGCCGCCACATCCGCCCGCCAGCTTGCGGCCTCGCGGCCGCCCGGCTCGAGGGCGAGCACCAGCGGCAGCACCTCGTCGACGTGCTCGGCCTTAAGATCGCGCCAGAGCCAGGAAACACCGCCAATCGGCAGCGACAACGATGATGCGGCGGGCGAGTGTGCGATCATCGCCGGAGCGTCGCCGCCGCGTCGAGGTGCTGCATTGACCCAAGTCAACGTGAATGCCTAGATGAGCCTCGGCAGGCTCGTCCCTCGTCGCGGTAACCGCGAACCGTTGCGGGCGGCCGCGGGAAGGATCGCCTCATCATGGATCGGCAACAGACCAATTGTTGCGGTGCGCGCGTCGACTGCGCCCATTGCGACATTCGGCCGATCGCCATCTGCGGCGCCCTCCAGCCCATGGCCCTGGGCAAGCTCGCCGCCATCGCCGGCACGAGGCGGGTGGATGCCGGAGCACAGCTCATCCAGGAGGGTGAGCCGGCAGAGGACGTCTTCACCCTCACCGAGGGCATGCTCAAGATCTACAAGCTCATGCCGGACGGCCGCCGGCAGATCACCGGCTTTTTGATCCCGGGCGATCTCGTCGGCCTCGCCTATGGCGACAGCTACATCTACAGCGCCGAGGCGGTGACCGACATCGTCGCCTGCCGCTTTCGGCGCGGCAGCCTCCTCGCCCTCATGGCGGATTATCCCGAGCTCGAGCATCGCCTGCTCAGCCGCGCCGGCAACGAGCTCGCCGCCGCCCAGGCGCAGATGCTGCTGCTTGGCCGCAAGACGGCGCGCGAGCGCGTCGCCACCTTCCTTCTCGGACTGGCGGAGCGGCGCGGCATCGACCGGGGCGAGCCCATGCCGCTGCCGATGAACCGCAGCGACATCGCCGATTTCCTCGGCCTCACCATCGAGACCGTGAGCCGCACCCTGACGTTGATGCGCAAGGCCGGCTTGATCAACCTGCCGGACAAGCATTCGGTGACGATCACCGACATGGCCCACCTGCAGGCCGCTTCGGGCGACTGAGCGCTCCATGAGATCCCGTCTCGCCACGGCGTTCGTCCTCGCCCTCTTCGGCCTGTTCGCCGCCTGCACCACGCCCGAGCCGCCGCCACCGCCGCCACCACCGCCGGAACCTGCCCCGCCGCCGGTCATGGAGCCGCCACCGCCCGTCGACCCCACCACCCGGGTCGACCGCCTCTGCCGCCCGCTGCTGCGCATCGTCGAGGCCGAGCCCGCCGGCTTCGCGTCCCTGCGCGGTGCTGCCAACGGCCCGCGCGCCTGGCAGGGCAGCGCCATGCCCGAGGGCTTCTACACCTGCGAGATCGACGGCCCGACCAATCCCGGCGCCGAGTATGTCTGCCGCGGCAACCGCGTCGCCGGCGGCGGGGCGAAGCTTCTCGAGGACGACTTCAACCGCATCGCCCGCGACCTCGACGCCTGCCTCGCCCGCAGCGAATGGTACCCCCACAACTGGCAGCGCGGCGACGTGATGCGGTTCGCCGGCGGCGAGCGCCAGCTCCTCTGGCGCGACCTCGCCCCCAACCCGCGCCCCGCCATCGCCCTCAAGATCGAGGAAGAGATCGGCACCCGCGTCTACTTCCTCAGGCTCGCCGTCTTCACCCTCTTCTGAGCGAGCGGCACTTCGGCCTTCATCGCGTTCTCGTCACGCGGTAGGATGCCTGGCGGAGGACCAAGCCTCCTGGCCGGGAGCGTGATCATGAGCCGAGCCGTCCCTTTTCTCGCCGCCCTGGCGCTGCTCGCGAATGTTGAGAGCGCCCGCGCCGACGCCATCGACGGCAACTGGTGCGCGCCCGACGGCCGCGTGCTCTCCATCGAGGGGCCGCAGATCGTGACCCCGCACGGCAGCGCCATCGACGGCGACTACGCCCGCCACTTCTTCGCCTACACCGTGCCCGCGGGCGAGCCCGATGCCGGCGCAAGGGTCGACATGACCCTCCTGGACGAGACCACCATGCGCCTCGAGGCCGGCAAGGGCGCCGAGATCTGGCGTCGCTGCGACGTCACGAGCTAGGCGGCATTCCCGGAGCCATCCCGCTTGACCCGGCACCGCCCGCCGCTACCATCCGAAGCGGCTGCAATCGCCCGTGGGAGAGTCCGTTCCGGCCACTGGCCGGGCCGGCGCCGAAGGAGCAACCGCCCCGGAAACTCTCAGGCACCAGGACCGCGAGCGAGTTGGCCCTCTGGAGAGCGGATGCATCTGCATCCCACCGACGGGGAAGACGGGAGGCCCTGGCCGCCTGTCTGAATCTCTCAGGTCCAAGACAGAGGGGGCGTCGGGACGGGCGAATCTCGCCCATCGCTCGGCGTCCGCTGTCGACAACCTGTGAGGTCCAGAGCCCGTGCCCGATCCGAAGACAACGCCGCTAGATGCGCTCCATCGCGAGCTCGGCGCCCGCATGGTCGACTTCGCCGGCTGGGCGATGCCGGTCCAGTACCCGACCGGCATTCTCAAGGAGCATGTCTGGACGCGCACGCAGGCCTCGCTCTTCGATGTCTCGCACATGGGCCAGATCAGGATGCCCGGCGCCGATGCGGCTGCCGCCATCGAGAGCCTCCTGCCCGCCGACATCCAGGCTCTGAAGCCCGGCCGCGCCCGCTACACCCAGCTCACCACCGAGGATGGCGGGATCATCGACGACCTGATCGTCACCGCCGCCGATGACGGGCTCTTCATCGTCGTGAATGCCGGCGGCCGGGACGCGGACCTCGCCCATCTCCGGGCGCACCTGCCGGGCCGCGAGATCGAGCTCATGGCCGACCGCGCCCTCCTCGCCCTCCAGGGTCCGGCCGCCGTCACCGTGCTCGCCCGGCTCGCCCCCGAGGTGGCCGAGCTCCGCTTCATGTCCAGCATCGAGCTCCGGGCATCCGGCCTCGATCTCCGCATCTCCAGGCTCGGCTACACCGGCGAGGACGGCTTCGAGATCTCGGTCGAGGCCGGCCATGCGGTCAAGCTCGCCCGCACGCTGCTCGCCGCCGAGGAGGTCCAGCCGGCCGGCCTGGGTGCCCGCGATTCCCTTCGCCTCGAGGCGGGCTTGTGCCTCTACGGCCACGACATCGACCGGACGACCAGCCCGATCGAGGCCGACCTCGCCTGGACGGTCCAGAAGCGGCGCCGGGCCGAAGGCGGCTTTCCCGGGGCCGAGCGCATCCTGGCCGAGCTGCGGGACGGCCCGTCGCGCCGCCTCGTCGGCATCCGCCCTGAAGGCCGGGCACCGGCTCGCGAGGGTGCGCCCGTCCTGGACGGTTCTGGCCAGGCGATCGGCAAGGTCACGAGCGGCGGCTTCGGCCCGACCGTCGATGGCCCAGTCGCCATGGGCTACGTCGCCAGTGCCGCCGCGGCACCCGGCACGCCGATCCAGCTCGAGGTGCGCGGCAAGGCGCTGCCGGCCCGCGTCGAGGCACTACCCTTCGTCCCCCACCGCTACCACCGCTGAAGGAGCCGCAAGCATGGCCCGCTACTACACGAAGGAGCACGAGTGGCTCGACGTCACCGGCGACGTCGCCACGGTCGGCATCACCGACCACGCCCAGGAGCAGCTCGGTGACGTCGTCTTCGTCGAGCTGCCGAGTGTCGGCACCACCGTCGCCAAGGGTGCCGAGGTCGCCGTGGTCGAGAGCGTCAAGGCGGCGAGCGACATCTACGCCCCGGCTTCCGGCGAGGTGGTCGAGGCCAATGCCGCCCTCGAGGAAAACCCGGCCGGCGTCAACGAGGACGCCGAGGGTGGAGCCTGGTTCTTCAAGCTCCAGCTCAGCGACAAGGGCGAGCTCGACGGGCTGATGGACGCCGACGCCTACGCCGCCTTCCTCGAGACCATCGCCTGACCCGCCCGGAGCACCCGTTTATGGCCGACATCCAGAACAGCAGCACCGTCGACCCGGTGGCTGCCCCCTTCGTCCGCCGGCATGTCGGCCCCGACACCGCCGAGATCGCGGCCATGCTGCAGACCGTCGGCGCCGGTTCGCTCGACGACCTGATCGGCGAGACGGTGCCCCGGAAGATCCGCACCACGGACCCGCTCGATCTGCCGCATGCCCTGACCGAGCACGCCGCCCTTGCGCGCCTCGCCGACCTCGCCGCCAGCAACGAGGTCCGCCGCTCGCTCATCGGCATGGGCTACTACGGCACCCACACGCCGCCGGTCCTGCTCCGCAACCTCTTCGAGAACCCGGGCTGGTACACCGCCTACACACCCTACCAGGCCGAGGTCAGCCAGGGCCGGCTCGAAGCGCTCCTCAACTGGCAGCAGGCGGTTATCGACCTCACCGGCATGGAGCTGGCCAACGCGTCCCTCCTCGACGAGGCGACCGCCGCCGCCGAGGCCATGACGCTCGCCCATCGCTCGACCCGGGGCAAGGGCGACCGCTTCTTCGTCGATGCCGACACCCACCCCCAGACCCTGGCGGTGCTGCGCACCCGCGCCGAGCCCTTGGGCATCGAGATCGTCGTCGGCGACCCGCTCGCCGACCTCGACGCCGGCAGCGTCTATGGTGCGCTTCTCTCCTGGCCGGGCTCGTCGGGCGAGATCCGCGACTTCCGCCCCGCCGTCGAGGCGCTGCACGGCGCTGGTGCCATCGTCGCCGTCGCCAGCGACCTCCTCGCCCTCTGCCTCCTCGAGGCGCCGGGCCACTGGGGTGCCGACATCGTCCTGGGATCCGCCCAGCGCTTCGGCGTGCCGATGGGCTATGGCGGACCGCACGCCGCCTTCTTCGCCACCAAGGACGCCCTCAAGCGCTCGGTCCCCGGCCGCATCATCGGCGTCAGCCAGGACGCGCGCGGCAAGCCGGCCCTCCGCATGGCGCTGCAGACCCGCGAGCAGCACATCCGCCGCGAAAAGGCGACCAGCAACATCTGCACGGCCCAGGTCCTGCTCGCCGTCATGGCCGGCATGTATGCCGTCTGGCACGGGCCGAGGGGCCTGAAGCGGATCGCGACCCGCGTCCACGACCTCGCCGCCGGCCTCGCCGCCCGGCTCGACGCCGCCGGCATCGAACGCACCAACCGCCACTTCTTCGACACCCTCACCCTGCGCGTGCCGGGCAAGGCCAAGGCGCTCCTGGCCGAAGCCGGCAAGGCCGGCTTCAATCTTCGCGCCATCGACGCCGACCACCTCGCTCTGGCCCTCGACGAGACGGTCACCGCCGAAGAGGTCGAGAAGCTCGCCAGCATCCTCGGTGGCAAGCCCGCGACGGCGACAACGCCGGGCCTGCCGGAGAAGCTCGCCCGCCAGTCCCCCTATCTCACCCACCCGGTCTTCAGCGCCCACCGCAGCGAGACCCAGATGCTGCGCTACCTGAGGAAGCTACAGCTCAAGGACCTCGCCCTCGATCGCTCGATGATCCCCCTGGGCTCCTGCACGATGAAGCTCAACGCCGCGGCCGAGATGATCCCGGTGAGCTATCCGGGCTTCGCCGACCTCCACCCCTTCGCCCCCGCCGACCAGGCGAAGGGCTATGCCCGCCTCTTCGCCGATCTCGAGGCCTGGCTCGCCACCATCACCGGTTTCGACGCCGTCTCCCTGCAGCCCAATGCCGGCAGCCAGGGCGAGTATGCCGGGCTCCTCGCGATCCGCGCCTATCATCAGGCCCAGGGCCAGGGCCACCGCGACGTCTGCCTGATCCCCTCCTCGGCGCACGGCACCAACCCGGCCAGTGCGGTCATGGCCGGCATGACGGTCGTCGTCGTCGCCTGCGACGACCAGGGCAATGTCGACCTCGCCGATCTCGAGGCCAAGGCGGAGAAGCACAGCGACCGCCTCGCCGCCCTGATGATCACCTACCCCTCGACCCACGGCGTCTTCGAGGAGGCGGTCAAGGACGTCTGCGCCCTGATCCACAAATATGGCGGCCAGGTCTATCTCGACGGCGCCAATCTCAACGCGCTCGTCGGCCTCGTCCGCCCGGCCGAGCTCGGCGCCGACGTCAGCCACATGAACCTGCACAAGACCTTCTGCATCCCGCATGGCGGCGGCGGCCCCGGCATGGGACCGATCGGCGTCAAGGCGCACCTCGCCCCCTACCTCCCGGGCCACCCGGTGACCGGCGAGGGCGGCAGCGAGAACCTCGGCACGGTCTCGGCCGCCGCCTTCGGCTCACCCTCCATCCTGCCGATCACCTGGGCCTATATCGCCATGATGGGTGCCGCTGGCCTTCGCCACGCCACAGAGGTTGCGATCCTCAACGCCAACTACATTGCGGCGAGGCTCCGTGACCACTTCCCCATCGTCTATGCCGGCCGCAACGGCCGCGTCGCGCATGAGTGCATCATCGACTTCCGCGACCTCAAGCAGAAGACCGGCATCACCGCCGAGGACGTCGCCAAGCGCCTCGTCGACTACGGCTTCCACGCGCCCACTATGTCCTGGCCCGTGCCCGAGACGATGATGATCGAGCCGACCGAGAGCGAGGCAATTGCCGAGCTCGACCGCTTCTGCGACGCCATGATCCGGATCCGCGAGGAGATCCGCGCCATCGAGACCGGCAAGGCCGACA
>JAUIID010000219.1 GCA_030431615.1 Alphaproteobacteria bacterium
CGCGCAGGCCGGCATAGCAGAGCAGGACGACGAGCGGCGTCCAGTGCCAGATGTCCATCACCACGACGGTGATCCAGGCATGCAGCCCGTTGGCGGTGTAGTTGTAGACGATGCCCATCGTGTCGTTGACGAACCAGCCGCCGAGGCCGATGTCGCCGCGGGCGAAGATCTGCCAGATCGTGCCGACCACGTTCCAGGGGATCAGGAGCGGCAGGGCGACGAGCACGAGGCTGAGCGAGGCGGCCCAGCCCCTGGGGGGCATGGCGAGGGCGATCGCGATGCCCAACGGAATCTGGATGACGAGGATGGTAGCCGAGAAGATCACCTGGCGGACGAAGGCGCCGCGCAGGTCCTCCGAGCGCAGCATCTCCTTGAACCACTCGGTGCCGACCCAGTAGGCCTCGCCGGGGCCGAAGATGTCCTGGACCGAGTAGTTGACGACGGTCATCAGCGGGATGACGGCGCTGAACGCGACCAGCAGGAACACCGGCAGGACCAGCAGCCAGGCCTTGTTGCTCTCGGTCTTGCGCATGATGCTTCCTCCCCGCCTCAGCCGACCAGCCGGTCGTCGGCATAGAGGCGCGTCCATTCCGGCTGGAACACCAGATGTGCCTCGTCAGTCGGCACGGGTGCGTCCTCCGGCAGCTTGGCCACCACCTCGTGCGGGCCGAGCCGGACCGTCACCAGCTTGAAGTTGCCGAGGTCCTGCACGCCCACCAGTTTGGTCGGGACGGCATCGTCGCGAGCGACGGGCGAGATGCCGAGGAACTCCGGGCGGATGCCGATCGCGAGCCTGGACTTCGCGTGGCGCCGGGCGAGCTCCGCCCAGTGGCCGTACAGCACGAGCTCGGTGCCGTCGATGCCGAGCCCGTCCTCGACCAGGTGGCAGCCCATGAAGTTCATGCCGGGCGAGCCGATGAAATAGCCGACGAAGCGGTGCGCCGGCCGCTCGAACAGTTCCTGCGGCGTGCCGAGCTGGACCACCTCGCCCTCGTACATGACCACCACCTTGTCGGCGAAGGTGAGCGCCTCGTTCTGGTCGTGGGTGACGTAGACGAGGGTGTGGTTGAAGCGCTCGTGCACCTCCTTGAGCTTGCGGCGAAGCTGCCACTTGAGGTGCGGGTCGATGACGGTGAGCGGCTCGTCGAAGAGGATGGCGGCGACGTCGTCGCGCACGAGGCCCCGGCCCATCGAGATCTTCTGCTTCTGGTCGGCGGTGAGGCCGGCAGCACGGCGGTTCTGGACCGGCTGCAGCTCGAGCATCTCGAGCGCCTCGGCGACGCGCTTCCTGACCTCGGCCCGCGGCATGCCGCGGTTGCGCAGGGGAAAGGCCAGGTTCTCGGCGACCGTCATGGTGTCGTAGATCACCGGGAACTGAAAGACCTGGGCGATGTTGCGCGCCGCCGGCGGCAGGGCGGTCACGTCCTCGCCGTCATAGAGGACGCGGCCCTGGCTCGGCCGGAGCAGGCCGGAGATGATGTTGAGCAGGGTGGACTTGCCGCAGCCCGACGGGCCGAGCAACGCGTAGGCGCCGCCGTCCTCCCAGGCGAAGTCGAGCTCCTTCAGGGCCCAGTCGGCCGGCTCGACCGGATTCGCCAGGTAGCTGTGGGCGAGACGCTGGAACTCGATCCTGGCCACGCGCTGCCGCTCCTCAGGCCGCGCTATCGAGCGGCAGGCCGGCGGGTGCCCGATCGAGCGCACCTGTATCGCCGAAGAAGTAGAGCTTCGCCGGGTCGAGGAAGAAGCTCGCCTCCGCACCGCGTGCCAGCGGGTGCACGCCCTCTTCCTGCACCACCCAGTCGAGATTGTTGTGGCGGAAATGGACGAAGGTCTCGGAGCCCGAGATCTCGGCAAGGTCGACCGTGCCCTGGATCTCGATATCGCCCGGGTGGCGCCGCCGCAGCGACAGGTGGTTCGCGCGCACGCCGAGGCGAAAACGGCCGTCGCGCAGGCCGTCGATCTGGTCACCGAGCGGCAGGGCGAAGCCCGCCGGGGTGCGCGCCTCGCCGCCCCGGATATTGACGTCGACCATGTTCATGGTGGGGTCCGAGAAGACGGCGGCGACCCTGGCCGAGCTCGGCCGGTGGTAGACCTCGAGGGTCGGCCCGGACTGCAGCACCCGGCCCTCGCCCATGACGATGGCGTGACCGCCCATGACGAGCGCCTCCATGGGCTCGGTCGTGGCGTAGACGACGATCGAGTCGCGCCTGGCGAAAAGGGCGCGCAGCTCCGTGCGCAGCTCCTCGCGCAGCTTGTAGTCGAGATTGACGAGCGGCTCGTCGAGCAGCAGCAGCTCGGCTTCCTTCACCAGGGCGCGGGCGATGGCGCAGCGCTGCTGCTGACCGCCGGAGAGCTCGGCCGGCAGACGCTGCAGCAGGGGCTCGATGTGCAGGAGCTCGGCCGTCTCCCTAACCTTGCGGTCGACCTCGGCGCGCTTCAGGCCCTTCAGCCGCAGCGGCGAGGCGATGTTGTCGTAGACCGTGAAGGACGGGTAGTTGACGAATTGCTGGTAGACCATGGCGACATTGCGCCGGCGCACGCTCCGGCCGGTGACGTCCTGGCCGCCAATCAGCACTCGGCCGGTGGAAGGCCGGTCGAGCCCGGCCATGACCCGCAGCAGCGAGGTCTTGCCGGCGTTGGTCGGGCCGAGGAGGACGTAGAGGCGGCCGGATTCCAGCGTCAGGCGGACGTCGTCGAGATGCAGTTCGTCGCCCTCGAGCCGGTTGACCGAGCGGAGCTCCAGCGTCGTCACGCGAGGCCCTCGGCGCGCAGCGGCCGTTGCATCAGGGTCGCCAGCGCCTCGTCGATGTCGAGCCGGCCGTCCAGGATGCGCGCGACGGCGCGGGCGATCGGCGTCTCCACCCCGTGCCGCGTGGCGAGGCGGTCGACGGCCTGGGCCGTCCAGTAGCCCTCGACCAGCGGGCTTTCGGCCCGCACCTCGGCGACACTCCGGCCCTGGCCGAGCGCCATGCCGAAGGCGGTGTTGCGCGAGGTGGCGCTCATGGCGGTGAGCATCAGATCGCCGAGCCCGGCGAGCCCCATCAGCGTCTCGGCCCTGGCCCCCATGGCGGCACCCAGCCGCGCCAGCTCGGCGAGGCCGCGGGTGACCAGCGCCGCCCGGGCGTTCTCGCCGAGCCCGGCACCCATCACCATGCCGGAAGCGATGGCGAGCACGTTCTTCACCGCCCCGCCGATCTCCACGCCGGTGCGGTCGTCCGTCCAGTAGACCCGAAGATGCGGCCCGCTCAGCAACTCGGCCAGCCGGGCGCCGAGCTCGGGCTCGACGGCGCCGAGCGTGAGCGCCGTCGGCAGGCCGTTCGCCACCTCGGCCGCGAAGCTCGGGCCGGAGAGGCAGGCGACAGTGGTGCCGGGCCATTCCGCCTCGACCACGGCGCTGAGCAGCTCGTCGGTCGTGCTCTCGAAGCCCTTGGCGCAGACCACGACGACGCCCGGCCGCGCCTTGGGAACGGAACGGCAGAGGCCGCGGATCACCTGGGCCGGCACGACCAGCAACACAACTTTGCAGGCGAGCACCGTGGCGAGGTCACCCTCGGCGCGGATGCCGGGCTCGAGCACGAGGTCGGGAAAGGCGCGCGGCGAGCGGTGGTCGTGCTCGATCGCCCGGACGATGGCCGGGTCGCGGTCCCAGAGCAGGACCTCGCGGCCGGCCCGGGCGGCCGCCTGCGCCAGGGCGGTGCCCCAGGTCCCGGCACCGACGATGGCGATGGTCGAAGCGGCTTCGCCTGTCATGCGACGGAAGGCTTCGCGGTCATGCGGTCGAACCAGTCGGCGACGCGCCGGCGGGCCACCGCGTCGAGATGCAGGCCGAGCTTGCTGCGCCGCCAGAGCACGTCCTCGGCGGTCATCGCCCACTCGTTCGCCACGAGATGGTCGAGCTCGGCTTCGTAGAGATCGCCGCCCAGATGCTGCCCGAGATCGCCCAGCCCCTGCCTCCCGTCGAGAATAGCCGTCGCCCGCGAACCATAAGAGCGCGCCAGACGGGTCGCAAGCGCGGCCGGCAGCCACGGATAATCGGCCCGGAACCGTGCGAGGAAAGCCGCAAAATCGCCGGAAGGCAGATCGCCGCCGGGCAGCGGGGCGGTGGCCGTCCAGTCGCCCTTCGGGCAGTCGAGCAGCGGGCAGAGGCGCTGCAGCGCGTGCTCGGCGAGCTTCCTGTAGGTGGTGATCTTGCCGCCGAAGACGGAAAGCAGGGGTGCCCTGCCCCCGCCACCCTCGACATCGAAGACATAGTCCCGCGTCACCGCCGAGGCGCTGCCGCTGGCATCGTCGTAGAGCGGCCGCACGCCGGCATAGGACCAGACGACGTCGGCCGGCGTGATGGTGCGCCGGAAGTAGCGGTTGACCACGGCGCAGAGATAGTCGGTCTCCGCCGGGGTGATCCTGACCTCGGCGGGATCGCCGTCGTAGTCGACGTCGGTCGTGCCGATCAGGCTGTAGTCGGTCTCGTAGGGGATGACGAAGACGATGCGCTTGTCGGTGTTCTGCAGGATGTAGGGGTGGTCGCCGTCGTGGAGCTTCTTCACGACGATGTGCGAGCCCTTGACCAGCCGGACGCGCTTCATGCTCTGGTGGCCGAGATTTTCCTCGAGGAAGCGGGCGACCCAGGGCCCCGCCGCATTGACCAGGGCGCGGGCCTCAACGGTCCGCGTTGTGTTCGCGCGGGTATCGCGGAGCTCGACCCGCCAGCCGGCATCCTCGCGGACCGCACGCGTGCATTCGGTGCGGGTCAGCACCTCCGCCCCGCGCTCGACCGCGTCGATGGCGTTGAGCACGACCAGCCGGCTGTCCATCACCCAGCAGTCGCTGTAGGTGAAGCCGCGCTTCACCCAGTCCTGCAGGGGATCGCCGTAAGTTCCGGCGGCGGCAAGATCGACGGCCTGCGAGGCCGGCAGGATCTTTCGTCCGCCAAGGTGGTCGTAGAGGAAGAGGCCGAGGCGGATGAGCCAAGCCGGCCGCTGCTCGGGGCTGTGCGGCAGGACGAAGGTCAAAGGCCAGATGATGTGCGGGGCCGCCTTCAGCAGCACCTCGCGCTCGATCAGCGCCTCGCGGACGAGGCGGAACTCGTAGTGCTCGAGATAGCGAAGCCCGCCATGGATCAGCTTGGAGGAGCCGGAGGAGGTATGGCTGGCGAGATCGCCGCGTTCGACCAAGAGCACGCTCAGCCCGCGCCCGGCCGCATCGCGAGCGATCCCGACACCATTGATTCCGCCGCCGACGACGACGAGATCGAACCTCTCACGCTTCGCCAAGAACCCTCCCGACTTGCGCGGATATGAACTAGCATGCCCGCCCAGCGTTCACAAGTGAACAAGGAACAGGCAGAAACGACCTTTCGTTTCTTTCGGAACTGAACAGTCAGCTGTCGAGGAAGTGCTGCACCGCGGCCAGGAAGGGGCGTGGCGCCTCGGCGTGCAGCCAGTGGCCGGCCTCGGGGATGGTGACCATCTCCACCGCCGGGAAGAGCTGGCGGAAGGCCGCACTGCCGGCATCGTCGACATAGGGGCTGCGGCCGCCCCGCACGGCGAGGACCGGCCCGTCGAAGCGCCGGGCGCCGTCGCCCGGCCAGCCGGTGAGCTTCTGCATGGCAGACTGCAGCACCTCGATATTGGGCCGCCAGGCGGCCTTGCCGTCGGCGTCGAAGTCGAGATTGTGCAGGAGGAACTGCCGAACCCCGACATCCGGGACCAAAGCCGCCATGGCCGCATCAGCGGTGGCCCGGCGGTCGACGGTGGCGAGGTCGAGGGCGGCCATGGCACCCAGTTCCGTATCGAAGTCGTGCGCGTAGGCCACCGGGGCGATGTCGGCGACGATCAGCCGGTCGACCAGCGCCGGCCGGTCGAGGGCCAGCGTCATCGCCACCTTGCCGCCCATGCTGTGGCCGAGCAGGCTGACCCGCTCCAGGCCGTGGCGTTCCGCGAGCGCGGCGACGTCGGCCGCCATGGCCGGGTAGTCCATGACCTCGGACCAGGGCGATTCGCCGTGATTGCGCAGGTCGACGAGGAAGACGCGCCGCTCGCGCGCCAGGGCCTTGCCATGCGCCTGCCAGTTGCGCTGCGAGCCGAGCAGCCCGTGCATGACGATGAGCGGCGACGGGCCCGCCGGCCCCTCCAGCTCGCGCGCGGCCAGCCGCAGGGGGCCGCTCACCGGGTCCGCATTCAGGCGACCAGCCGGTAGCGGGCGGGCTCGGCCTTGGCGAGGCGCGCTTCCTCGGCGGCGATGTAGTCGCGGGTGAGCGGCACCGATGTCGGCTGCTTGGCCAGCTGGATCTGGAAGACCATGCCGTCCATGCAGCGGAAGAAGGCTTCCGACCCGGCGAGATAGAACTCCCACATCCGGCAGAAGCGATCGTCGTAGAGATCGGCCGCCTCGTCCCAGCGGGCGACGAATCGCTCGCGCCAGGCCTTCAGCGTGTCGGCATAGTGCAGGCGGAGGATCTCCACGTCGGTGACCCAGAGACCGGTCTTCTCGATGACCGGCATGACCTCGGAGAGCGCCGGGATGTAACCGCCCGGGAAGATGTACTTGCGGATGAAGTCGGCCGTGGCCCAGGGGCCGGAGGCGCGACCGATCGAGTGGATCACGGCGACCCCGTCATCGTCGAGCCGGTCGCGGATCATCTCGAAATACTGGCGGTAGTGATTGATCCCGACATGCTCGAACATGCCGACCGAGACGATGCGGTCGAACCTGCCCTCGGTTGCCCGGTAGTCCTGCAGGAGGAAGCGCACGCGGTCGTCGAGCCCGCCCTCGTGGACCCGCCGCATGGCGTATTCATGTTGCTCGACCGAGAGCGTCAGCCCGGTGACGTCGACTTCGTCGACCTGTGCGAGGTAGATGCCGAGGCCGCCCCAGCCGGAGCCGATGTCGAGGACCTTCTGGCCGGGCTCGAGCAGCAGCTTGGCCGCCAAGTGGCGCTTCTTCGCGAGCTGCGCCTCCTCCAGGGTGGCGTTGGGCTTCGGAAAATAGGCGCAGGAATACTGCCGGTCGGCGTCGAGAAACATCCGGTAGAGCGTGCTCGAGAGATCGTAGTGGTGGGCGACGTTGCGCCTCGAGCGCGGTGCCGGGTTGTACTGATGGAACCGGCGGAGCGCATAGCCGATGCCGGTGGCGATCCGGCCGACCATGCCGGTGCCGAGCCGCGCCTGGTTGACCGAGCCGATCTCGATCACGTCGTAGATCGAGCCCTCCTCGACGATGATGCGGCCGTCCATATAGCCTTCGCCAAGGGCGAGCTCCGGATGCCAGAGCAGGGCGGCCTCGATCCGCCGATCGGTCAGGCGGATGACCGCTCTGGGGCCCCCTTCCCCCTTGAACTCGTGCATCGTGCCCGAGGCATCGATCACCACGAGATGACCATAGTTGACCAGCCGACGGAGCATTCCGGCGATCAGCATGACGGCACCCGCTCGCTTCCTTCCCCCTATGCTCGGGAACCATGACTCCTTTTCACAGCGATTTCAACGGTTAGGGAATGGGTTCATGGCTGCCATGCGTAAGCGACGGTGGCGAGCGGCGGCAGGTCCAGCACGAAGGAGTTTGGTCGGCCGTGCCAGGGGGACGGCTCGGCCACGACGTCGGCACCGGACCCGACATCGCTGCCGCCATAGCGCGCGGCGTCGGAATTCAGGACCTGGGCCCAGCGACCGGCCGCCGGCACGCCGATCCGGTAGCCATGGCGCACGACCGGCGTGAAGTTGCAGACCACGACGACGACGCTGTCGGGCTCGCGGCCATGGCGGAGGTAGCTCAGCACGCTCTGCTCGGTATCCGCGGCATCGATCCACTCGAAGCCCTGCGACTCGCAGTCCAGCTCGAAGAGTGCCGGGGTCGAGCAATAGAGGTGGTTGAGGTCGCGGACGAGAAGCTGCGCCCCCTTGTGCAGCGGGTCGTCGAGCAGGTGCCAGTCGAGGCTGCCCTCGTAGTTCCACTCCTGCTCCTGGCCGAACTCCGAGCCCATGAAGAGCAGCTTCTTGCCGGGATGGGTCCACATGAAGCCGAGATAGGCGCGCAAATTGGCGAAGCGCTGCCAGCGGTCGCCCGGCATCCGGCCGAGCAGCGAGCCCTTGCCGTGCACCACCTCGTCATGGCTGATCGGCAGGACGAAGTTCTCGGAGAACGCGTAGAGCAGGCCGAAGGTCAAGTTGTGCTGGTGATAGCGGCGATGCACCGGGTCCTCGCCGATATAGTGCAGCGTGTCGTGCATCCAGCCCATGTTCCACTTGAAGCCGAAGCCGAGCCCGCCGAGGTAGACGGGTCGCGAGACGGCGGGCCAGGCGGTGGATTCCTCGGCGATCGAGGTGGCACCCGGGTGCTCGCCATAGACCAGCTCGTTCAGCCGCTTGAGGAAGGCGATGGCCTCGAGGTTCTCGTTGCCGCCGTGGATGTTGGGCTCCCACTCGCCTGCCTTGCGCGAGTAGTCGAGGTAGAGCATCGAGGCCACGGCATCGACGCGGATGCCGTCGATGTGGAACTTCTCCATCCAGAAGAGCGCGTTGGCGTGGAGGAAGTTGGCGACCTCGCTGCGACCGTAATTGTAGATCGCGGTGTTCCAGTCCTGATGGAAGCCCTTCCTCGGGTCCTGGTGCTCGTAAAGGGCGGTGCCGTCGAAATTGGCGAGGCCATGCGCGTCGGTCGGGAAATGGCCCGGCACCCAGTCGACCAGCACGCCGATGCCGGCGGCGTGCGCCGCGTCGACGAAGGCTGCGAATTCCTCGGGCGTGCCGTGGCGGATGGTGGGGGCGAAGAGCCCGACCGGCTGGTAGCCCCAGGACCCGTCGAACGGGTACTCGGAAACCGGCATGAGCTCGATATGCGTGAAGCCCATCTCCTTCACGTAGGCGA
>JAUIID010000220.1 GCA_030431615.1 Alphaproteobacteria bacterium
TCTGCTGGTCGCTCGCCGCCTCGCCCCTGGCCGACGCGGTGCTCTGCGCCCCGGGCAATGCCGGGATCGCGCGCGACGCGGAGTGCGTGCCCGTGGCGGTCGACGATATCGACGGCCTCGTGGCGCTCGCCAGGGACCGCGCGATCGACCTCGTGGTGGTCGGCCCCGAGCTGCCGCTCGTGCTGGGTCTGGTCGACCGGCTCGAGGAGGCGGGCATTCGCGCCTTCGGTCCGAGCGCTGCCGCGGCGCGGCTCGAGGGCTCGAAGGCCTTCATGAAGGAGTTCTGCGCGCGCCACGGCATCCCGACGGCCGCCCACCTGGTCTTCAAGAGTGATGAAGCCGAGGCGGCCCTGGCGCATGTCGGGGCAGCACCCCTGCCGATCGTGGTCAAGGCCGACGGGCTCGCAGCGGGCAAGGGGGTCGTCGTCGCCGAGACCCGCGACGCTGCCCGCGAGGCCGTCGAGGCGGCCTTCGCCGGTGCTTTCGGCGAAGCGGGTGCCACGCTCGTCATCGAGGAATTCATGGCTGGCGAGGAAGCCAGCCTGTTCGCCATCTGCGACGGCAGGACCGCCCTCGAGATCGGCACCGCCCAGGACCACAAGCGCGCCCATGACGGGGACCAGGGACCCAATACCGGCGGCATGGGTGCCTACTCACCGGCCCCGGTGCTGACGCCCGAGCTGGTCGAGGAGGTGATGGCGACCATCGTCCGGCCGACGCTCGAGGGGCTGGCCGCCGAGGGCATCCCCTATCGCGGCTTCCTCTATGCCGGGCTGATGCTGACGACCGCCGGGCCAAAGCTGGTCGAGTACAATGTCCGCTATGGCGATCCGGAATGCCAGGCCGTGCTGCCGCGGCTGATGACCGATCTCGGCCAGCTCGTCGTCGGCGCCTGCGACGGCATTCTCGAGCACATGGACCTGCGCTGGTACCCCGATCATGCCCTCGCCGTGGTAATGGCCGCACGCGGCTATCCGGGCACCTACGCCAAGGGCTCGGAGATCGGCGGGCTCGAGGCTCTCGAGGCGAGCGACGACGTGCTGCTCTTCCATGCCGCCACGCGCCGGGAGGGCGAACGCTGGCTCGCCGATGGCGGCCGGGTGCTCGGCATCACCGGCCTCGGCGCCACGCTCCAGGAGGCTCGCGACAGCGCCTATGCCGGCGTCGCCCGGCTGGACTGGCCGGAGGGCTTCTGCCGCAGCGACATCGGCTGGCGGGCACTCCCCGGATGAGCGAGTGCCGCCCGGCCGACCCGGCGGGCATCGCCTTCGCGGCAGGGCTGTTGCGCCGGGGCGGCCTCGTCGCCTTCCCGACAGAGACGGTCTACGGGCTCGGGGCGCTGGCCACCCATGACGCGGCCATCGCCCGGGTCTTCGAGGCGAAGGGCCGGCCGGCCGTCAATCCGCTCATCCTGCATGTCGCGACGACCGCGGCCGGCAAGGAGTTCGCCGTGTTCGACGATCGCGCCGAGGCGCTCGCCGCCGCCTTCTGGCCGGGACCGCTCACGCTGATCCTGCCGCTCCGCGCAGCCGCCGGCATCTCGCCACGCGCCGTCGCCGGGCTCGATACCGTGGCGGTTCGCGTGCCGGGCCACGCCGTCGCACAGGCGCTGCTGGCGCAGGCGGGCGGTCCGGTGGCGGCCCCCAGCGCCAACCGCTCCGGCCGCGTCAGCCCGACCACCGCGGCGCACGTGCTGGCGGATCTCGAGGGGCGCATTGACCTCGTCCTCGATGACGGCCCCGTGCGGATCGGCGTCGAGAGCACGGTGCTCGATCTGAGCCGCCCGGGACCTGTCGGCCTCCTGCGGCCGGGCGGTCTGACGCGCGCGGCGATCGAGGCCGTGGTCGGGTCGCTCGACGGCCCGGCGGCGGCACCGGACGAGCCGGTGCGCTCACCCGGCCTGCTGCTCCGCCACTACGCGCCACGCACGCCCTTGCGGCTCGGGGCGACAGATGTGGCACCGGACGAGGCGTTGCTCGCCTTCGGCCCTGCGCCGCCGGGCGGGGCGGTGGCGACCCGCAACCTCAGCGCCTCGGCCGACCTCGCCGAGGCGGCGCACAATCTCTACGCCATGCTGCGCGAGCTCGACGCGGCCGGGGCCCGCCGGATCGCCGTCATGGAGCTGCCCGGGACCGGGCTTGGCGAGGCCCTTGCCGACCGGCTGCGGCGCGCGGCCGAAACCCCGGCCCAATAGGCGCCCCGGGCTCCGTCTACTGCTGGGCAGGTGGTGGCATGGCAAGCCGCTCGCGCGCCCGGTTGCGGGCCTCGGCGCTTTCGCGCCCGGTCACGTAGAGGAGGCCACAGAGGCGGCGGATCAGCGAAGCCTCGTAGTCGTGCAGCTCCTCGTCGGCGAGTGCCACTTCCCAGAGCAGCTCGATCAGGTCGACCCGCTCCTCATGGCTCGTCGCCTCCTTCACCACGCGAGTGAAGCCGTGCCATTCGACGGCATCGCGGGCAGCCGCCTCGGCCTCCTCGAGCAGCCGGTCGGCGAGCTTCGGCGGCAGGTCGAAGTGCCGGCCGAGAATGCCGGCGATGACCTGCCGTTCGTTCGCACCGAAGCTGCCGTCGCTGAGCGCTGCCTCGACGAGGAGTGCGGCGGCCGCCACCCGGTCCTCGGCGAAGCCCGCCGGCAGGTCGGGCTGCGTGGTGTCGGCGCCGAACAGCTTCTCGATCAGGCCCAGCATCTGTTCTCCTCCAAAGGCGCTGGCTCAGGGCCGCCAGAAGGCGGGGGCGAGCAGTACCAGCACGGTGAAAAGCTCGAGCCGGCCGAGCAGCATGCCGGCGGAGAGCAGCCACTTGGCGGCGTCCGGCAGGGCCGCGAAGTTCTTCGCCGGCCCGATCAGGTCGCCGAGCCCGGGGCCGACATTGGCCAGTGCCGAGAGTGCCCCCGACATCGCGGTAAGGTAGTCGAGACCGAGAAAGCTCAAGAGGATGCTGAGCACGGCGAAGCTCAGGGCGAAGACGAAGACGAAGCCGAGGATCGAGATCGCCGTCTGATCCGCGACCGGCTGGCCGTTGTAGATCGGCCGGAAGACGCCGGAAGGCTGCAGGAGGCGCAGCACCTGCACCCGGGCGATCTGGTAGAGAACGGCGAAGCGGAAGACTTTCATCCCGCCCGTGGTCGAGCCGCTGCAGCCGCCGATGCACATCAGGAAGAAGATGACGCCGACGGGGAAGGTACCCCATGCATTGAAGTCGCTCGCGGCATAGCCCGTGCCGGTCACCACGCTGACCGTCGCGAAGGCCGCGTGGCGCAGCCCGTCGTGACCGAACATCAAGCCTCGCTGGACCAGCCAGAAGGCGAGCAGGGCCGTGCCACAGACGAGGATGCCGAGAAACCAGCGCACCTGGACGTCGTGGAAGAGCTGGACCTTCTGGCCGCGCAGGATCTGGACGTAGAGCACGAAGGGGATGCCGCCGACGATCATGAAGGTGATCGCCGTCCACTCGATCGCCGGGCTGGCGAAATGGCCGATCGAGGCGTCGTAGGTCGAATAGCCGCCGGTCGCGATGGTCGTCATCGCATGCGCCGCCGCATCGAACCAGTTCATGCCGCAGAGCCAGTAGAGGGCAGCGCAGAGCAGGGAGAGCAGGAGGTAGATCAGGGCAATGTTGGTGGCGATCTGCGCCGCCCGCGGCAGGATCTTCTCGGACGAATCGGTGCTCTCGGTGCGGAAGAGCTGCATGCCGCCGATGGAGAGCATGGGCAGGATGGCGATGCCCATGACGATGATGCCGATGCCGCCGAGCCACTGCAGCATGGCGCGCCAGAGCAGGATGCCGGGTGGTGCCGATTCGAGGCCGACGATCACTGTGGAGCCGGTCGTGGTGATGCCGGACATCGCCTCGAAGAAGGCGCCGGCCACGCCGAGGTCGAGATCGGAGAACGCGAATGGCAGGGCGGCGAAGGCGGTCGTGGTCACCCAGGTCATGGTGGTCAGGAGGAAGCCCTGGCGCACGGTGAGCTCGGGCGTGCGCGAGACGCCCGTGGTCATCAGGATCAGGCTGACCCCGATGAACGCGGTGCAGGAGGCGCTGAGCAGGAAGACCTGCCAGTCGGAATGCCCGGCGACCAGATCGGCGAGCATCGATGGCAGCATGGCCAGGGCCAGGACGAGCAGCACGATGCCGAGCACCATGGCGACCGGGCGCAGGTCGACGATGGCCCGCAGATCGAGCCTCGACCGCCCCCGGCGCACGACCCTGCTGGTTTCGGAAACCGTCAGTTCACCGTCCCGCGACTACCCGGCGCGTCCAGCGAGAACGCCGGAATCTCGACGTCGAACCAGAGCCCGTCGGCGCCCAGCATTTGATAGGTTCCCGCCATGATTCCCGTCGGCGTCGCCAGCGGCGTGCCGGACGTGTACTCGAACCGCTCGCCGGGCTCCAGCATCGGCTGCTCGCCGACCACGCCGTCGCCGCGCACCTCGTGCAGCCGGCCGCGGCCGTCCACGATCCGCCAGTAGCGGCTCATGAGCTGCACCGGCTCCGAGCCCGTGTTCTCGATGACGACCCGATAGCCGAAGACCCAGCGACCGTCCGCCGGCTCCGACTGCTCCTCGACGAAGAACGGGTCCACGGAGACGCTGATTGCCCGCGTAACCTCGCTATACATGCGAACCGCCCCTCCTCGGCTGTGCCGGCCGCGTGGCCGCCGGCCGGCGTGAATGGCAGATGCGGACTATGTTGAGCGCGGCCCGGGCTGTCCAGTACCCGCCTGCACCGACGCATCGGGCCGGGCGAGACGCTGCAGGTAGAGCACGACGGCGACTGCCGTGGCGAGGTTGAGGCTCGACACGCCCGGCCGCATCGGGATGCTGACCGTGCGGGTCGCCGCCTGGCGCAATTGCGGCGCCAGACCGTCGCGCTCCGAGCCGAAGAGCAGCACCGCGTCGCCGGGCAGCGTGCCCGGCTCGAGCGGCTCGCCGTCGTCGGCGAGGGCGATGATCGGCCGTGCTGTTGCCGGCAGGCTGTCGAGTGCTTCGACCGGCAGCGCCATGTGCAGCCCGGCCGAGCCGCGAAGCGCCGCCGCCGACCACGGATCGACCCCGCCGAGCGTCCAGACGGCCGCGGCACCGGCCGCCGCGGCAACGCGCACGACGGCACCCAGATTGCCCGGATGGCGTGGCCGGTCGAGCACGACGATCGGCCCGGTTGCAAGGCTCTTGCCCGGCCAGACCGGGCGGTCGGCGACGGCGATCAGCCGGGTCGCCGGCGGTTCGGCAGCGAGCGTGGCGAACTCGGCGGTCGTCACGGGCTCGAGCAATGCCGCCAGGCGGGCCTGGATGTCCGGCGCCAGCTCGGCCGCCAGGGCCAGCACGGTCTCTGGTTCGTCGCTGACCACCAGCCTCAGCGTTGCGCCGAAGCGCAGCGCGTGCTTGACGGCATGCAGCCCCTCGAGCACCACCATGGCCGGATCGCGGCGCGCCCCATGCACCAGCGCCTGGCGGGCCGTCCCGGTCAAATCACGGCGTGGCGAACCTTCGCCGACACCCATTCGCTGACCAGCACCGTGCCGAGCACCAGGAGGAGGATCATGGTCACCTGCGGCCAGGCCAGCGTGTTGAGCGAGGCCTGCAGCTGCAGCCCGATCCCGCCGGCACCGACCAGGCCCAGGATGGTCGATTCGCGGATGTTGATGTCCCACCGAAAGACGCTGATCCCGGCGAAGGCCGGCAGGATCTGCGGGACGATGCCGTAGTCCAGCACCTGGGCACCCGACGCACCGGTTGCCCGGACCGCCTCGACCTGGCTCTCGTCGATCTCCTCGATCGCCTCGTAGAGCAGCTTGCCGACGAAGCCGATCGAGCGCAGGCCGATGGCGATGATCCCGGCGAGCAGCCCGGGGCCGATCATCGAGACCAGGAGAAGCGCCCAGATCAGCGAGTTGATCGAGCGCGAGGCGACGATGATGAAGAGGGCTACGGGTCGCAGGAAGAGGGCGCTCGGCGTGGTGTTGCGGGCGGCGAGGAAGGCCACCGGAACGGCAATGATGATGCCGAGCAGCGTGCCGAGCGTGGCGATGTTGAGGGTGTCCCAGAGCGGCCAGAGCAGCTTGTCGATATAGGACCAGCGCGGCGGCAGCATCCGGCTGCCGATATCCGCGGCCTGCCGGGGCGCATCCCAGACGAAGGCCCAGATCGTCCGGCTGGTCATCAGCTCCCAGCACCAGACGAAGAGCACGACGCCGGCGAACCAGCCGGCCCAGATCGCCCATTGCCGGCGGGTGGTGCGCCGCTGCCAGACCGGTCGTCCGTCGAGTTGCCGGACCGGCACTACTGCACCCACCCGCGGACATGGCTGGAGCTGTACTCCGCCGCCATCACGATCAGGATGATCAGCAGCAGGATGGCGCCGGCGCTGTCGTACTCGTAGCGGTCGATGGCCGTGTTCAGCGTGGCGCCAATGCCGCCGGCGCCGACGATGCCGATCACCGCCGACTCGCGGAAGTTGATGTCCAGCCGATAGAGGCTGAGGCCGATCAGCCGCGGCATGACCTGCGGCTGGATGCCGTAATTGATGAGCTGGGGGAACGAGGCGCCGGTGGCGCGCACCGCCTCCGCCTGGGCCTCGTCGATATCCTCGATGTCCTCGGCGAGCAGCTTGGCCATGAAGCCGATGGTGCCGAAGGCCAGGGTGAGGAAGCCGGCGAAGGGCCCGAAGCCGAACATCGCGACGAAGAATATCGCGATGATCACCTCCTGGAAGGTGCGGCTGAGGGCAATGATCGCCCGGCAGAAGAGATAGATCGGCATGGGCGCCACGTTGCGCGCCGCACCGATGCCGACGGGGACCGCCAGGAGCACGCCGACCACCGTCGAGGTGACCGTCATGCTCAGGCTCTCGGCCAAGCCCTGGCTGATGTCCTTCCAGCGGCTGACGAAGTCGGGGGCGAGGAAGCCCTGGACGAAGCGCCAGCCGCGGTCGAGCCCCTCGTAGACCCGCAGCCAGTTCACCTCGACCGTGGAGATGGCGAGGGCGAGATAGATGACGAGCCCGCCATAGACGAGCCAGCGCGTCCGTCGATTCTTGATCAGGACGGGCGGTCGCCGCCAGCGGCGGCCGGCCGCGGCAGTGCTCATGCGAGCCCCGCCAGGCGCTCTTCGGAGCGCTCGCCCTCGCCCGCATGGCGCCCGTGCGCGCCGTGCGCAACGGCTGCATCCTCGGCGTCCTCGGCAGCCGCCGTCTGCATCGCGGTCCAGTCCTCGGCGCCGTAGATGCGAGTCAGCACCGCGTCGTCGAGCTCGCCCGGCGGGCCGTCGAACACCACCTCGCCGGCGGTGAGGCCGATGATCCGGTCGACGAACATCTTGGCGAGCAGCACGTCGTGGATGTTGATCACCGCCGGCAGCGACTGCTCCTCGCAGATCTCGCGGATCAGCCGCATGATCTGCCGCGAGGTCTTTGGATCGAGCGAGGCCGTGGGCTCGTCGATCAGGAGGAGCTCCGGATCCTGCTCCAGCGCCCGGGCGATGCCGACCCGCTGGCGCTGGCCGCCGGAGAGCTCGTCGGCGCGCTTGTCGGCATGCTCGGCGAGCCCGACCCGCTCGAGCAACGCAAAGGCCTTGTCGACGTCGGCCTGCGGGTAGCGGCGGAGGAAGCTGCGCCAGAAGGGCACGTAGCCGAGCCGGCCGGAGAGCACGTTCTCCATGACCGTCAGCCGCTCGACCAGTGCGTATTCCTGGAAGATCATGCCGATCCGCCGGCGCGCCCGGCGGAGATCGGCGCCGCCCATGGCGGTGAGGTCGAGGTCGCCGAGAAAGACCTTGCCGCCGGTCGGCTCGACCAGGCGGTTGATGCAGCGGATCAGCGTCGATTTGCCGGCGCCGGAGGGGCCGATGAGGCCCACGATCTGGCCGCGGCCAACCTCCAGCGACACGCCCTTGAGGGCATGGTCACCGGTCTTGTAGCGTTTGGCCAGTGTTTCGAGCCGCAGCATCCGTCTCTCCGATCAAAGGGCCCGACCGGCAGCCGGGCCCCTTGCTTCAATCTACGGCGAGACCTACTGGCAGGCGTAGGAAACGTCCATCGCCGCGTCGATCTCGCGGATCACGCTCCATTCGTTCTGGAAGGTGATCGGCACGAAGGCCTCCTGAGCCGGGTCGGAGTTGCCGTACTCCGCGAGCAGCGTGGTGCCTTCCCAGTCGAAATTGAAGAAGGCCGCCTGAATCTTCTCCTGCAGCTCGGGACTGAGGTTGTAGACGACGCCGTAGCCCGTGGTCGGGAACGGGTCGCTCTCGTAGATGACGCGGATCTGGTCCTGCTCGATGACGCCACGCGCGGCCATGCGGATCATGACCTGGTCGGCGATGGCGGCCGCGTCATAGTCCTTGTTGTAGACGCCGAGCACCGAGTTGTCGTGCTTGCCGGAGAACGCCGCCTCGAAGTCGCGGCCGGATTCCATGCCGAACTGTGAGCGCAAGAGCGCCGACGGCGCCTTGAAGCCGGAGTTCGAGGTTTCGGCGGTGAAGGCCATGGTGCGGCCCTTGATGTCATCGACCTCCTCGATGCCGCTGTCGACATGGGTGATGATCGCCATGCGATAACCGTAGGAGCCGTCATCGGCCGCCATCATGGCGAACGGCCGGAAGCCGGCGCAGGCGACGGCGAGCGGGTTGGAGCCGGTGTTGAAGCCGGCGACGTGCAGCCGGCCGGCACGCATGGCCTCGATCTGCGCCGCGTTGGACTGCACCGGGAAGAACTGCACCGGCTTACCCGTCTCCTCGGAGAGGTGGTCGAGGAAATCCGCCCAGACACCCTCGTAGACGGCCGGGTCCTCGACGGGCGTGTAGGCGAAGAC
>JAUIID010000221.1 GCA_030431615.1 Alphaproteobacteria bacterium
CATGGGCCTCGCCATCGCAGCACTCTGCGGCCTCCTCAACGGGGTGATGACCCACGTGACGGGCATCAGCGCCTTCGTCATCACGCTGGCCACACTCTCGATCTTCAAGGGCCTCAATATCGGCATCACCGAGGCGCAGCCGTTCTATGGCGTACCCGAGGTGGTCAAGGCCTTCGGCAATGCGCGCTTCGAGGGCCTGCCGCACATGCTGATCGTGCCGGTCGTCGCCATCGTCCTCATCTGGCTCCTCTTCAACCGCATGGTGCTTGGCCGGCAGATGCTGGCCGTCGGCGCCAACCGCCATGCCGCCGAGCTCTCCGGCATCCGGGTCGGGCGGGTGGTGGTCATCGCGCATGTCATCTCGGCCCTGCTCGCCGCCATGGCGGGGATGCTCGCCGTCGCCCGGTTGCAGCTCGGCCAGCCGACGATCGGCGACGACTGGCTCATCCTCTCCTTCGCCGCCCCGGTGATCGGCGGGGCCGTGCTGGCCGGCGGGCACATCTCGGTCATCGGCACCTGCCTCGGCGTCGTCATCGTCACGCTGATCAACAACGCGCTGGTGCTGCTCGGCATCGATCCCTTCTTCGTCCAGCTCTTCCTCGGCGGCCTGATCCTGATCGCCGTCGGGCTCAACCGCTGGCGCGAGCGGCGGCTGGCGCCGGCATGAGTGAATCGGTCCTGGCGGTCGAAGGGGCGACCAAGAGCTTTCCCGGCGTCAAGGCGCTGGACGGCGTCGACTTCGTGCTCCGGCCCGGCGAGATCCACGCGCTGCTCGGCGAAAACGGGGCGGGCAAGTCGACGCTGATCAAGATCCTGACGGGCGTGCACCTCCCCGACAACGGCACGGTCCGGCTCTTCGGCGAGCCGGTGCGGTTCAGGAATGCCCGGGCCGCGATCCAGGCCGGGATCAGTGCGGTGCACCAGGAGAGGAACCTGATCCCCCGCATGAGCGTCGCCGAGAACATCATGCTGGAGGACCTGCCCGAGCGCCTGGGCTTCGTCGACTACAGGGCGGTCAACGAGCGGGCCCGGCACTGGATCGAAAGGCTCGGCCTCGCCATCCGACCGGACCAGCCGGTGCGCACGCTGAGCGTGGCGCAGATGCAGCTCGTCGAGATCGCGAAGGCGCTCGTGCTCGAGGCGAAGATCCTGCTGATGGACGAGCCCACCGCCTCGATCACCCCGCACGAGACCGAGGTGCTCTTCGGCCTGCTCCGGCAGCTTCGGGACCAGGGGGCGGCCATCGTCTTCGTCAGTCACAAGCTCGAGGAGGTCTTCGAGCTCTGCGACCGGGTGACGGTGCTGCGCGACGGCAGGAACGCCTGCAACGGCCTGCCGATCGGCGAGCTCGACCGGGCGGATGTCGTGCGCTTCATGATCGGCCGCGACGAGCGTACCGCCCGGCTCGGCGAGAAGCCGGTCGATGCGGCGGGCATGGCACTCCGGCTCGCGGGCGTGGCGACCAGCCTCGGCCATTCGGGCATCGATCTGGAGCTTCGCCGGGGCGAGATCCTGGGTCTCTACGGCCTGGTCGGGGCCGGGCGGAGCGAGCTCGCCAAGGCGCTGGTCGGGCTCGGCCGGATCACCGGCGGCACGGTCGAGGTGGCGGGCAAGCCGGCCGTGGTGCCGGACCCGACCACGGCGCTGCAACGCTACCGCATCGGCTATATCAGCGAGGACCGCAAGGGCGAGGGGCTGATCCTGATCCACGATGTCGGCCGCAATATCGGCATCACCATCTGGCGCAGGCTCTCCGGCTGGCTCGGCTGGCTCGGCGAGGGCAGGGCCCGGGGGGCTGCCCGGCCCTTCGTCGAGAAGCTCGCCATCCGCACGCCCAACATGGGCCAGAAGGTCGGCAATCTCTCGGGCGGCAACCAGCAGAAGGTCTCCGTCGCCAAGTGGCTGGCGGCGGATTGCGACATCCTGATCGTCGACGAGCCGACGGTCGGCATCGACATCAAGACCAAGACCGACCTGCACGAGCTGCTCTGGGAGCTGGCCTCGTCCGGCAAGGCGATCCTCCTGATCTCCTCCGACATGCCCGAGATGGTGGCGCTTGCCGACCGTATCCTCGTCATGGGCGGCTTTCGCATCCTGGGCGAGGTGCCGAACGACCACGACTACGGCCGGATGAGCACCGCCATCATGGGCCATATCCACGCCGCCGAGGCGGCCTGAAGAGGGGGAGAGAACCATGCAGCGGATGGGGCACGTGATCGGCCTGAAACCCGAGCACATGGCGGAGTACAAGCGCCTGCACGCGGCGGTCTGGCCGGAGGTGCTGGCGCAGATCGCGAGATCGAACATCAGGAACTACACGATCTTCCTGCGCGAGCCCGAGAACCTGATGTTCGGCTACTGGGAATATCACGGCACCGACTTCAAGGCCGACATGGCGGCCATGGCTGAGAATGCCAAGACGCAGGAATGGTGGAAGCTCTGCGGCCCGATGCAGGCGCCGCTCGAGAGCCGTGCCGAGGGCGAGTGGTGGGCGCCCATGGAAGAGGTCTTCCACACGGATTGAGTGGCGGATCGGCCGGTCCGGAGACTGCCGCCCGGATGCTACGCGACGTTGCCGTGGTCGCCGGACGAGCAGCCTTCCTGCTCCTCGACCAGGGCGATGGTCACCCGTGACTGGTCGGGCAGGTGTGGCTGGCGGATGCTCAGATTGGTCATCTGCTTTCGCCAGGTGACCGGCTCCCCATCGATGGCAATGCGCCAGCTTGATTCATCGAAGGGCTCGACGCCGTCGACCTGCGTGATGCGGGCCTCGGAAAGGCCGGCCCGGTTGACGAGCTCCTCCGTGCTGACCTCGCACCGCAAGCCCGGCCGCATCAACCCGGCAACCTCCAGGACATCGTCGACACCCATGCCGTGCTGGTGGGGTATGCCCGAGAACGTCTTGGTCGTCCCGGTGCCGTAGTCGACTACCAACTCGACTGTCATCGCTCGGCGCTCCTGATCTCTTCGGCGCAGCAGCCTCGGCCGGCTCACGCCTCGGTGTTGATCCAGCTACGGCGGCGTCAGTGAAGCCGCCGCGTGCGCTCCCCTTGTATGAGTAGAGCCGAGCATAGATCATTGGTTGAGGGTGGCTGTAGCATTTGTCACAAAGTCCAGATCGTCGTGGCAGCGTGACAACATGCTTTCCTGGGAGGCGCTCGATGAGGCTGTGGCCGGTGTTTCTGGCATTTGCGGCAGGAAGTGTGGCATTGGCGGCGGAAGGACCCTCCTTCGACTGCACGAAGGCCGATGGCACGATCGAGGAGCTGATCTGTGGCGATGCCGAGCTGGCGGCGCTCGACCGGCGGCTGGCGGAAGTATACGGGCAGTCGATCGAGGCGATCGAGGGGCTGGACGATCCGGGGGATACGCTGGCCTCGCTCAGGACCTGGCAGCGGGGCTGGATCAAGGGGCGGGACGAGTGCTGGAAGGCGGACGACCAGCGGAGCTGCACGGCCGGCGAGTACCGGCGGCGGATCGCGGTGCTCGAGGCAAGCTGGCAGCTCGTGCCGCACGGCGATCCCGTCTTCTACATGTGCATGGAGGAGCCGGCGAACGAGATCGTCGCCACGTTCTACGAGGCCGAGCTGCCGGCGGTGCGGCTCGAGCGGGGCGACAGCACCGAGATCGCCGTGGTCGAGCGGACCGGCTCGGGCAGCCGGTACGAGGGCGAGTTCGGCCTCGTCTTCTGGGTGAAGGGGGACAGGGCGCAGGTCGAGTGGCCGCAGGGCACGAGCTTCGAGTGCCGTGTCCGGCCGTGAGCGGAGGGGCCTGAGCGATGGCAGGACCGAGCGACCCGGTTTCCCTCTCCCGGCAGGAGCGGGTCGCAGCACTCGAACGGGCGGTGACGAGCGGCAATGGGCTCCTGGCCGAGCGCCTCCTGGCACTCGATCCGGCCCTGGCCGATGCGCATTTCGGTCTGCAACTCGCACTCCGCCGCCGGGGCGAGGCGCTGGCGGCACTGGCGGCCGACCCGGCGCTGGCGACGATGCCGATCGGGCGGCGCTGGCCGATCCATCACTTGTGCTTCTCGAAGCATGATCTTGGGCATGATCCCGACAGCACGGGCGTGGCGATCGAGCTCCTCGATGCGCTGCTGGCGGCGGGTGCGGATGTGAACCAGGGCTTTCCGGCGGAACCGGGATCCGACCATCTGCTCAGCCCGCTCTACGGTGCCCTTGGCCATGCCGGCGATCTCGTGCTGGCGGCAGCACTCCTCGAGCGCGGTGCGGACCCGAACGACAACGAATCGCTCTACCACGCGACCGAGCTCGACGGCCTGGACGGCGTCGAGCTGCTCTTCCGGCACGGGGCGGTGGTCGGGCGAACAAATGCGTTCTTTCGGATGCTGGACCGCGAGAGCGTGGCGGGCACGGCGCTCTTCCTCGCCCATGGCGCCGATCCCAACGCCCCGCTCTTCGTCCACCCGACGGACGGGCAGGCGGACGGGCGGAACGCCCTGCACCATGCGATCCTGCGCGGCCGGTCAGCGGCGGTGGGTGCCCTGCTGCTCGATCACGGGGCGAATGCCATGGCCCGGTTCGAGGGCCGGTCGGCCTACGCCCTGGCAGTGGCCTCGGGCAATACCGGCATGGCGCGGCTGCTCGAGGAGCAGGGGCTGGCGACGGCGCTCGGTGCCGCGGAACGCTTCATGGCCGCCATCACGGCGGGCGACGATGCGTGGGCCCGCGCCTTGCTGGAAGCCGAGCCGGGGTTGCTCGACCAGCTTGCCGAGCGGGACCTGCAGCTTCCGACCGAGCTCGCCACGGACGCGCGGAACCTCGCCGTGCTCCGGGCGATGGTCGAGCTCGGCTTCGACCCCGACCGGCCCGGCGAATCCGGCATGCCGCCGATTCATATGGCAGCCTGGTGGGGACAGGCCGCGATCGTCGAGCTCTGTCTGGAGCGGGGCGTCGATCTCGAGCGGACCAACATGTATGGCGGCACCGCACTCGGCACGGCGATCCACGGCTCGGCCAACTGCCCCGGCCGCCAGCGGGGCGACTACCGGCGCACGGTCGAGCTGCTGCTGCAGGCCGGTGCCCGGCCGCGCCCGGAGGCGGGCGATCTTGAGATGGGCTCGCCGGCGGTCACGCTTTTGCTGGAGGCGTGGCTGGCGGCTCGGTGACGGGTTTCTGGGTCGGCACCAGCGGGCCTTCCTCGCCCGGCGGGTCGTAGGTCGCCCAGCCTTCCGTGCGATTGGTCGGCGGCAGCGAATCGTGGCGGATATGCCGGTGCATGTAGGCCTTGGCGATGATGTTGGCCGTCAGCGGGGCGGTCAGGAAGAGGAAGAGGGTGATGACCAGCTCGTGGAACGAGAACTCGCCCTCGAGCACGGTGAAATAGACCATCGAGGCGATCAGCACGGCGCCGACGCCGAGCGTCGTGGCCTTGGTCGGCCCGTGCAGCCGGGTGACGAGATCCGGCAGCTTGACCAGCCCGAAGGAGCCGATGAGCGCGAAGGTGCTGCCGATGACGATCAGCAGCGCGACGAGGATCTCGGCGATGAACATGAGCATGGCCGGCCTATTCGATCACGTCGCCGCGGAGGATGAAGCGGCAATAGGCCACCGTCGAGATGAAGCCGACCATGGCGATCAGGATGGCGGCCTCGAAGAGCACGGAGCGGCCGTGGTGGATGCCGTAGAGGATGACGAGCGCCAGGGCGTCGATCACCATGGTGTCGAGGGCGAGGATGCGATCCGGCATGGTGGGGCCGAACGAGAGCCGCCAGGCGGTGCAGAGCAGGGCCAGGGCCAGCGCGATGAAGCCGTAGACGAGGGCAAGCTCGATCATCCGAAGATCTCCCCGAGCCGCCGCTCGTAGCGGTTCTTGATGTCGGCCACCGTGCCCTCGACGTCTGGCGTGTGCAGGCCGTGGACGAGCAGCGCCCGGCCATCCGCCGAGAGGTCGCAGGAGACGGTGCCGGGCGTCATGGTGATGGTCCCGGCGAGCATGGTGATGGCCTCCGGCGAGTAGATGTCGAGCGGCACGGTCATGAAGCTCGGCTTGAGCCGGTCGACCCGCCAGAAGAGGATCCACCAGGCGACCAGCACGTTGGCGACGATGATGTCCCAGAGCACGATGAGCGTGTACTCGATGATCCTGGGCAGGTTGTGGATCGCCGGCGCCTCGGGCCAGAACCGGCTGGTGTAGAGCGGGATCACGAGGCCGAGGAAGAGGCCCATGACGATGCCGCCGACCGTGATCTCGTTCATCAGGAGCAGCCAGAAGCCGGCCAGCACCAGGGTGATCAGGGGATGCGGCAACCAGCGGCCATGGAGATTCATTCCTCCACCTCCTCCGTCGGGGCGAGCGTGGCGACGCCGAGCACGGCCTCGATGTAGTCCACCGGGTCGTGAAGTTGGGCCGCGGTGGCGTCGACATAGCGGCCGATCGGGGCCGCGAACGCGGTGAGCAGGGCGGTGCCGAGGAGGAAGAGGGCGACCACGGCGAGCGGCACCGGTCGCGCCGGCGCCGCCTTGAAGGCCGGCTCGGCCTCTTCATCCACCGGATCCTCGACCGCCACGGTGCGGCCCTTCCAGAAGACCAGGCTGCCGGCGCGGGCAAAGCCGATGATGGCGAGCAGCGAGGTGAGGAGGATGAGCGCCCAGATCCAGGGCCAGTGCGGGTTGAACTGCACGGCGTCGAGGATGAAGAGCTTGCCGATGAAGCCCGAGAGCGGCGGCAGACCGCAGAAGGCGATGGCGCCGATGAAGAAGAAGCCGGCGAGGAGGTCGCCCTGCGCCGGGACGGGGGCCAGTTCCAGCCGGTCGTCGGTCTGCCCCCGCCGCAGGGCGATCTGGTCGACCAGGAGGAAGAGGGCGGCGGCGATCAGGGTCGAGTGCAGCAGGTAGTAGAGCCCGGCGGCGGTGGCGATGGGGTCGAAGATGCCGATGGCGGTGAAGAGCGTGCCCATCGAGCCGATGACCGAGAAGCAGATCATCCAGCGGAGCGAGCGGGCGGCGAGCACGCCGACCATGCCGAGCACGAGGGTGACGAGGGCGGCCGGCAGGAGCCACGGGCCGGCGACCCAGGCGGCATCGCCCGCACCGCCGCCGAAGATCGAGATGTAGACGCGGATGATCGCGTAGGCGCCGACCTTGGTCATGATGGCGAAGAGGGCGGCGACCGGCGGCGAGGTCGAGGAGTAAGTGGCGGGCAGCCAGAAATGCAGCGGCACCAGCGCCGCCTTGACGCCGAAGACGACGAGCAGGAGGAGGGCGCCGAGCTGCAGGATGGCCTGGTCGCCGGCCGGCACGTCCGCGACCTTGACCGCGAGGTCGGCCATGTTGAGCGTGCCGGTGACGCCGTAGATGAAGGCCACGGCGAAGAGGAAGAGGGTCGAGCCCACCAGGTTGACGACGACGTAGTGGGTGCCGGCCCGGAGCCGGCGCGGGCCGACGCCGTGCAGCATCAGGCCGTAGGAGGCGATCAACAGCACCTCGAAGAAGACGAAGAGGTTGAAGATGTCGCCGGTGAGGAAGGCGCCGTTCAGCCCCATGAGCTGGAACTGGAAGAGCGCGTGGAAGTGCCGCCCCCGGGTGTCGTCGCCGGCGCTGGCGTACACGAGGACGAGCAGCGCCACGACGGAGGTCAGCAGCAGCATCAGCGCCGCGAGCCGGTCGATGGCGAGCACGATGCCGAAGGGGGCCGGCCAGGCGCCGAGCTCGTAGACCATGACCTCGCCGCTGGCGGCGCGGATCAGGATGTAGATGGAGATCGCGAGGACGACGGTGACCGAGGCGATGCCGAAGATGCGCTGCAGCACGAGGTCGTGGCGCATCGCCAGCACCATGACGGCGGCCATCAGCGACGGCAGGACGATCGGCAGGGCGAGAATGTTGCTCAACGGCCGCTCCGCTCGCCCGTCTCGGTCAGCCGGCCTTCCTCGTCGCCGTCGACATGATCGCTGCCGGTCTCGAGGAAGCTGCGCAGGATGATGACGACGATGAGCGCCGTCATGCCGAAGGAGATGACGATGGCGGTGAGCACAAGCGCCTGCGGCAGGGGATCGGTGTAGGCGTCGAGATGCAGGCTGAGGATCGGCGGCCGGTCGACGACGAGGCGGCCCATGCTGAAGATCAGGAGATTGACCGCGTAGGAGAGCAGGGCGAGGCCGACGATCACCGGGAAGGTGCGTGCCCTGAGCACGAGATAGACGCCAGCCGCGACCAGGACACCGACACCGGTGGAGATGAGGAGCTCCATGCCGTCCCCCTAGTTCGCTGCCGGCACGACGGCCGGGTCGATGAGCTTGGAGGGATCGACGTCCATGGGCCCGTCCGGCACCTCGAGATGCTCGGCGATCCGGCCGATGCGGGAGAGATTGGCGAGTGCCAGCATCACGGAGCCGACGACGCAGAGGAAGACGCCGAGATCGAAGCCCATGGCGGAGGCGACCTCGACCTCGCCGATGAACGGCACGTGCAGGTAGGTGTAGGTGCTCTTGAGGAAGGGCCAGTCGAAGAACCAGGCGGCGATGCCGGTGAGCCCGGCGGCGAGGACGCCCGTCGCGATCATCGCGTGATAGTCGACGCGCGCCCGCTCCTGCGCCCAGGCGAAGCCGCTCGCCATGTATTGCATGAGCAGGGCAATGGCGACGACGAGCCCGGCGATGAAGCCGCCGCCCGGCTCGTTGTGGCCGCGCAGGAAGATGTAGACGCCGACCATCAGCGCCAGCGGCAGCATGGCGCGGGTGCCGACCACCATCATCATCGGGTGCCGGTCGGCGGAGCGGGCCTGGTCGGCCTGCCACTCCATCAGGCGGCGACCGCAGGCGCCCT
>JAUIID010000222.1 GCA_030431615.1 Alphaproteobacteria bacterium
GATGGGCAGGGCGACCACCTCGACGAGCCGCCGCAGGAGCTGCCGGGCACCGGTCAGCTCGGCGCTGCGCCGCTCCGCCGGGGCCTCCCCGCCGCGCCGGGGGGCCGCCATGGTCAGCCGCCGACGGCCGCGAGCGGCCCCGCGTCGGCCCGCCCGAGAGCGGCCTCGGCCTGTTCGACCAGCTCGGCCATGATCTGGGTCACGGGCTGCTCCGCCTTGACGAAGCCGACCGACTGGCCGGCCATCAGCGAGCCCTCGTCGACGTCGCCCTCGACCACCGCCCGACGCAGCGCCCCGGCCCAGAAATGCTCGATGGCGAGTGACGCCTCCTCGAGGCTCAGCTCGCCCCGCCGGTAGCGGCCGATCACCTCGACCTGGGTCTGGGCGAAGCGGCGCGTGCCGTTGTTGGCGAGCGCCCTGACCGGAATGACCTTGAACTCCGGGTCAACCTGCACCGAGGGCTGGGCGTCACGGGCAGCGGCCCTGATGAAGGCTTTCTTGAAGTTCGGGTGGGCGATCGATTCGGCGGCGCAGGCGAAGCGCGTGCCCATCTGCACGCCCGAGGCACCCATGCGCAGGAAGGCGGCGATCGCCTCGCCATGCCCGATGCCGCCGGCGATGAAGACCGGCACCTCGGTCAGGAAAGGCAGGATCTCCTGCGCCAGCACCGCGGTCGAGATGGCACCGATATGCCCCCCCGCCTCCATGCCCTCGATGATCAGCCCGTCGGCACCGGAGCGCGCCAGCCGCCGGCCGAGCGCCAGGGAGGGTGCAAAGCAGAGGAGCCGACTGCCGCCGCTCTTGATCTTGGCAATAGCGGCGCCGGGCGGCAGGCCGCCGGCCAGCACCACATGGCCGACCCGCAGGTCCATGCAGACCTCGACCAGCTGGTCGAGCGCCGGGTGCATGACGATCAGGTTGACGCCGAAGGGCCGGTCGGTCAGCGCCCGCGTCGCCATGATCTCCTGGGCCAGGAGATCGGGCGTCATCGAGCCGCAGGCGAGCACGCCGAAGCCGCCGGCCTCGCCGATCGCCGCCACGAGATTGCGCTCCGAGACCCAGGTCATCGCCCCGGCCAGGATCGCCGTCTCGGTGCCCAGGAGCTCGGCGCCGCGGCGCCAGAGCGCCTGCAGTCGCGGATGGGGCGGCAGCGCCGTCAACCGTCAGCTCCCGTCGAGCCCGTAGGCGCTGTGCAGCGCACGCAGGGCGAGCTCGGTATAGGCCTCGTCGATCAGCACGCTGACCTTGATCTCGGAGGTCGAGATGGCCTGGATGTTGATGCCCTTGTCGGCCAGCGTCTGGAACATGGTGTGGGCGATGCCGGCATGGCTGCGCATGCCGACACCGACCACCGAGACCTTGCTGACGTCGTCGTCGACGAGGATCTCGGCGAAGCCGATATTGTCCTTGTGCTCGGCCAGCACGACCTGCGCCCGCTTGAGGTCGCTGCGCGTCACGGTGAAGGTCATGTTGGCGTTGACGCCGTCACGGCTGACCGACTGGACGATCATGTCGACATTGATGCCGGCGGCGGCGAGCGGCCCGAACACGGCCGCGGCGATGCCCGGCCGGTCGCGCACGCCGAGCACGGTGAGCCGGGCCTCGTCCCGACTGTAGGCGATGCCGCTGACGACTTGCTGTTCCACGATGTCATCCTCGTCGACGACGAGCGTGCCGGGCTCGTCGCTGAAGCTGGAGAGTACCTGCACCTTCACCTTGTGCGCCATGGCGAGGGCGACCGAGCGGGTCTGCAGCACCTTGGCACCCTGCGAGGCGAGCTCGAGCATCTCCTCGTAGGTGATGCGGTCGAGCTTCCTCGCCTTCGTCACGATCCTTGGATCGCTCGTGTAGACGCCGTCCACGTCGGTGAAGATGTCGCAGCGATCCGCACCGATCGCCGCCGCCAGTGCGACGGCCGAGGTGTCGGACCCGCCGCGGCCGAGCGTGGCCAGCCGGTCGCCCGGAGCGAGGCCCTGGAAGCCGGCGACGACGGCGACCTTGCCGGACTCGATGGCCGCCAGGATGGGCGCCTTGTCGATCCCGGTGATCCGCGCCTTGCCGTGCGCCCCGTCGGTCGCGACCCCGGCTTGCCAGCCGGTGAACGAGCGGGCCGGCACGCCGATCGACTGCAGGGCGATCGCCAGGAGGCCGACCGTCACCTGCTCGCCCGACGAGACGACGACGTCGTACTCGGCCGGGTCGTAGCCGGCGGGATCGAGCCCGTCGACCCAGCCGACCAGCTTGTTGGTCTCGCCGGCCATGGCCGAAAGGACCACGCAAACCTGCTCGCCGGCCCGGACGTCACGGGCCACGCGACCCGCGACATGGCGAATGCGCTCTAGATCGGCGACCGAGGTGCCGCCATATTTCTGCACGACCAGCGTCAAGGATGTTACTCGCTTCGGATGGCGCCCGCGCGGCCAGGGAACGATCAGGGGCCGTGGCCGGGGCAGCTCGCCGGATGCGCCACCTTCTACCCAGCAGGAGTCCAATGGGCAAGCAACTGACCGGCACTGCTCCGGCCACGCCGCCGCAGCCACAGGGTGCTTCCGCCCTCGACCGGGACGAGGTGGCGAAGTTCGAGGCGCTCGCCGAGGAATTCTGGGACCCGTCGGGGCCGATGCGGCCCCTGCACAAGCTGAACCCGCTGCGCATCGCCTATATCCGCGACCACGCGACGCGGCTCCTGGCTCCGGCCGGAACCGGCGGGCTGCGACCGCTCGCCGGCCTCAGGCTCGCCGATATCGGCTGCGGGGCCGGGCTCCTGAGCGAGCCCATGGCGCGGCTTGGCGCCAGGGTGACCGGGGTCGACCCGTCGCCGCGCTCGATCGAGATCGCCCGGGCCCACGCCGCCGCCACCGGGCTCGCCATCGACTACCGGGCAACCAGCGTCGAGGCCCTGGCCGAGGCTGGCGAGCTCTTCGACGTGGTGCTGGCGATGGAGGTGATCGAGCACACCACCGATCCCGACCTCTTCATCTGCGAGCTCGCCGACATCACCCGTCCGGGCGGGCTCGTGGTGCTCTCCACCCTCAACCGCACCGCCCGTTCCTGGCTCTTTGGCATCGTCGCCGCCGAGTACGTGCTCGGCTGGCTGCCCCGCGGCACGCACCAGTGGCAGCGCTTCGTACCGCCCGCCACCCTCGCCCGCCTGCTCCGGCGCCGCGGCCTTCGGGTCATCGACACGGAGGGCGTCGTCTACCGCCCGCACCGCGACGATTTCGTCAGGAGCCGCGATCTCGGCGTCAACTACATGATTAGCGCGGTCAAGGACTGAGGAGCACTTCCGATGGCGCCGGCCAAACCTGGTCTCTGGGGTGACGGTGAGGCGTACGAACGGTACATGGGCCGCTGGAGCCGGCAGGTGGCCCCACTCTTCGTAGACTGGGTCGGAGCACCCGAGGGTGCCAGCTGGATCGACATCGGCTGCGGCACCGGCATCCTGACAGCGGCCGTGCTCGACCGCCGAGCACCGTCCCGCGTCCTCGGCATCGACCGCACTCCCGCCTTCCTCGAGGCGGCCCGCTCGCAGGTCACCGATGCCCGGGCCACGTTCGAGCCTGGCGACGCCCAGGCGATCCCGGCAGGCGACGCCGCCTTCGACGTCGCGGTCGCGGGGCTCCTGCTCAACTTCGTCCAGGAACCCGGCCGGCTGCTCGACGAGATGGTGCGGGTGGTCAGGACCGGCGGCCCGGTGGCCCTCTATGTCTGGGACTACCCCGGCCACATGCAGATCATGCGGCACTTCTTCGATGCCGCAACAGCCCTCGATCCCGGGGCACGCGACTTCGACGACGGCATCAAGGCGCCCTTCTGTCGCCCGGCTCCCCTGGCTGCAATGCTCGCCGGCGCCGGTCTCGCCGAGGTGGAGACGCGGGCCATCGATATCCCGACTGCATTCGCCAGCTTCGACGACTACTGGACGCCGTTCCTCGGCGGTACCGGCTCGGCACCCCGCTACTGCATGTCCTTGAGCGAAGCTGCGCGCGACCGCCTGCTGGAAGAGCTGCGCCAGCGCCTGCCGACCGGCCCCGATGGCGAGATCCTGCTGGCGGCGCGGGCGTGGGCTGCCAGGGGCCGCAAGGTCGATCAGAGCGTCGGCACGGCGGCCGTAGACGAGGAAGGTAAGGCGATCGGCGCGCAGCGTAGCCAGGCTACGTGAGCACCGATCGTCCGCAGCCTGACGAAGTATACGGCCGCCGTGCCGACGCTCAGCCGTCCAGCTTGGGGAGGTCGGGCAGAGGCAGCACCTCGATGCCCTCCTCGAGCAGCTCCTTCGCCTCGTCCAGCGTCGCCTGGCCGAAGATGTCGCGCGCCTCGGCTTCCTCGTAGTGGATCTTGCGCGCCTCCTCGGCGAAGCGCTTGCCGACATTCTCGAAGCTCGCCTCGACATGCGCCCGCAGGCGCCGCATCGCCACGAGCGCCTTGGCCATCTCGACCTGGCGCGGCGTCAGCGCCGTCGGCACGGCCGGTGCCGCGAACTCGCCCGCGGGCGCTGGCGCCCCGCCCGCGGCCGGTGGCGCGGCGGCGGGTTTCGGGGCCTCGGGCTCGGCCGGCGGCGCGCCGCGCTGCATGACCGCCGGGGCCATGATCGCCTTCTCGATCGTGCCGTCGCCGCAGATCGGGCAGGTGAGCGAAGCCGCCTCGTCGTCGAACGCGGCGCTGCTCCTGAACCAGCCTTCGAATTCGTGGCCGGCGCCGCAATGGAGCGCGTAGCGGATCACCCGGCCACCCCACCTTCGAGCAGCGGGTCGAGCCCGCCCGCATGGTCGAGCGCAAAGAGCTCGTCGCAGCCGCCGATGCCCCGGCCGTCGATGAAGATCTGCGGGACCGTGCTCCGCCCGGTGGCCCGCTCCACCATCTCCTGCCGACGCCCGCGCGCCATCGAGACGTCGATCTCCTCGAAGGTGACACCCTTCTGCTGCAGGAGGCGCTTGGCGCGGATGCAGTAGGGACAGAACGGCGTGGTGTAGATCTCGACGGTCGGCATCCGCGTCCATTGCTCGCTGGGCCGGCTGGGCCCGGCACTTCGGTCATATAGGCTCGCTCGGGTCGTACGCTACCCTCGCGAGCGTCAGCACGTCGACCGCCGTGGCCCCGCCGGCGATCAGGCAGCTGGCACAGGCATCGGTGGTGCTGCCGGTGGTGAGCACGTCGTCGACCAGAAGCACCCGCCGGCCGTCCACCGCCGCCCGGCCGCGCCGGCCCAGCGCGAAGAGCTCCGGGCGGATATTGGCGCGCCGCGCCTCAGCGCCGAGCTGCTGCTGGGACGGTGTCGCCTTGAGCTTGACCAGGGCATCGACCAGGGCCGGCTTGCCGCTCTGCCGCGCCAGCGCCTGCGCCAGCACGGCCGACTGGTTATAGCCGCGCTGCAGGAGCCGCCAGCGATGCAGCGGCACCGGCACGATGAGGTCGCAATCGGCGAGCAATTCGGCACCGGCGCGCGCCATCCAGCGGGCGAAGGTCGTGGCCCCGTCGGTCCGGTCGCCGTGCTTGAAGCGGAGGATGAGCTGGCGCGCCACCCCGCCATAGCGCAGCGCCGCGCGGGCCCGCGCATAGACGGGCGTCGCCGCCTGGCAGTGGCCGCAGATCGCCGCCTCGGCCGCCACCGCCGGCAGCGGCAGGCCGCAGACCCGGCAGCCGCGGCCGAGCAGGAAGCCGACCGACGACCAGCAGCCGGCACAGAGCCGCCCCTGCTCGTCGACCAGCTCGCCGCAGGCGAGACAGCGCGGCGGCAGCAGGAGATCGAGCAGCCGCCGCGCCAGACCAGCCGCGCGGCCGGCCAGGCCCGCCGGCAATCGCCCCGCCACCTGCATCGATCGCCTCCGGAATTTCGCCCGAAGGTTGAATCATATGCAGGATAAGCGCGTCTTAAGCAAGATCGCCCGGTGGCGACGCTACGCCTGTCGGCTCAACCTGATGATCGTGGCGCCCTCACTGTCGAGCAGGTGCAGGAGGCCGGTCGGCTCGACGCGCCAGCGGCGGACCAGCTCCAGCGCGGCGAAGAACCGGCTCTCCTGGTCCATGACCGCCTCCGGGCAGGCCATCCGGGTCGAGCCCAGGGCACCGAAGCGGATCTCCTCGCCGTCGATCTCGGCATCGCCGAAATAGCGGTTGCAGCCACCGAAGCCGCTGACCCCGCCGCCGTTGGAAACCTGCAGCGTGGTCTGCAGATAGTCCATCACGCCGCGCGACTGGATGTCCTCGACGAGCCAGGTGCCGCCCTCGATCCGTTCCTCGAGCAGGCGTGCTGTGGGACCGGTGGGCAGCTCGGCCATCAGCGTCTCCAGGTCCTGCGTCCGTTCCCTGGTGTGATCGACCCAGCAGGCGCGCCGCGCGTCGATGCGGTCGAGCCCGGTGGTGCGCAGCCCGACGAGCTCGCAATCGAGATCACGGTAGAGCTCGAAGGCCTGCTGCGCCCGCCGGAAGGCCTGTTCGCCACGCTGCCCGGCCTGCCCGCCGCCGCTCGCCTCCTCAGCCTCCCGGAACGCCGCCACCACGGCGGCGAGGGCCGCGTCGGCCTCGCTCTCGGCCGCCTCGAGGCAGGCGCCGAACTCGACCGCCGAGCCTTCCCGGCACTCGCTCCTGATGTCGGCGGCCGCGGCCGGGCCGGCGCCGGCGGCCAGGGCCGCCAGCGCCAGGCCGGGCAGGAAGAACCTAGCCGGCGAGCGCACGGATGAGCTCGTTGGTCTCGGCTGCCTTCTCCATGTGCGGCATGTGGCCGACGCCGGCGAAGCGCGTCACCTTGATCGACGCCGGCAGGCCCTCGCTGTGCCCGACCGGCAGGATCTGGTCGACCTCGCCCCAGACGACCTGCACCGGCACCTTCAGCCCGGCCAGCCCGTCGCGCAGGCTGCCGGCCTGCTTGCCGCCCGGCATCAGCGCGTCGCGCAGGGTCTTCAGGGCCGCATCGACGCCGTCCAGCCTTTTGAACTTCAGCACGTCCTCGACCATGTCCTTGGAAATCAAGGACGGGTCACCGACCAGCATCTCGAGCACGGGCCGCAGCTTCTTCGCCCGCTTCTCGTCGATGAAGCCGTTGATGTAGTCCATGTTGATCTGGTCGCCGAGCGCCGCAGGCGCCACCAGCGTGGCGCTCGCCACCCGGTCCGGCTGCTCGAGCGCCAGCAGGAGTGCGGTGGCCCCGCCCATCGAGTGGCCGACGAGATGCGCCTTCTTGATGTCCTTCGTGTCCATGAACGCGACCACGGCGGCGGCGAGGCCGCGCAGACCGGTGTCGCCCACGTCCTTGGTCGAGCCGCCATGCCCGGGCAGGTCGATGGCATAGGTCTTGTGCCCGGCCGACAGCTCCTCCTGGTTGAACATCCAGTTGTTGAGGTCGCCGCCGTAGCCGTGGATGAAGACGATGGGCGCTCCCTCGCCGTCGCCCATCTCGAGATAGCGGATGCGGCCGGCCGCCGTCGTTGCGTCCTCCGGCTCCGGGCCGCCGGCCCCCGCCGCGTCGAAGACGAAGTTCGCCTTGAAGTCCTCGACGAACGCATCGATCTCGGCATCCGTCACGGCCTCTTCGGCGACTACGCCGATCAGGTAGGCGACCGGCACGGTCTCGCCGTCCTTGACCACCAGCCGCCGCAGCGTGCCGCTGACCGGGCTCTCGAACACGTTGGCGATCTTCGACGTCTCGATGTCAACGATCTCCTGCCCCTTGGTGATCTTCGCACCTTCGGCGACATGCCACTGGGCCACCATGCCTTCCTGCATGGCGAGACCCCATTTCGGCATCACGATCATCTGAATGGCGTCGGCCACGGCACCCCCTCCTCGTTCCTGGTCTGTGTCTGCATACAGCAACGCCCGGGCACGGGTTCCGCGCCCGGGCGTGCCTCGGCGAAAAGGCTCAGTGGCCCTTGCCGGCGACCTCGCGCACCGCCGCCTCGATCTTGGCGACGCCCGGCACGTAGAGATCCTCGAGCGCCGGCGAGAAGGGAACCGGGCAATGGAAGCCGGTGACCATCTTCACGGGCGCCTTCAGGGCACCGAAGATCTCCTGCGCGCACATGGCGGCGATGTCGGTCGCCATGTTGCAGCGCGGATGCGCCTCGTCGACCACCACGACCCGGCCGGTCTCCTCGGCCGTCTCGAGGATGGTGTCCCGGTCGAGCGGCGAGGTCGTGCGCGGGTCGACCACCGTGCACGAGATGCCCGACTTCTCGAGGTTGTCGGCTGCCTCGTTGGCAAAGTTCACCATCCGGCCGAAGGCGATGATGGTCACGTCGTCGCCCTCGCGGGTGACGTTGGCCTCGCCGAACGGGATGGTATAGGCCTCGTCCGGCACCTCGGCCTCGTCGTCGTACATCGCCTTGTGCTCGAAGAACATCACCGGGTCGTCGTCGCGAATCGCCTGCGTCAGGAGACCCTTCGCCTCGTAGGCGTTGGACGGCAGCACCACCTTCAGCCCCGGGATGTGGGTGAAGAGCGGGTAGAGGCACTGGCTGTGCTGCGACGCCGCCCGGAACCCGGCGCCGTACATGGTCCGGATGGTCAGGGGTGTCACCGCCTTGCCGCCGAACATGTACTTGAACTTGGCCGCCTGGTTGAAGATCTGGTCGAAGCAGACGCCCATGAAGTCCACGAACATCAGCTCCGCCACCGGCCGGAGCCCGGTGGCCGCGGCACCGGCCGCGGCACCGATGAAGGCGCTCTCGGTGATCGGCGTGTCCAGCACCCGGTCGCGGGTGAAGACCGGCATGATCCC
>JAUIID010000223.1 GCA_030431615.1 Alphaproteobacteria bacterium
AGCGCCGTCTGGGGGGCGGCCGTTTCGACGACGGCGGTGACGAGCTGCTGGTCGATCAGCAGGGAATTCGGATTGGCGAGGACGGCCCGCACCGTGATCGAGTCGGTGCCCGTGTCGACCTCGACGTCGACGAAATCGACCTCGCCGACTTGGTCGTAGAGCGTGCCGTCGGCGAGACGGACCTTGACGGCGATGGTCGATGTATCGCCGCCGGCGGCACCTTCGCGAAACGCGAGCAGCTGGCGCTGGGTGACCGGAAAGGTCACGTACATCGGGTCCTGGCTGACGATCGTCGCGAGTGAGCCGCTGTCCAGGCCGACATAGGCGCCCACCGACACCGAGGCGAGGCCGATCCGGCCGGTGAACGGTGCGATGATGTCGGTATAGCCGAGATTGAGCTCGGCATCGGCCCGCGTGGCCTCGGCACTCTGCACGGCCGCGCGTGCCTGGTCGGCTTCGGCAATGGCCCGGTCCAGCACGGCCTGGGCGGCGGCCTCCCGCTGGACCAGGACCGTCTGTCTGTCGACTTCGATCTGGGCGAGCTTGAGGGACGCCTGGGCCGAGGCGATCGCGGCATCGACCTCGCCGAGACGTGCCTCGTAGGGGCCCTTCTCGATGGCGAAGAGCAGATCGCCCTTCTCGACCATGTCGCCCTCGGTGAACGGCCGCGCCTCGAGGAACCCGTCGACCCGGGCGATCAGGTCGACCTTGTCGATCGCCACGATACGCCCGGTGAACGAGACCGAAGGCGTGATGTCGCTCGACTCGACCGCGACCACGGTGACGGCCGGCGGGGGCGTCTGTGGCTGCTCCTGCGCCATGGCGAGCCCGGGCAGGAGCAGAGCGAGGCCGAGAAGACGCACCACGGGCACCATCCTTGCTGTTGACACTGACTCGACCGCGACCATAGGGGGGCGGTCGCCGATTGTCAGGCGGCTATTCATGCAGCCGGAGCACTACTCGGCGGCTTCGGCCGCGGCCTTGGCGTCCATTGCTGCCTTGGCCGCTGCCGCGTTGTCACCCTCGCCGGCCACGCGCACGGTCGGGAAGGCCATCTCGATGCCGTTCTCGGCGAAGGCCTGCATGAGCATGGCATTGGCGCGACGGCGGATCGGGAACTGCGTGCCCGGCTTCGCCATGTACTTGATGCGGACGACGATGCCCGAATCGCCGATCAGGTCGGCACCCTGCGACTTCATGGGCTCGATGAAGCCCGGGCCAAGCTCCGGATCCGCCAGCAGCTGCTTGCTCACCTCCTTCACCACCTTCTTGATCTTGGTGACGTCGGCGTTGAACGGCACGGTGAAGGACAGCTTGTCGATCACCCAGTCGCGGCTCATGTTCTGGATCGCGCCCAGTGTGCCGAACGGGACGGTGTAGAGCGGTCCCCGGTGGTGGCGCAGCTTGATCGAGCGCAGGGAGAAGTTCTCGACCGTGCCCTTGTAGCTGCCGGCGACGATGTACTCGCCAACCCGGAAGGCATCGTCGAGCAGGTAGAAGACGCCCGAGATGATGTCCTTGACCAGTTGCTGCGAGCCGAAGCCGACGGCGACGCCGACGACGCCGGCGCCGGCGATGAGCGGGGCGATCTGGACCCCGAGAGCCGAGAGGATCATCAGGACGCCGGCGGTTGCCAGGACGGCCAGCAGTGCGGTCCTGGCAATCGGCAGGAGGGTGCGCAAACGGGCGCGACGGCGCGCCTCGTCCGCATCGGCGGCCTCGGTCGTCGCCGCGTCGCGGATGTAGCTGTCGATCGCCGTCTTGATCAGGTGCCAGATGAAGTCGAAGCCGATGACAATCAGCGCGATATTGAGCAGGGCGCGGGCGAAGGGCGCCATGTCGCCCTCACCGCGCGTCAGCTCGGCCAGATCGAGATCCCAGGCCCAGATCAGCAGCCAGGCGGCACCGGCGATAAGGAGGGCGCGCGCGCCACGCTCGATGGCCGCCGCGAGCACGCTGGGCGGTCTGTCGGCCGGGGCCGGCTCTTCCTCCACGATGGCTTCGACCTCGGTGCCTGCTTCCGCGCCCGCCTCGGCCTCGGCGCCGGCGACCGGAAGGGCGACAACGTCCGGTTTCGCGACCGGGCGCAGCAGGTTGTTCACCGACTGGTTGGTGACATGGATCGCCATGGGCAGCAGGGAGGCGACGAGGACGAGCCACATCAGCCGCTGCGCGCCGCCGACCCAGAGCAGGAGAACGGCGGCGGCGATCACGGTCCAGGCGATCGCCGCGAAAGTGCGCGTGCCGAGACCCGATCGCGCCAGATGGGACCGGCGCTGCCAGATCACCACCACGGTGATGGCGAAGAGCGCTAGGCCGAAGAGATAGCCGATGATGAGGGAATAGGGGTAGCCGGCGCCGAGGGTCCGAAGGCTGGTCGCGCTTGCCCAGCCGAACATGTAGACGCCGGCCAGGAGTGTGAGCCGGTGGAACCAGAAGGCCGCCCAGGTGTCGTCGATCGGCATGACGCGCAACCGCGGGGCGGTCGGCGCCAGCATCAGGCGGCAGAGGTAGAAGATCAGGCGGAAGAGGATGATCGCGAAGAGGACGCGGCCCGCAATCTGGCGCAGCAGTGGCGGCAGCTCGAGCAGCAGGAAGGCGCCGAGGCTGGCTGCGGCGAAGACCAGCACCGTGCCGAGCACCAGGGCCAGGCGAAGCGCCAGCTTCTGCAGCCGGGCCTTGATCGTCTCCTCGCCGGCGGTCAGCACGCTGCGGCGGAGCGGGCGGGTCAGCCGGCTGAAGACCCATTCGGCGACGAGGCCGGCGCCGACGAAGACGGCGACGAGCAGCAGGACCAGCAACGTCCCCCGGTCGGCGGCCTCGGCGGAAAGGCGCCCGAGAGCGGCGGCGATGGCGGCCGGCAGTTGCGGCAGGGCATTGGCGATCGTGGTGCGGTGCTCGGACCAGCGCTTCAGGGCCTCCTCGACTAACACCTCTTCCTCGGCGACGAGGGACTCGGCCTCGCCCGGTGCCGGGGTGGACGCGGCCTCGGGCACGGCCTGGCGCAGCCATTCCTGGACATCCGGCTCGGCGAGCAGGCGCTGCAGCTCGATCACCCCGGCCGGTGGTGGTGTATCGCTCTGGGCGTGGACCATGTTCACCTGGGAGGCGAACAGCATGCCGACCAACGCCAGCACCAATAGAACGACGTGGCGCATCACCCCGACCTTTCAACTCGCAACTGCCTGACGCCGCTCGCGATACACGCAACCCGCCGTCTTGACCAGCACTGGCCCGTGTCGACCGGCTCGCCTCAGCCGTTCCAGGCCACCAGGCCCGCCGATTCCAGGTCGTAGCCGCCGAGGCGCTCCGCCTCCGCCGCGAAGGCGGCCGAGCGGGCGAAGGCGAGGAGTCGCTGGAGCGGCGCCTCGAAATAGTCGCGGCGGCGCATGACGAGATCGAAGGCTTCGGTGGCGAGCGGCACGAAACCCGTGCCGAAGCGCCGGGCGACGGCCTCGATGCCGAGGCCGCAATCGGCCCGGCCGTCGGCGACCAGGGCGGCGAGATCAGCCTCGGTCCGGGCGAGCAGCGTCGGGTCCGCGGGCATCGTCTCAGCACCTGCGGCCCCGAGCAGCCGGTCGAGCAGCAGGCCGCTGCCGCTGTCCGGTGGGCGCGTGGCGCAGCGCAGGCCCGGCTCCAGCAGGTCGGTGGCCCGCTCGATGCCACGCGGATTGCCGGGAGCGACCAGCAGCCCCTGCCGCCGCACCGCCCAACGGATCGCGACGACATCGGCGAAGGCCAGGGTGGCGCGCAGCGCCGCGACATTGCCCGACGAGGCCGGGTCGACCGTGCCGGCGCCCTCGTCGGGGCTCGCCGCATCGGCAGTATCCAGGGGTGGAAGATGCAGCCCGGCCAGGCGGGCACCGCCGGCCGCAAGCTGCCCCAACCCGGCGAGGCTGCCGGCAGCGAGCACGGCGAGACCGCTGCCGGATTCGCGCAACGCCCAATCCAGCAGGGGATCGCTGGAGCCAGCATAGATCAGGGGCGACGCACTGCCCGGATCGGGGCTCCCCTCGGTGCGGGCCTCCAGCCAGCGATCGAGCAGATGCTGGGGGAACAGAAGCTTGCCGGTCGCCCGGGTGCAGGGGATCTGCCGCCGTGCCGCCAGCTCGTAGACGCTGCGCTCCTTCAGTCGCAGGTAGGCCGCGCATTCGGCGGTGGTCAGCAGCTTCAACATGGCAAAATCCTGCAAGGTACCGCAGCAATTCCATGGTTGTCGAAATCCACGGTCCTGTCCATCCTGCAGGGGAGCCGAGGGATACGACATGGCAGAAACGAGCGCCTTTGCGCTGGCGCTGCAGCTCATCGGTGCGGCCGATCCGGTGCTCGTCGAGATCGTGCTGCTGTCGCTGCGCGTCACGCTGACCGCCCTGGCCCTGGCCGCCCTGATTGGCCTGCCCTTGGGCGCGGCGCTGGCGCTCGCCCGCTTTCCGGGGCGCGGCCTCGCCATTGTCCTGGCCAACGCGTTCATGGGCCTGCCACCGGTCGTGGCGGGGCTCGTCATCTATCTCCTGCTGTCGCGTTCGGGCCCGCTTGGCCCGCTCGGCATCCTGTTCACGCCGACGGCGATGATCGTGGCGCAGACGGTGCTGATCCTGCCGATCGTCGTCTCGCTGACGCGGCAGGTGATCCAGGATCTCTGGGGAGAATATGCCGAGCAGCTCCGCTCGCTCGGTTCATCGCCACTGCGGGCCGTGCCGACGCTGCTCTGGGACGGCCGCTTCAGCCTGATCACGGCCTTGCTGGCCGGCTTCGGCCGGGCCAGCGCCGAGGTGGGGGCGGTGCTGATCGTCGGCGGCAACATCGCCGGCCACACCCGCACGATGACCACGGCGATCGCCCTCGAGACCAGCCGTGGTGCCCTCGAGCTGGCGCTGGCGCTCGGCCTCATCCTGCTCGGCCTCACCGTCACGCTGAATGCGCTCGCCTATCTCCTCGCGCGTCTCGATCGGTGGGGAGCGACAGTGGCATGAGCGCAGTCCTGACGAGGTTGGCGCCGCTGGGCGGTGCAGGGGCTGCGGGCCGCTCGGCACCGACCTCCATCCTGCCGCTGCGGCTCGAGGGCCTCGGCTTCGCCGTCGGCGGCAAGCCGCTGCTCGACGGTGTCGATCTCGTGCTCGAGGCGGGTGGGCGCACGGTCGTGCTCGGGCCCAACGGTGCCGGCAAAAGCATCTTCCTGCGGCTCTGCCACGGCCTCCTCAGGCCGACGACGGGCCAGGTGCTCTGGGCCGGCAACGGGGCCAATGCTCGCGACCGGCGCCACGCGCTCCTCTTCCAGCGGCCGGTGATGCTGCGCCGCTCCGCCCTGGCGAACATCCTGCACGGCCTGGCGCTGGCCGGCCACGGCTGGCACGAGCGTCGGCAACGGGCACGGGCCGTGCTCGCACGATTCGGTATTGCGGAACTTGCCGAGCGCCCGGCACGCACCCTCTCGGGCGGCGAGCAGCAGGTGCTGGCGCTGGCCCGCGCCGCGGCGCTCGAGCCCGAGGTGCTCTTCCTCGACGAGCCGACCGCAGCCCTCGATCCGGCGGCCACGGCCCGGATCGAGCTCCTGCTCCAGCTCATCGCGCGGGACGGGGTGAAGCTCGTGATGGTCACCCACGACCTCGGCCAGGCCCGTCGCTTCGCCGACGATGTCGTCTTCCTGCATCGCGGCCGGCTGGTCGAGCACCGGCCCGCTGCCGCCTTCTTCTCCAACCCGCGCTCGCCGGAGGCCCGCGCCTTCGTCGCGGGCGAGCTCATCTGGTGAGGTTATTCATGAATCGTCGATCAGTCGCGTCCGTAGCCCTCGCTGCCGCCCTCGCCCTTGCCCTGCCGGCCGGAGCGGAGGAGCGCTTCATCACCGTGGCCTCGACCACGTCGACCGAGCAGTCGGGCCTCTTCGCCCACATCCTGCCGGTGTTCGAGGCGGCCACCGGCATCGAGGTGCGCGTCGTGGCCCAGGGCACCGGCCAGGCGCTCGAGACCGGCCGGCGGGGCGACGCCGACGTCGTCTTCGTCCACGCCCGGGCGGCCGAGGAGGCGTTCGTCGCCGAAGGCGCCGGCCTCGAGCGCCACCCGGTGATGTACAACGATTTCGTCATCGTCGGGCCCGGTGACGATCCGGCCGGCATCAAGGGCAAGGACGACGTCGTCGAGGCGCTCGCCGCCATCGCGTCCGCCGGCGCCACCTTCGCCTCGCGGGGGGACGACAGCGGCACGCACAAGGCCGAGCTGCAATTCTGGCAGGAGGCCGGGATCGCACCGTCCGGCGCCTGGTACCGCGAGCTCGGCTCCGGCATGGGGCCGACGCTCAACACCTCGGCCGAGCTCCCCGCCTACACGCTGACCGACCGGGCCACCTGGCTCAACTTCAGCAATCGCGGCCCGCTCGAGATCGTGGTCGAGGGCGACCCCGAGCTCTTCAACCAGTATGGCGTCATCCTCGTCGATCCGGCGAAGCACCCGCACGTCAAGGCGGAGGACGGCCAGGCCTTCATCGACTGGCTGATCTCGGAGGAGGGCCAAGGGGCGATCGCCGAGTACACGATCGACGGCCAGCAGCTCTTCTTCCCGAATGCCAACGACGCGGGCGTCTGACGACGGCGCACCGCCGGCCGGGAAATCCGGGGATCAGACCAGGGCCAGGACCCGGCCGATGCCGCCGGTTACGCCCTGGATCTTGGGAGCGCCCACGACCAGCGTGGCCCCGGTCGGCGGCAAGGCTGCGAGGTTGGCGACGCATTCGACACCCCAGCGGCCGGCGCCGAGCCAGGCATAGTGGGTGGCGAAGTCGGTCGAGCTGCCGCGATCGAGCGAGAGCGTGTCGACGGCGATGCCGAGGATTTCGGCCTCCTCGAGGAGGAAGGCAGCAGCCTCGGGATGGAAGCCCGGGAAATGCATGACGCCGTCCGCATCCGCGTTGCGGAACCGCGGGCCCGTCACATGAACGTCCCAGCCCGTGTGCATGGCGACGCAGCAGCCTTCCGGCAGGGCACCGTGCCGGGCGATCCAGGTGCCGATGTCGTCGGGGGTGAGCTCGGTGTCCGGGTCGGCGGCGGCCCGCTCGGCGATGTCGATCACGACGACCGGCACGACCAGGTCCTCTATCGGGATCTCGTCGGCGCTCGCCCCGTCGGCCGAGAAGTGGCTCGGCGCATCCATGTGGGTCCCGGTATGCTCGACGATGTGCCAGCGGAACATGTTGTAGCCGTCGTCGGCGAAGCTCACCAGGCGCTCGAGCTCGATGCCGGGCGGGCCGTCATAGGTGGGAAAGTCGGTCGGCATGGTGTGGGTGAGGTCGACCACCCGGGTGAAGCTGCGTGGTCCCCGGGCGAAGGCCGGTGCCCGTGGCGTCAGGGCGGCGCCGGCGGAGGCCACGGCCGCGGCACCGCCCACGAGCCGGCGCCGGCTCAGTTGCTGGCTCACCTTCTCCCGGCATCCCGGCACGCACATGATCGCTTCCTCCGCATGGCTCGAAGTCCGGTCCGAGGCAGCATGCGCGGTCGGGCGGCAGCTGTCGAGCCCGGCTCAGGCCACCTTGCGCTCGGCCGCGGGCGCTGCCTCGCGCGCCTGGCGGTCGATCAGCCAGCCCTGGTAGTGGGTGATGCCGAGCTTCTGGCCCAGGCTCAGCGCCAGGGGATCGTCGCACTGGGCGAGCACCACCCGGTCGGTGCGGCAGCGGCGCAGGGCGCCCAGATGGTCCGGCTCGAGCAGCAGCGGCAGGCGACGCTTGTCGAAGACGAGCTTGAGGTGATCGGCCTCCAACCGGTCGAGATTGAGCAGCGGCAGGCTCTCGATGCCGATCCGGTCGATGGCGATCCTGATGCCGGCGGCGCGCATCTCGGCCATGGCCGCACCGCCCGTCGCCTGGTCCCGGAGCGCGTCCATCCAGTGCAGCTCGATCGTCAGCCGGCCGCGCTCGGCGGCGTCCAGGCAGCCGAGCAGCCGGCGATACTCCTCGGTCGCCCAGGCGGCATGGCCGAGATTGAGGCCGATCCGCTGCTGCCGCCAGGGCCGGTTCAGCAAGAGCGCCAGCAGCATCAGCCGGTCGAGATGACGGCAGAGCTCGAAGAAGAGCGGCTCGTCGGGACGCAGCTCGACCTCGGGGAAGAGTGCTACCTTGAGCCCGTCGAGGCTGGTGAAATGCTCGGTATAGGCGACCTCCCAGCCCTCGCCCTGGCGATAGACCGCCTGGCGGCGGACGAAAGGGGCGAGGTCGATGCCGTCGAGCCGGTCCTCGATCCGGGCGAGGAGGGCGGGCGTCAGCGGGCCGGCGAGGCGGTCCTCCGGCGCCGGCCCGGGTTCGACATCACCGCCAGCGAGACCGTGCCGGGGGGCGTGCTGGAGCAGGTCGAGCCGCTGGCGCAGCTCCACGTACTGGTCGGGCAGGCTGAAGCTCTCGAGGATGTCGTCGAGCGAGCGGCCATCGTTCCAGGCCTCGGTCTCCAGCTCGAGCAGCTCGCGCAGCGCCAGCCGGGTGGCGTCGGCGGTGTCGGCGGCCACGAGGCAGAGCCGGTTCTCGCCCAGGTCGTGCAGCTCCGAGGCGTGCGCCGTCGCCAGCTCGGCGATGCTGTTGCGGAAAAAATGGTAGCGGGCAGCGTTAGCCATGATGTAGGGCGACGCGGCGAGATGCACGAGGCTGACCCCTGCCGGCTGCTTCTGCCGGGCCAGGCGGCGGGCCTGCTGGATGAGGTCGTTGATCTGCATGACCGTCCGGGCTC
>JAUIID010000224.1 GCA_030431615.1 Alphaproteobacteria bacterium
CTCGCGTTGCGGCAGGCGGTGGATGTAGGAGCCGGCGCCGAGCAGGGGCCAGGCGTCGGCGGCGCAGGCCTCGTAGAAGAGGATGAGGCGCGCCCGGTCGCTCCGGTTGGGGGCCGAGCCGTGCAGCGTGCGGGCGTGGTGGACGGTCATCGAGCCGGCCTTGCCGGTGAGCGTGACCGCCTTGTCGAAGTGGAAGTCGGGGTCCTCCGGATTGACCGCGCCCGCGAAGACGCCGTTGTTGTGGTGGCTGAGGAGCGGGCCCTTGTGCGAGCCCGGGATGACCATGAGGGGGCCGTTGGCTTCCTCGACGTCCTCGAGCATCAGGCCGAAGGCCAGCATGTCGTCGTTGGTGTGCGGGTAGAAGGACCAGTCCTGGTGCCATTCCACGGCCGCTCCGCCGCCGGGGGCCTTGGTGTTGAGCTTCGAGGTCTGCAGGACGACGTTGGGGCCGAGCAGTGCCGTGAAGTAGCTCTTCATGCGGTCGGAGCGCAGCACGCGGTCGAAGACGGGGTGCTGCTTGTGCGGCAGCTTGATCCGCGTCAGGCGCGGGCTCGACGGCGAATGGCCCTCGTCGAGGTCGTAGATGTCGTTGCTCTCGGCGACGCGGCGCGAGCGGTCGATGAAGTCGTGGGCGACCGCCTGCAGCTCTGCCAGGTCCTCGGGCGTCACGGCATTCTCGATCATCAGGTAGCCGTTCTCGCGATAGAAGGCGAGGTCGCCCTCGCTCAGGCCGGGGCCCTGCATGCTTGCTTCCCTCCACAGGATGAGACCGTTATGGTAGCGCTAACATTTGGCGCGTCAAGGGGACCGGGTGGCGGACGGCGGCAATAACGGCGACGGTGCCGGCTGGGTGACCATGGGCGAGGTGGCGGTTCGGGCCGGCGTCTCGCCGATGACGGTGAGCCGCGTGCTCAAGGAGCCGGACCGCGTGCGGCCGGCCACCCGGGAGCGCGTCGAGCGGGCGATCGCCGAACTGGGCTATGTGCCGGATGCGGCTGCCGGGGCGCTGGCGTCGCGGCAGAGCCGGCTGGTGGCGGCACTGGTCTCGACCCTCGCAGGCTCGATCTTCGCCTCGACCATCGCCGGGCTCGGCGCCGCACTGCGCGAGGCCGGCCACGAGCTGCTGCTGGGCACGACGGAATACTCCTCGGCGAGCGAGGAGGCGCTCTTGCGGGCGGTGCTCGGCCGGCGGCCGGACGGGCTCGTGCTGAGCGCCGGGCAGCACACGCCGGCGGCACGGCGCCTGCTCGAGCGGGCGACGCGCGGCCTGGCTGTGCCGGTGGTCGAAATCTGGCAGCTGCCGGAGCGGCCGGTCGACATGGCCGTCGGCTTCTCGAACTTCGCCGCTGGGCGGGCGATGACGGCCTTCCTCGCCGATCTCGGCTATCGGCGGATCGCCTTCATTGGTGTCCTCGGACCGGACGATTTTCGCGGCAAGCGGCGCCATGCCGGCTATGTCGAGGTGCTGGCGGAACAGGGTCTCGGGCCACCCCGGACCTTCGGCTCGGGCGGCTTCGGCGGCTCGGCAGGCGCCGGTGCCTCGGTCGAGGAGGGGGCAGCGGGCCTTGCCGCCGTGCTCGAGCGCTGGCCGGACTGCGACGCGGTCTTCTGCGGCAGCGACCCGATCGCCTTTGGCGCCATCACCGAGGCGGCGCGCCGCGGGATTGCCGTGCCGGGCGATCTCGCCGTCGCCGGATTCGGTGATTTCGACTACGCGGGCGATGCCGGGCTGGCGCTCACCACGGTGCGGATCCCGGGCGAGCGGATCGGCCGCGAGACCGCCCGGCTGCTGCTCGAGCGCAAGGCCGGCCGGCTCCCCGAGCCCGTTGTCGTCGATCTCGGCTTCGAGCTGGTGCGCCGCCGGACCGCCTGAACGTCCGCCTGACTGACGTGAAAGGAGGGCTGGCGGTGTGGCCATTCCCCTTCTAAACTGTCGGTTGCTTCCCGGCTCTGCCCGTAATTTTGGTGCGATCTTGGTTCTGTTGCCGCCCACGCTGCTCGAGCGGGTCGGCGGGGCAGCCCGCCGGTTGCCACGCGATCTCGCGGCATCGCTGCTGGTCGTCCTGGCCTATGCGACCTTCACGGTCATGGCGGTGTTCGTGCGCAGTGCCGCCGAGCACCTGCCGATCATCGTCATCGTCTTCCTGCGGCAGGTTTTGACCATGCTGCTGATGACGCCGCTTTTCTGGATGAACCGGGAGCAGATCCGCCATCCCATGGGGTTTCGGCTGCATGCGCTGCGCGGCTTCACCGCCGTCGGCTCCATGCTCTGCGGGCTTTCCGCCCTCGTCTACGTGCCGTTCGCCGATGTCACCGCGATCCAGATGACCGAGGCGCTGTTCGTCACCGCGCTGGCGGCCCTGCTGCTGCGCGAGACCGTCGGCTGGCGCCGCTGGTCGGCGACGGCGGTGGGCTTTCTCGGTGTGGTGGTCATGCTCGGCCCGTTCTCGGGCGGGATCGAGCACTATGCCCTGGTGGCCCTCCTCGGCGCCGTGTTCAGCGCGTTCGCCGTGATCTCGCTCCGGCTCGGCTCGGCGCTCGATTCGACGGTCACCGTGCTCTTCTACCAGGGTCTCGTGGTGCTCGCCCTGACGGCACCTCTGGCCTGGTGGTACTGGGAACCGGTGACCCTCGCCGGCCTGCAGGTCGTCTTCATGATGTCGATGGTCATGGTGGTTGGCCAGCTGCTCTTCACCTCCGCCCTGCGGATGGGCGAGGCTGCCGCACTGGCACCGCTCGGCTATCTGCGCCTCCTCCTGATGGGCATCGTCGGCTACTGGCTCTATGCCGAGGTGCCGTCGCTGGCGACCGTGCTGGGCGCACTCCTGGTGGTCGGCTCGGCCAGCTACACGATCCACCGCAACGCCAAGCGGCGGGAGGCGATCGTGGCCGCTACGGAGAGCCCGTCGGACGATCCGGAGCGGCCGGTGTGAGCGCCGCATGGGTGGCGGCAGGCAGGAATTCGTTCTAAGTCGCCCGGAACGGGCGAGGACAGCTTCAAGCGGGAGAAGAGAATGAACGAGATGGATCCATTGGCGGGTTTCGTGCCGAAATTCGGTGTCGGCCAGTCGGTGACGCGCAAGGAGGACCCGCGTCTGGTGCGGGGCGGCGGCCGCTACACCGACGATTTCGCGCCCGAGGGCCAGCTGGTGGCTCTGTTCGTCCGGTCGAGCCATGCCCATGCGGTGCTGGAGAAGCTCGACGTCGCCGCCGCCCGTGCCGTGCCGGGCGTCGTCATGGTGCTGACCACGGCCGAACTCGATGCGGCTGGCTATCCCGACCTGCCCTGCGGCCTGCCCTTCAAGAGTGCCGATGGCAGCCCGATGATCGTCCCGCCGCATCCCTCGCTGGCGCGCGACCGGGTGCGCTATGTGGGCCAGCCCTATGCCGTGGTGATCGCCGAGACGATGGCGGCGGCGCGGGATGCAGCCGAGCGCATCGAGGCCGATTTCTCCCCCTTGCCGGTGCTGGTCGAGCTCGAGCGCGCCCGCGATGCCGACGCACCCCTGCTGCACGAGGAGGCACCGCAGAACACGGCCCTCGACTTCGCCTTCGGTGACGCCGAGGAGGTCGATGCGGCCTTCCGCGGGGCCGCACACGTGACGCGCCTCAAGATCGTCAACAACCGCGTCATGGTCGTGCCGATGGAGCCGCGCGGGGCGGTGATCGACTATCGGGACGACCGCTGGATCGTGCGCACCGGCTGCCAGAACGTCTTCGGGCTCCGCGCCGGCCTCGCCGGGCTGGTCGAGGCGCCGGTCGAGCAGATCAAGGTCGTGGCCGACGATATCGGCGGCTCGTTCGGCATGAAGGCCTCGGTCTTCCCGGAGCACCTGCCGCTGCTCCACGCCGCGCGCGAGCTCGGCCGGCCGATCAAGTGGGTGAACGACCGGAGCGAGAGCTTCACGACCGACTATCACGGCCGCGATTCGGTCTTCGATGCCGAGCTGGCGCTGGATGCAGACGGCAATTTCCTCGCCGTCCGGGTCGAGGGCCTCGGCAGCGCCGGCGCCTATGTGGCGGGCTTCGGCCCGGCCATCCCGACCGGGGTGATCCAGAAGAACCTGCCGAGCCTCTACAAGACCCCCCTCATGTCGGTGCGGGTGAAGCTGGTCCTGACCAACACCACGCCGATGACCGCCTATCGCGGCGCCGGGCGGCCGGAGGCCGTCTACATGATGGAGCGGCTGGTGGAGCAGGCCGCCCGCGAGACCGGGCGCGATCCCCTCGAGCTCAGGCGGCAGAACTTCGTGCCGCCCTCGGCCATGCCGTTTACCATGGCGTCGGGCGTGGTCTGCGACAGCGGCGACTTCGCGGCCGTGCTGGACCAGGGGCTCGAGGTGGCGGACGCCGCCGGCTTTGCGGCCCGACGCCAGGCGAGCGAGGCCAGGGGGCTGAAGCGCGGCCTCGGCTACTGCACCTATGCCGAGGTGACGGCCCCGCAGGGCAAGGAGATGGGGGGCATCCGCTTCGCCCCCGACGGGCGGATCACCATCGTCACCGGCACGCTCGACTACGGCCAGGGCCATGCCTCGGCCTTCGCCCAGGTGCTGGCGTCCCGGCTCGGCCTGCCGTTCGACCGGATCGATCTCCTGCAGGGCGACAGCGACGAGCTCCTCTTCGGCGGCGGCACGGGCGGCTCGCGCTCGCTCATGGCGTCCGGCGAGGCGGTGCTCCAGGCGGCCGACCAGGTGGTCGAGAAGGGGATGAAGCTGGCGTCCGAGCATCTCGAGGCGGCCGAGGCCGACATCATCTTCGAGGCCGGCTCGTTCCGCGTCGCCGGCACCGACCGGCGGGTGTCGCTCGCCCAGCTCGGCATCGACGCCAAGGGTGCGCTGGATGTCGAGCTCGTCACCGACACCCCGCCCTCGACCTGCCCGAACGGCTGCCACGTGGCGGAGGTCGAGGTCGACCCGGAGACCGGGCGGATCGCCCTCGTCGGCTACAGCGCGGTCGACGATTTCGGCACGGTGGTCAACCCGCTCCTGGTCGAGGGCCAGGTGCATGGCGGGGTGGTCCAGGCGATCGGCCAGGCGCTGACCGAGAATGTCGTCTACGACGCCTCGGGCCAGCTGCTCACCGGCAGCTTCATGGACTACGCCATGCCGCGCGCCGACGACCTGCCGGACTTCCAGCTCGCCTTCCACACCGTGCCGGCGACCACCAACCGGCTCGGCGCCAAGGGCTGCGGCGAGGCCGGCATCACCGCGGCGCTGGCCGCCGTGGTCCACGCCGTGCTCGACGCGCTCGCCCCCTACGGCATCACCCATCTCGACATGCCGCTGACGCCCGAGCGCGTGTGGAGCGCCATCAAGACGGCCGCATAGGCGCCATCATGCCGGCCGCAGGTCCTGCTCAGGCCTGCGGCCGGTCGGTGCCCGGCCGTCTCTCATTGCCGAATCATGTCAAAACAGCTATAACGAGAGCGTACAGTTGAAGCGGCTCGGCTGGATTGGTGCCGCCAGGAAGGAGCTTCTGGCATTTCCACCGGCGGTCGTCCGGAACGTCGGCTACGCGCTCTATCTCGCCCAGCTGGGCGAGAAGGCCCCGAGTGCGAAGCCGTTGAAAGGATTCGGCGGTGCCAGCGTGCTGGAAGTGGTCGAGGACCATGACGGCGACACCTATCGGGCTGTCTATACCGTTCGCTTCGCCGAGGCGGTTTACGTCCTTCACGCCTTCCAGAAGAAGTCGAGGAAGGGCATAGCCACACCGCCGCAGGAGATCGAGAAGATCAGATTCCGCCTGAGGCGGGCCGAGGAAGAGCACAGGAAATGGCAGAGCCGGAACCAGTGACGATGGGCGAGGGGAGTGCCTTTCATGCACTCGGCCTCGATGACGCCGACGATCTCGTCCTGCGGGCGGAGCTCATGCGCCGGCTGGCGGCGATCATCAGGGATCGGGGTCTCACCCAGGCCGAGGCCGGCAGCCTGATGCGCATGGACCAGCCGCGCGTGTCGGCCCTGATGAACGGCAGGATCGCCAAGTTCTCCACCGACCGCCTGCTCATGGCACTGAGCGACCTTGGGCAGGACGTCGAGTTGCGCATCACGCCGGCGAAAACTGCCAAGGGCCGGCTCAGCGTGGGCGTCTAGAAGAAGGGCCCGGCCGCGTCACAATCGAGCGCCCGGCACGGACCGCATGGCCGTTGTCTCGCCTGCCGGGTTCGGCCATAGATGCGGCCCAGTCGGGTCTTTCAGGGAGAATCGCAATGAGAGTCGCAAGGATGCTGCCGCTCGCGGTGCTGGCGGCCGGTATCGCCGGGCAGGCCGTGGCGAGCGACACGAAGGTGGCGCTGGTGCCGGGTGGGCCGCACCCCTATTTCGCGGCCTGGGAGGATGCGGCGGCGGCTGCTGCCGAGGACTTCGGCATCGAGGCGGAATACCGCGTGCCGGCGGCCTGGGAGCTCTCCAAGCAGAACGAGATGATCGAGAGCCTGGTGGCGCAGGGCTTCAATGCGCTGCTGGTCTTCCCGGGTGATGCCAACGGCACCAATGCGACGCTCGAGGAGCTGGCGGCGTTCGACATCCCGTCGGCGGCGCTCGCCGGCTGCACGGTCGATCCGACCGCGGCGAGCTTCTGCCTCGGCACCGACGTGGCGCGCTCGGCCTATCTCGGCACCAAGGAGCTGATCGACGCCATGGGCGGCTCGGGCCGAATTGCGCATTTCACCGGGTTCCTGGTCGATCCCAACACGCAGCTGCGGATCGAGGCGGTCGAGCAGGCGGTGGCCGAGGCCGGTGGCGGGGTCGAGATCATCCAGGTGATCGCCGATATCGACGCGCCGGAGCCGGCGGACGAGAAGATCAACGCCTTTCTCGCGGCACGCGGCGGCGAGGTCGACGGCATCGTGACGACGGCGTGGGTCCCGGCGGTGGTGGCCGCGACGTCGCTCCGCAATCTCGGCGACAAGCGCATCAAGATGGTCGGCATCGACCATGACGAGGTGGTGCTGAAGGCCATCGAGGACGGTTTCGTCGACGGCACCATGCTGCAGAATCCCTACGGCCAGGGCTATATTGGCTCCTATGCCATGGACCTGATCCGGCAGGGCTGCACGATGAAGGAGGATGCGCCCTGGCAGCAGACGGCGCAGACGGCGCACTTCATCGACAGCGGCACGGCCTTCGTCGATGCCGACACGGTGAAGGACTACCAGGCCGCGATGGTCGCCGTGACGGACGAGATCATGGCGACCTTCAAGGACGACTTCCTGGTCTGCAACTGACCCTTGGCGACGGCCACAACCGGGCGAGGCGGGCGGGGAGCGCTCGGGCTCCTCGCCGGCAACGAGGTCGGCCTGGCGCTCCTGATCGCCGTGCTGGTGGCGGTCTTCGCCACGGTCAACCCGGGCTTCACCTCGCCCTTCAACCTCTTCGCCCTCAGCCGGGTGATGGGCATCGACATGGTCATCGGTCTCTCGATGATGGTCGTGCTCGTCACCGGCGGGCTCAACCTCGCGGTGGGCTCGATCGGCGTCGCCTCGGTGATGCTCGGCGGCTGGGCGATGCAGGTCGTGGGCGTGCCGGTCCTGCCGTCCATGGCGATTGCCCTCGCCTTCGGTGCGTTCCTCGGCTGGATCAACGGCCAGCTCACCGTGCGGATGGGGGTGCACAGCTTCATCGTCACGCTGGCGACCATGTCGCTCTTCTTCGGGGCGATGATCGTGGCGACCCGGGCCGAGGCCTTCAACGCGCTGCCCCGCTCCTTCGTCGATCTCGGCAAGCTCCGCTATGGCGGCTTCGTCTCCGGCATGCTGCCGCTGGCGCTCATCGTCGCACTCGGGCTGTGGCTCTTCTTCAACCGCACCAGCCTCGGCCGCGAGATCCTGGCGGCCGGTGCCAACCCGAAGGCGGCCGAGCTCTCCGGGGTCAGGGTCAACCGGACGATCGTCGTGGCGCACGCGCTCTCGGGTGCGCTTGGTGCCCTTGCCGGGCTCATGCTGGCGGCGCGCAACGGGGCGGCCCTGCCGTCCATGGCCGGGCATATCGGCATGGGTTGGCTGCTGCCGGCCTTTCTTGCCCCGGTGCTCGGCGGCACACTCCTGACCGGCGGGGTGATCTCCGTCGTCGGCACCGTGCTGGGTGCTGCCATGGTCACCATCATCACCAACGGGCTCCTGCAGCTGCAGGTCGGCGAGTTCTGGGTGCAGATGTTCCTCGGCCTCATCCTGCTCGCCGCCGTGCTGCTCGACCGGGCGCGCAGCGTGCTGGCCGAGCGGCGGCGGAGCGTCGCCTGATGAGGGTGGCCTGATGCTGCGCGGCATCTGGGGCAGCGATTGGTTCGGCCTCTTCGTCGTGGCGCTCGTCGCCGGGGCGGGGCTGGCCATGTTCCAGCCGGCCTTTCTTTCGCCCTTCAATGTCTACGTGCTGCTGATCAGCTTCTCGCTCTGGGCGCTCGTCGCCATGGCGCAGATGGTGATCATCGCCATCGGCCAGATGAACCTCTCGGTCGGCGCCATCGGCGGGTTGGTGGCGATCGCCTTCGCCGGGTCGATGGAGATCTGGGGCCTGCCCGTCCCGCTGGCGATCCTCATGGGCCTCGCCATCGCAGCACTCTGCGGCCTCCTCAACGGGGTGATGACCCACGTGACGGGCATCAGCGCCTTCGTCATCACGCTGGCCACACTCTCGATCTTCAAGGGCCTCAATATCGGCATTACCGAGGCGCAGCCGTTCTATGGCGTACCCGAGGTGGTC
>JAUIID010000225.1 GCA_030431615.1 Alphaproteobacteria bacterium
GTCGGTGGTGCCACCAGCAGCAGCCGGCCGCTGTCGAAGAGAGCCGCCTCCAGTGCTGCGATGCTCGGCGTCACCTGGTCGGAGAGCGGGCGCCCGACGACGATCAGATCGAAGATCCGGCCCCGGTTGCCGAGCGCGGTGGGCCCGCTCGCCGTCTCGACCCGCCAGTCGGCCGCCAGGCCAGCACCCTCCACCTCGGCGGCCCGCTTCAGGTTGTTCTCGGTCATGAAGGCCTGGAAGCGCTCGGTGGCGCGCTCGGACCGCTCCTTGGCCTCACGCTCGAAACCGGCGACGAGATCGGGCGCTGCCGCGACGAAGCCGTCGGCACCCGCCGCTATCACGTCCGGCTGACCGGGCCGCATGTGGAACCCTTCGATATACGACGAGTAGCGGCGCCCGACGACCAGAGTGCAGGCGAGCACCGAGTCGAGGACAGGGCTGATTTCGAGATGGGCCAGAATTGTCCGCATCTTGGCCTGCTCCGGCTGTTGCGTTTTCTTGGGTTTGCGAGGGACCGTCTTGCCTCAAGCGTTGCCCGACGCCGCTCGTGACGTCAATGATGCCACGCGGCGAGCCTCGGCGAATATAGCAGAATCCGGGCATTGTTGCGACAGGTCGCCGTCTGCCGAAGCCTACTCGCCTACCGGCTCCGTCGCCATTTGCAGCCGCCGATAGAGTTCCGGGGAACGCGGCACCGCGCCACGGCGAACGCTGGCAGGCACCCGGAAGAGCTCCAGCCCGTCCCGGGTCGCCGGCTCGACCGACCGGCCATCGGCGGCCGCTACGGCGCAAGAGCCGGGCGCACCGAAGAAGCAGACCGCGGCACCATTCTCGAGAGCCCTGACGGCGGCGAGGGCCCGAACCGTGTCCTCGTGCCAGGCCGGGTCGACAACGGCGGGGGAATCCACGAGGGCACCCAGGAGCAGCTCGGCGCCGAGGCCGCTCAGCGCCCGGCCGACCTCGGGGGCCAGGGGGTCGAGGCCGGCCATCAGGCCGACCCGCAGCCCTTTGTGGCGCGCGATGGTCAGCCAGTTGCCGGGGCTGGCACCGGCCTCGAGAGCCGCCGCCGACAAATGCGCGGCGCGGCAGTTCGCCGTCGCCCGGCCATCCGCCTGGACCAGCTGCAGGGCGAGATGCGTGTTGCCGCTGCACGCCTCGGCATAGGTGAAGAGAATGGCGATCGAAGCCGCCTCGGCGCAGGCACCGATGCGCGCCGCGAGGGGGCCGTCACAGGGCTCGGGCGTGGTTCCGGCATGCAGCGGCAGCAACAGGAGATCGGCACCGCCTCGCGCGGCCAGCCGCGCCGTGTCTGGCACCCCCGCCACGCTGACCGCATGGGTCGGCACGGCCAGCGTCAGCATCGCCGCAGCCGAAAAATGCCCGACGTGACGGCAATGTCATGCCCCCGCCACGCGACTGAGAAGAACGGAACCCATCTGGCGGCGAAAGGACACTGTTGCGCTGTCGAACCGCTGGCGGTCACTGCAAATCGAGGCCATATGTCGGATATGAAGGTGCTTGTCATAGAAGACGACGTCGCCGCAGCGTCGTACATGGTTCGTGGGCTCGAGGAAAGCGGCCACGTCGCGAGTGTCGCGCATGATGGTCGCGACGGGCTGATGCTGGCGGCAAGCCAGTCCTTCGACGTGCTGGTCATCGATCGCATGCTGCCGGGCCTGGACGGGCTCGGGGTCATCCGTACGCTGCGCGCCACCGGTAACCGGACGCCGGTGCTCGTGCTCTCTGCCCTCGGCAATGTCGACGACCGGGTCGAGGGGCTGAAGGTCGGCGGCGACGACTACCTCGTGAAGCCCTATGCCTTCAGCGAGCTCCTGGCCCGGCTGGAAGCCCTGACGCGGCGCGGCCAGCCGAATGCCGCGGAAGCCCCGACCACGCAGCTCCGCTACTCGGATCTCTCCATGGACCTGCTCGGCCGCCGGGTCGAGCGCCGCGGCAAGCGCATCGACCTGCAGCCGCGGGAGTTCCGGCTGCTCGAGGTGCTGTTGCGGCATCCGGAGCAGGTCCTGACCCGGACCATGCTGCTCGAGAAGGTGTGGGACTACCGCTTCGACCCGCAGACCAACATCATCGATGTCCATATCAGCCGCCTCCGGCAGAAGATCGACCGCGACTTCGAGCCGCCACTCATCCAGACTGTCCGAGGGTCAGGCTACGCGCTTCGCATTCCCGACCAGACCGCTTAATTCCTCAACCTTCCGCCTCGCGGTCGGCTACTTCGCCATCTTCAGCGTCTCGGCGCTGGCGCTGCTGAGCTTCGTCTACATCGCTGCCGTCGACTTCATGGAGCGCCAGACGGAGGAAACGATCGAGGCCGAGCTGACGGGCCTCCGGGAGCAGTACCGGGACCTCGGCATCTTCGGGCTCCGCCGGATCATCGCGCAGCGGGGTGCCGAGGAAGAGCAGCTGGCCAGCATCTATCTCCTGACCAACCGGCTGGGGGAGCCCATCGCCGGCAACCTGCTCACCTGGCCGACCGACGTCGAGACCGTCAGCAACCGCATCCGCTTCTCCCTGGATGACCCCGATCGCTCCGGGACGAGACGGTATCTCGGTCGCTCGGTCGAGCTCGACCAGGGTTACCTCCTCGTCGCCCGCGACATCGAGGACAAGCTCCGCACCCAGGCGCTGCTCGTCAATGCCATCGCCCTCGGCAGCGGCCTGATGCTCGTCTTCGGCGTCATCGGCGGCTTCGTCATGAGCCGGTGGATGCTCACCCGCATCGAATCGATCAACCGGGCCACCGGGCAGATCATGGCCGGCGACCTCGGCCGCCGCATCGCCGTGGACGGCTCGGGCGACGAGTTCGACGAGCTCGCCGCCAACCTGAACGCCATGCTGGAGCGGATCGAGCGCCTCCTCGCCGGCATGCGCGAGGTCACCGACAACATCGCCCACGACCTGCGCACCCCCCTGACGCGGCTCCGCTCGCGGCTCGAGGTGGCACTGATGAAGGACATCGATCCCTCCAGCACCCGGCAGCTCCTGGAAGAGACGGCAGCCGACGCCGAAGGCCTCATCGCCACCTTCAACGCGCTCATGAACATCGCCCGGGCCGAGGCCGGGGAGCAGCGCGCGTCATGGGAGCTGGTCGACCTCGGCGAGCTGGCACAGGACATCTTCGACCTCTACGAGCCCCTGGCCGAGGAGCGGGACATGCGCCTCGCCCTCGAGAGCACCGCCGGCATCAAGGTCGCCGGCAACCGGCAGATGCTCGCCCAGGCGCTCGCCAACCTGATCGACAACGCCATCAAGTACACGCCCGAGGGCGGCCGGATCGCCCTTTCGGTCGCCCAGACGCGCGAGCAGGCCCGGCGCATCGCCAGACTGACGGTGACCGACAACGGGCCGGGCATCCCCGTCGAGCTCCGCGGGAAGGCGCTCGAGCGCTTCGTCCGCCTCGAGCCCGAGCGCCACACGCCCGGCAACGGGCTCGGCCTCAGCCTCGTCAGCGCGGTCGCGAAGCTGCACGACGCCCGCCTCGAGCTCGCCGATAACAACCCGGGGCTCAGGGTCTCGCTGGTCTTCGAGCGGCCGGTCGACACAGCCCCGCCCGGCGGCTGAAGGGCGCGGCCGGGCCGGGCGAGCAGCCGGAAACATTCCGGTGACCGGAGATGTCGCGCACCCAAGCCGTTAGCCAAGCCATCGTCGCGAGTGTCGCCGATCTCCTGCCCCGCATCGCGGCCATCCAGCCGGGAATCCGCCAGGGCGGCCATCCCTGAAACCTTGCGTGGCACCGGCGGGCGACCCGCCGGTCGATTAACCGAGAAAGTTCAGAAATTCTTAATGCCCCTGGGGTCAGATGCACCGCGTTAATGGCGTGGTAAGGAATTCGGCTATGCTTCGGCCCGCAGAGCGTTTCGACGTCAAGCTGCACGACCCGATCGGTGCGGCCCGGGTCGGGTCCGGCCTGTGCGGGTCACCGCGCTTCGGCCCGACCTGGCTGCTGCTGCCGATGGCCCTCGCCCTCGGCCTCGCCGCGGCATGGCTGGTGCATCTCGGCCGCCCGGTCGGCGAGCCGGGCCGGGTGGCGAGCGAGTTTGCGGCACCCGGTGCTGCGGCGGCGATCGAGCCGGCGCATGGCAGCGACAGCACCACCTCCTGGCTCGGCGACTTCCTCCCGGCCGCCATCACGGGCGCCCGGCCGGCCGGGCCGCGCGCGGGCTGGCCGGTGATCCTGCACCGGGCCGGCGACGGCGCCTTCTATGCCGATATCCTGGTCGCCGGTGCTTCGGTTCACACGCGGATCGATCCCGAAGGCAGCGAGGCCTGGCTGGCCGCCGCCGATCTCCCGGCGGGTGCCGTCGTCGAGGATGACCGGTGGCACGCTGCCGAGGTCGAGCTCCAGCATCTGCGTCTGCCGGGCGTCACCTTCCGGATTGTCGGGGAGCCCGCGTCAACGGTCCTCGGCATGGCCGGCCTCGCCCCCGCCATCGAGGTCGAGACGACGCCGGACCGCCTGCGCCTCATGCCGACGAGGCCGCATCACTAGGGGACCACAGTCCTTTCACGTCCCGGTGGGCCTAGCCTTCCAGCGCGCCGACGACCACCGGGCGGGGATCGCTGCTGGCGGTCAGCTCGGCCTGCGGCAGGCTGAAGGAGTAGCCGAGCACGACGCCGGCGATGGCGACGCCGGCCAGCGTCAACGCACCCTCGCTGAGCCGCGCCACTCGGCTGGTCAGCGCCCCTTCCGGGACATAGGTCCGCAGCCCGCTCGGCAGCTCGACGAAGGCGCGACGGCGATCGCCGAGCTCCTCGATATGCACGAGCTCGACCGGCTCGCCGGTCTCGCGCAGCACCAGAGTGCGCGCCCATCCCTTCAGACGTATCACCACGTTGCGTTCCGGCGACATCGACGACTCCTCGAGCACGAGCTGCGTTGTAGGATCATGTTCCTACTTCCGTAATCCGCCGCGGTCAAGTCCCCGATGCGGCATAACCAGCCCTACAGCAGGGGTGATGAACGAACCGTAAACGCAGCACGAAGATCAGGGCCCCCTTGCCGGCCGCCCGGGCCGGGTGCCGCTGCGGCCTCTCTGTAATCGTTGTGGAAACGCGCACGCCGCGCTTGCCGGCGCAGTCGCGCTTTGACACGCTTGGTGTCAGAATGGCGGTCGGCCGCCGTTTCGATCGATCGGCTGCCGGCCGGCGCCCTCCATCGACCAAGCAGTCCAGGTGAACGAGAAAACCATCTCCCGCTCCTTCTATGCGACCCAGCCGGGACCCTGCCCCTATCTGCCCGGGCGCGTGGAGCAGCGGATCGTCACGCCGTTCTCGCTCGACGACGAGCCGGGCCTGTTCGACAGCCTGAACCAGGCGGGCTTCCGGCGCAGCCACGGCTTCCTCTACCGGCCGGCCTGCCCGGGCTGCCACGCCTGCGTGCCCGTCCGCGTGATCGTCGACCGCTTCGTCCCGAGCCGCCGGTTCCGCCGGGTCGAGAAGCGCAACAGCGACCTCGTCGCCACCTGCGCGCCGGCGATCAGCAGCGACGAGCAGTACGACCTCTTCAAGCGCTACCTCGAGGTCCGCCACGACGATGGCGGCATGGCGCGCATGACCCGCGACGAATATGCCGAGCTGGTCGAGCGGGCGACGGCCGACACCTTCATCGTGGAATTCCGCGAGGCCGGCGTGCTCGTCGCTGTCGCCCTCACCGACCGGCTCATCTCGGGCCTCTCGGGCGTCTATACTTTCTTCGACCCGACGCTCACCAGCCGCAGCCTCGGCACCTACACGATTCTCTGGCATATCGCCGAAACGGCCAGGGCAGGACTGCCCTATTTCTATCTCGGCTACTGGATCGATGGGACGCGCAAGATGCGCTACAAGACCCAGTTCCAGCCCATCGAGCAGCTGACGGCGACCGGCTGGCGCTCGCTGCCGGCCGGTGCCGGGACAGCCGCCTGAGCCAAGCTGCGGATTGTCAGCGCCGGGCCCAAAGGCTATGCAGCCCGCCACGTCCGGCAGCCATTTCCGGCAGATCAATCATCGGACCAGAAAAGGGAGCACTTACCTTGGATCGTCGCAAGATCGTCAAGTCCCTCGGCATCGGTGGTCTGGCCTCGGGCGTGGCAGCAGCCTCGTCGTTCCCGAAGCCGGCAATCTCCCAGGGCCTCCTGCAGTGGCGCCTCGTGACCACGTGGCCCGCCAACTTCCCCGGGCTCGGCACCGGCGCCAACCTCCTCGGCGAGCTGATCGGCAAGATGTCCGATGGCCGGCTGACGGTGCAGGTGTTCGGCGCTGGCGAGATCGTCCCCGCCTTCGAGGCGATGGACGCCGTCGGCAGCGGCACGGTCGAGATGGGCCACGGCGCACCCTACTACTGGCAGGGCAAGGTCAACGCGGCCTCCTATATCGCGGCCATCCCGTTCGGTCTCACGGCCCAGGAGCAGAATGCCTGGTTCTACTTCGGCGGCGGCCAGGAGCTGGCCGATAAGGTCTATGCCGAGATGGGGGCGAAGTTCTTCCCGTCCGGCAATACCGGCACGCAGATGGGCGGCTGGTTCAACAAGGAGATGAACGGCCTCGCCGACTACCAGGGCCTCAAGATGCGGATCCCCGGGCTCGGCGGCAAGGTGGTGGCCGCGGCCGGCGGCAACGTCGTCAACCTGCCGGGCGGCGAGATCCCGCCGGCCCTGCAGTCCGGCGCCATCGACGCAACCGAATGGGTCGGCCCCTACAACGACCTCGCCTTCGGCCTCTACCAGGCGGCCAAGTACTACTACTACCCGGGCTGGCACGAGCCGGCGACCGTGCTCGACTGCTTCATCAACATGGCGGCCTGGGAAGGTCTGCCGGATGACCTGAAGGCGGTCGTCGAGGCGGCCAACCGCGCCGTCAACGTCACCGTGCTCTCCGAGTTCGTGGCCCGCAACAACGACGCGCTCAACACCCTGGTCAACGAGCACGGCGTCGAGCTTCGGCCCTTCAACGACGAGATCCTGAGCGGCCTCGGCCAGCTGGCGGGCCAGGTGATGAACGACGAGGCGTCGGTCGATCCGCTGTCGCGCGAGGTGATGGACAGCATCCTCAGGTTCCGCACCATGGCAGGTGCCTGGGCGGGCGTCTCCGAGCAGCCCTTCATGAGCGCCCGGCTGCTGCCCTTCGAGTTCGCGACCCCCTCCGGCGGCTGAGCCTGCGGCGGCTCCGGCCGCCTAACGCGTCATCGGAAAGGCAGGCCGCCGCAGCGCCGCGGCGGCCTGCCACCCGTTGCGCACCTCCCCTCAGGGCTCCTCGTGCGGCCAGTCGACGAGGTGATCCTCGAGCGCGTCCGCCGAAACCTCGGTCTCGCTTACGATGCGGCCGAGCACCGACCGCCCGGCCCGGTGGATCGCCATCGGGTCGCCCGTGACCAGATGATGCCAGTCCGGCAGCCCCCGCCCCTCGGCAACGCGCCGGTAGCTGCAGCTCGGCGGCATCAGCGCCAGCGCTTCGAGCCGGTCCGGGCCGAGGCGCAGGCATGACGGCACCCGGCGGCTGCGGTTGGCGTAGTCGGTGCACCGGCAGGTGCCGGGATCGAGCAGGCGGCAGGCGACGTCGGTGAAGTACACCACATCCGGCGCGTCCTCGTCCTCGAGCTTGACGAGGCAGCACTTGCCGCAACCGTCGCAGAGCGACTCCCACTCCTCAACCGTCAGCGCGGCAAGCGGCTTCGTCTCCCAGAAGGGCCTGGCCTTCGGGCCCTCGCTCATCCGAAGATGACGGACGGCAGCCAGGTCGCCAGGGCCGGGAAGAGGGCGAGCAGGAAGAGCCCGATGATCTGGATGATCACGAACGGCACGATGCCCCGGTAGATGTGCATGGTCGTGACCTCCGGCGGCGCCACGCCGCGCAGATAGAAGAGCGCGAAGCCGAAGGGCGGCGTCAGGAAGCTCGTCTGCAGGTTCATGGCGATCATCACGCCGAGCCAGATCGGGTCGAGCCCCATCATCAGGAGGATCGGGCCGACGATCGGCACGACCACGAACACGATCTCGATGAAATCGAGGAAGAAGCCCAGGAAGAACATCAGCGCCATGACGACGAACATGGCGCCGAAGGCGCCGCCCGGCATGGCCGAGAGCACGTCCCTGACGATCTCTTCGCCGCCAAGCCCGCGAAACACCAGCGAGAACACGGAAGCGCCGAGCAGGATGACGAAGACCATGCAGGAGATCCTGGTCGTCGCCTGCATGACGTCGCGCAGGATGGCGAGGTCGAGCTGGCGTCGCATCACGGCGAGGACCATGGCGCCGACGGCACCCACCGCGGCGGACTCGGTGGGCGTGGCGATCCCTGCCAGGATCGAGCCCAGCACGGCGATGATCAGCACGGCCGGCGGCAGCAGCGCCGTTACGACCTCCTTGAGGAGGCTCTGGTCCGTTTCCACGACCAGAGGCGGCGCCATCTCCGGGTTGCGGGTCGCGACGAACACCTGCCAGGCGATGTAGAGGCCGACCAGCATCAGGCCCGGCAGCATCGCACCGGCGAACAGGTCGACGACGGAGACCGGGGTCGGCGCGAAATTGCCGAGTGCGAGCTGCGCCTGCGAGTTCACGCCCTGCATGATGTCGCCGAGGATGACGAGGGCGATGGAGGGCGGTATGATCTGGCCGAGCGTCCCGGCGGCGCAGATCGTGCCGCAGGCGAGCTTGGGGTCG
>JAUIID010000226.1 GCA_030431615.1 Alphaproteobacteria bacterium
CTCGGCGGCATCGACCGAGAGGGCGAGCGGATGGCCCGGCGGGTGGGGCCGCAGGCGCAGGTCGGTGCGGAAGACATAGCCGTCGCGGCTCTTGTGCTCGAGCCCGTAGACGATGGCGCGGGCGGCGCGCACGGCGAGCGCCATGGCGGTCTCCCGCCCCTGGTAGACGATGCGCTCCGGGTCGAAGAAGACGATCAGGTCGATGTCCGACGAGTAGTTGAGCTCGTTGGCACCGAGCTTGCCCATGCCGACGATGAAGATGCCGCAGTCGCGGGTCGGCCGCTCGGGGTCGGCTAGCTCGATTTCGCCCCGCTTTGCCGATTCGGCGAGGAACGTCGCGAGCACCGCTTCGGTCGCATGGTCGGCGAGGCGGCTCAGGCTCTGGGTCACCTGGTCGAGGTCGAAGCGGCCGGCGAGATCGGCGAGGCCGACCGCCGCCGCGATCCGCCGGCGCGCCCGGCGCAGGCCCGGCAGGAGCCGGTTGCGGTCGAAGGGCAGGGCGTCGATCCGGCCGAGTTCCTCCTCGACGATCGCCGCCGCGCCCCGCTCGGCGAAGTCGACGACGATGGCCGGGTCGAGCGTCAGGCACTCGGCGAGGAACGGGCTGTAGCCGAAGACGGCCGCGAGCAGGTCCCGAAGCTCGGGCTGGCCGAGGCACGCCTCGAGCCGGTCGTTGATCGAGGGATCCAGGTTGCGCACCGCCGCGGCGCGAAACCGGGCGAGCCATGGCTCTTCCGGCCCGTCGCTCGACGGCGGTGGCTGGGGCAGGGCGACGTTCGGCAGATGCTGGGACACGGGCGATCGACCAGAATAGGCTGCGATGTCGGCGCGGGCCGCACCGCAAGGGGCGGCAAGGTCACCGCTCCGCCCGATCCGGTCAAGGCCGATCCGCGGCACCGGTTCAGACGATACCGATCGGCTGTGGGTCTACCCGCCCGCCTCGACGAGCACGTGACGCTTCCTGCCGGCGGAAAGCTTGAGCCGACCTTCGGTCAGGGCGCTCGCGTCGACGACGAGCAGTTCGTCGTCCACCCGGGCGTCGTTCAGCCGGGCGCCACCGCCCCGGACGAGCCGGCGGGCCTCCGCGTTGGACGCAGCGAGACCGGCGAGCTGGAAGAGCTCGATGATCGCCACCCCCGTTGCCAGCCGTGCCGCATCGACCGCGACCGTCGGCAGGCCGGCGGCGGACCCGCCCTCCTCGAACTGGGCCCGGGCCGCGGCGGCCGCCGCCTCGGCGGCTTCGGCGCCATGCCGCAGGGCGGTCGCCTCGAAGGCCAGGATCTTCTTGGCCTCGTTGATCTCGGCCCCATCGAGCCGCTCGAGCCGGGCGATCTCGTCGAGCGGCAGCTCGGTGAAGAGCCGAAGGAAGCGGCCGACATCGGCGTCCTCGGTGTTGCGCCAGTACTGCCAGTACTCGAAGGGCACCAGCCGGTCGTCGTTGAGCCAGACCGCACCGGCCGCGGTCTTGCCCATCTTCGCCCCGGAGGCCGTGGTGATCAGCGGTGTCGTCAGGCCGAAGAGCGGGCGGCCGTCGATTCGCCGGCCGAGCTCCACGCCGTTGACGATGTTGCCCCACTGGTCCGAGCCGCCCATCTGCAGCTGGCAGCCATAGCGCCGGCCGAGCTCGAGGAAGTCATAGGCCTGCATGACCATGTAGTTGAACTCGAGCAGGGTCAGCGGCTGCTCGCGCTCGAGCCGCAGCTTGACGCTGTCGAAGGTCAGCATCCGGTTGATCGTGAAATGCGTGCCGAAGTCCCGAAGGAACGGGATGTAGCGCAGCTCGTCGAGCCATTCGGCATTGTCGGCCATGACAGCCGAGCCGCCGAAGTCGAGATAGGCGCCGAGCGAGCGCTTGATCCCGGCCTTGTTGACCTCGATCGCGGCGTCGTCGAGCAAGGGCCGGCTCTCGTCGCGGAACGAGGGGTCGCCGACCTTGGTGGTGCCGCCGCCAACGAGGGCGATCGGCGTGTGCCCGGCACGCTGCAGGACCCGCAGCATCATGATGCTGACCAGATGCCCGATATGCAGGCTGTCGGCGGTGCAGTCGTACCCGACATAGGCGACCACGCGGCCGTTCAGGGCCAGCTCGTCCAGCGCCTCGGCATCGGTGCATTGATGGATGTAGCCGCGCTCCTCGAGCGTGCGCAGCAGATCCGAGCGGTAGCTGCTCATGGGTGTCCGATCGGTGGTCCGGATGGAGGCCGCCGGCGCCGCGAACGGCACCGGCCGGGCTTCGGTACAGGCTTCAGCGCGCCAGGGCCATGGGCTCGGCGGTCGGCTTCAGCCGCTTGTCGAGATAGGACTCGCAGATCGCCTCGAACTCGTCCCGGTCGTTGGTGAAGACGTGGTCGGCGCTGTCGATCTGGTGGAAGTCGATGGTGATGCCGCGCTGCTGGCTCAGCTTGTTGACCAGCTTCTCGACCGCCTCGGGCGGGGTCACCATGTCGCGCTCGCCGTGGATGATCAGGCCGGACGAGGGGCAGGGTGCGAGGAAGCTGAAATCGTACATGTTGGCGGGCAGGCCGGCGCACATGAAGCCCTGGATCTCGGGCCGCCGCATGAGCAGCTGCATGGCGATCCAGGCGCCGAACGAGAACCCGCCGCACCAGGCGATGGGGCTGTTGGGGTTGTGCGTCTGCATCCAGTCGAGCGCTGCCGCCGCGTCGCGGAGCTCGCCCTGGCCGTGATCGAACACGCCCTGGCTGCGCCCGACGCCGCGAAAGTTGAAGCGCAGGGTCGAGAAGCCGCGCCGCGCGAACATGTGAAACATCAGATGGACAAGGCGGTTGTTCATCGTCCCGCCATATTGCGGGTGCGGGTGCAGGATGATCGCCAAAGGCGGGTTCGGCCCCTCGCCGTGCACATAGCGCCCCTCGAGGCGCCCGTCCGAGCCGTTGAAAATGACTTCCGGCATGTTCCTCACACTCCTGCGCCGACAACATCGACGGCGATCGTCCCGGGTCCGTCCCGGCGGCATGGCATCTTCTGCGGACCCGGCGATCCGATCGCGCAGAAGATCACCCCGAACGCAGGGTGCTTCGGCCTTGATTGACCCCGACCAACGCCAACCTATACTCCGAGCGTGCCGTCAGGCGTTCTTCGTTCGAGCCGCGCATCAAAGCGTACGTCCCGTTAGGGGCCGAAGCCGATGAGCGTGACTGGCGTTGGGCAGACTGCGGCCTATACCGCATGCGAGCGCCGATGTTCAAGAGAATCCGGGATGACATCGAGGCGGTCTTTGCCCGCGATCCCGCCGCCCGGTCGCGGGCCGAGGTGCTGCTCTGCTACCCCGGCCTGCATGCCCTCCTCCTGCACCGTCTGGCCCACCGGCTCTGGGCGTCCGGCTGGCTCCTGCTCGCCCGCTGGATATCGCAGCTCGGCCGGTTCCTGACCGGCATCGAGATCCACCCGGGTGCGCGGATCGGCGAGCGCTTCTTCATCGACCACGGCATGGGCGTGGTGATCGGCGAGACCGCCGAGATCGGCGACGATGTGACGCTCTACCAGGGTGTCACGCTCGGCGGCGTGAGCGGCGACCCCGGCAAGCGCCATCCGACCCTCGAGGACGGCGTGGTGGTCGGCGCCGGTGCCGCCGTGCTCGGCCCGTTCACCGTCGGTCGGGGGGCCAGGATCGGCTCGAACGCCGTCGTCCTGCAGGCCGTCGAGCCCCATTCGACCGTCGTCGGCGTCCCCGGCCATGCGGTGGCCCGACGCCTCGCGGCCACCGGCACGACCTGCTTCCCCGCCTACGGCAACGAGCCCGGAGCTAGGGCCGATCCGGTGGTGGTCGCCATCGACCAGCTCTGCGCGCGGGTCGAGCAGCTCGAGAACGAGATCGCCAGTGCCCGCGCCGCGGCACCGGTCCAGCAGCCGGACGACGGGTCCGACCGCGTGCTGGTGGCCAATCTGCGCCGGTGACGGCGCGCGTCTATCTCGACCACGCCGCCTCGTCACCGCTCCGCCCGGCTGCCCGGGCGGCCATCGGCCGGGCCCTCGATCTCGCCGGCAATGCCTCGTCGGTGCACGCTGAGGGCCGGGCAGCCCGCGCCGTCGTCGAGGCGGCCCGGCGCACGCTGGCGGCGGCGATCGGCGGTGCCACGGGCGGCATCGTCTTCACCAGTGGCGCTACCGAAGCGAATGCCGCAGCCCTCGGTGCAGGCGGCCGGATGCTGGCGGCTGCCGTCGAGCACCCTTCCGTGCTGGCCCAGCCCGGCGTCGAGCCCCTGGCCGTCGACAGCGCCGGCCGGCTCGACCTCCAGGCACTCGCGACGGCACTCGAAGAAAGAGATGTCGCCTGCGTTGCCCTGATGCTCGCCAACAACGAGACCGGCGTGCTGCAGCCCGTGGCCGAGGCGGCCGCGCTGGCGCATCGGGCCGGTGCGCGGCTGCATGTCGATGCCGTGCAGGCGTTCGGCCGGGTTCCGCTCGACGTCGCCGCCCTCGGCGCCGACAGCGCGGCCCTCTCCGCCCACAAGCTGGGCGGTCCGAAGGGTGCTGGCGCCCTCTGGTTGCGCGATCCCGACGCGTTCCACCCCTTGCTCCGGGGCGGCGGCCAGGAGCACCGCCGGCGCGCCGGGACCGAGAATGTCGCCGGCATCGCCGGTTTCGCCGCGGCGGCCGGCGCCATCGAGCCTGAGGAGGCGGACCGGCTGGCGGCGCTCTGCCGCACGCTCGAGGCGGAAGCCTGCCGCCTCGTCGAGGATGCCGTCGTCATCGGGGCTGACGCGCCGCGCGCCCCGCACATCACCGCCCTGGCGTTGCCCGGCATGGCGGCCGCCACCCAGGTCATGGCGCTCGATCTCGCCGGCGTGGCCGTCTCGGCTGGTGCCGCCTGCTCGTCCGGCAAGGTCGCCCGAAGCCACGTCCTCGCCGCCATGGGTGTCGCACCGGCGCTGGCGGATTCGACCATCCGCGTCAGCCTCGGCTGGAGCACCACTTCCGCCGACATCGACCGCTTTCTTGATGCCTGGGGCGATCTTGCCCGGCGCCGCCGCAAAGACGCACTCTAGAGGCGATCCGGGCAGTCTGGCCTTGTCCCGTGGCCGATCGGGACGACATAAGAGCCTTGAACAAGTGAACGGGACTTCGCCGATGTCAGGTGCCCTGGTCGATCTCACGCCCGCTGCGGTGGCGCGGGTGCGCGACCTTCTGAGCAACGAGCAGACCGCCGCCGGGCTGCGGCTCGGGGTGAAGAGCACGGGCTGCTCGGGCATGAGCTACAAGCTCGATTTCGCCCACGAGATCGCCGCCGACGATACGGTGGTCGAGAAGGACGGCGTCAAGGTGGTGGTCGATCCGGCCGCCGTGATGTTCGTCCTCGGCACCGAGATCGACTGGGTCGAGGACCGCCTCGGCGCCATGTTCGTCTTCCGCAACCCGAACGAGAAGGCGCGCTGCGGTTGCGGAGAGAGCTTCTCCGTCTGAACCTGGGGCAAGAGTGCGCGTGACGTTCGTCCTGCCGGATGGCCGCGAGATCAGTGCCGACGCCATGGCCGGCGCCAGCCTGCTCGAGGTGGCGCGCGACCTCGACATCGCCATCGAAGGCGCCTGCGGCGGGGCCATGGCCTGCGCCACCTGCCACGTGATCGTGGAGCCTGCCCAGTTCGCCCGCCTGCCGGCGCCATCCGAGGAGGAGGAGGAGATGCTGGACCTGGCCGAGAGTCTTGCGGCGACCTCCAGGCTCGGCTGCCAGATCAGGGTCGAGGCCAGGGTCGACGGTCTCGTCGTTCGGGTGCCGCGGACGAGCCTGCTCGATGGCTGAGATCGACCTCGCCGGGCTCGCCCTCGCCCCCGGCGAGCGGGTGGTCGTCGCCATGTCGGGCGGGGTCGACAGCGCCGTCACCGCGGCCCTCCTGAAGGAAGCCGGCTGCGACGTCGTCGGCATCACCCTGCAGCTCTACGATCACGGCCAGGCCGCCGGCAAGAAGGGCGCCTGCTGCGCCGGCCAGGACATCGAGGACGCCCGCAACGTCGCCGATGCCATCGGCATCCCGCACTACGTCCTCGACTTCGAGGCTCGCTTCAAGGCGGCCGTCATCGACGACTTCGCCGAGAGCTACGCCGCGGGGCGCACGCCGATCCCCTGCGTGCGCTGCAACCAGCGGGTCAAGTTCCGGGACCTGCTCGAGGTGGCGCGCGAGCTGGGTGCCGTGGCCCTTGCCACGGGCCACTACGCCAGGCGGGTCGGCGGCCGGGCCGGGGCCGAGCTCTGGCGGGCCCGGGATGCGCAAAAGGACCAGAGCTACTTCCTCTTCGCCACGACGCAGGACCAGCTCGACTTCGTCCGCTTCCCGCTCGGCGCGCTGGACAAGGCCACGACCCGGGCCGTGGCCGAGCGCCTGGCCCTGCCGGTGGCGCAGAAGCCCGAGAGCCAGGACATCTGCTTCGTGCCGACCGGGCATTACAGCAACATCGTCGGCAAGCTGGCACCCAGGGCGATGCGCAAGGGTGCGATCCTCCACGTCGACGGCCGCCAGCTCGGCGAGCATGCCGGTATCGGCCGCTTCACCGTCGGCCAGCGGCGCGGGCTGAAGGTCGCCGAGGGCGAGCCGCTCTACGTCGTCGGGCTGGATGCCGAAGAGGCCATCGTCCATGTCGGCCCGCGCGCGGCGGGGCTCACGAGCGGGCTCACCGTCGCCGACTGCAACTGGCTCGGCCGACCGGCCGCCGGCGACCGGCTGGCCATCAAGCATCGCTACAACGAGCCGGCTGTCACGGGTCGCCTCGCGGCACCGGCCATTGGCGAAAGTGCCAGGCTCGCCTTCGACGAGCCCCAGGCCGGCGTCGCACCCGGCCAGGCCGCCGTGCTCTATGCCGGCGAGCGGCTGCTCGGCGGCGGGTGGATCGAGCGGACATCGCCGGCCCGTGGCAAGGCCGGCATCGAGCCGCACGCGGCAACGGTTTTGGGTGCTTGACGCCGGGCGTCGTCGGACATATCTCCACAGCGGCTCGGCGGAGTAGCTCAGTTGGTAGAGCGGGGGAATCATAATCCCTGTGTCGGGGGTTCGAGTCCCTCCTCCGCTACCATCCCTTCCCATGACATGTCGGCTGGACGCTGCCCGGTTTCGTGCCGGGCCGGCCCATGACGCCTGTGCTCCTGGCGATGCGCAGGGAACGTTCCGGCTGGTTGCGGGTTGGCGCTCGTGAACCCGCCCGCCGCGCGGCCCCTCAGCGCCGGCAGCACCGTCATCGACAGGACATGTGGGACTGGCTGCAGCAGCATAACGGCACGATCAGCGCTCTGGCGAGCGTGGCGACGCTGTTCGTCTGGGCGATCTATCTCGACTTCATGCTCAGAAGCTACCGCAATGCCAACCGGCCGAAGATTCTCATCAATTTCGGTGCCGGCGCCTTCGACAACGCCAACTGCCTCATCGCCAACATGAGCGCTCAGCCGATCTACATGGATTCTGTGGTCGCGACGCTGCACGCCGACGGCCGGTCCTACACGACCGTCCTGAGCGAACAGGACGCCACGCTCTCGGAGCAGCGCGACTACCGATCCCAGTCGCTGCAGGGACCGCTGAAGACCGGTGAGTTCCTGAACATCGGCACGTTTCGCAGCCTCGTCTCACGCGTGGCCGAGGAGGCATGTCCCGCCGACCGGCCGGTCGACCTCGCCGGGCAGGCTCATCGTCTGGATATCCTGGTGGCAGGCATCTTCACGGGAAGTGACCGGCTGATTGCCGCGGAGCGCTGCTTCGATCTCGTCGGGCAGGGCAACCGCCGGCGGATCCGGCCGCGCAGCTTCGCGGCGGAACAGATCCGCTCCGGCCGGCGCCGCCGCCAGATCGAACGCTTCATGGTGAACCGCCACCGCGAGCGAACCAAGCCGCCCCCGCCATGTGCAGGTGATGACCGTCGCCTGGCGGCGGCCGGCGGAGATATGCAGCGGCATGCGCAAAAAACCTCCAGCGGCAGCCGCTGAAGGTTCGTCTCGGTGCATCAATGAGCAGGGGGGCTCGTCGGGCCCGCGCCGGACGGCCGCTATCTCCGCGGACGTCCGGTGAAGTCAGTGGCCCCCAGGCGCCTCAATCCTCGTCGTCGACGACCTCGGCCTTCTGCACGATCACCTGCCGGCCACGATACATGCCGGTCTTGAGGTCGATGTGGTGCGGCCGACGGAACTCGCCGGAATCCTTGTCCTCGATCACCGAGGGCAGGGTCAGCGAGTCGTGTGCCCGGCGCTGGTTGCGCTTCTGCGGGCTGGTCTTCTTGCGTGGGACAGCCATGGACGTCGATCCTCGAAAGCCAGGTACCGCACGCCTCCCGGCGGCGAGGCCGCGGGCCGGACGGGCGATCTGATGGGAAAACTGGCGTGCGCTTACGCGATTAGTGCTTCCGGGTCAACGCGGCATCCGGTGTCCGGCGGTGCGCGGCGATGGCCTTCCGACCCCCGAATCGATGACCGAAAAAAAGTGCTTGATCACCTGCGAGGTCGAGCGTAGACATCACCTCCGCCGCGGCGATCGACCGTGGCGATCCCTGACGGGCCTGTTCCTGCTAACCGCGTGAGCGGCCCGATGTTCTTTTGACAAGTTGGATGTATGGAGAGGGGATGTGCAGGCGGCGTTGGTGTCGCATGTGCATCTTCTGGAAGACGCGGGTAGGTCTTCGCTTGGGGTGACTTTGGTTGCCCTTAGGTGGGGA
>JAUIID010000007.1 GCA_030431615.1 Alphaproteobacteria bacterium
GAGCCTGAGGCTCAGCCGCTTGACGGCAAGGCGGGCAAACGGCACGGCGAGGGCGACCAGAAGCCAGCTCGCCAGGACCCAGGCCCGGGAGAAATTGAGCTTGAACAGATAGAGCAGGGCTGCGTCGATGACGAGCGCTATGGCCGCCGCCGCCACCACGTCGCCGGTTTCCTGCCAGAGCTGGCGGCGTCGGCTGTAATGCCCCATCTGCTGAAAGAAGGTCACGCAGCCCGCGGTCAGCAGCAGCAGGATGATGCCGCGCTCCTCGGTCATGTTCGAATAGGAGAGATTGACCAGTCCGCCGATCGAGAAGCAGACGAAGAACGTCAGGACATCGACTCCCGGCAGGAGGAGCGAGCCGAAGCCGCCGGATTTGCCGGTAATCGGTCCTGCCTGGGCGCGGGTCAGCATGTGGGTTCTCTGGAGCGGTCGGGATCGCCAAGGGCGTAGCCCGACAAGCCCCCTAGGACAATTAGCAGGGCCATGGGCAGGAACCTTAGAGTACGCAGTGGCGGTATTTCAGCAACGGTCGGTGCCCGTCTGACAGCCGTTGGGAGGCCGGCAACCCGCTCATGATGAGACATTCCGTGTTTGTTCCAGGGCTGAAATGGCTCGAAGCCGGTTTCACGCGAAGCGCGTCGTGGCAGGGCAGCGACGGCCGCTCATTCCCCGCTTCTGCCACTTTTTGCCAGCAAGGTGGAACAAGCGCCGGGCGGCGTCAGCGTTCCACGGCAAGGCCGGGATAATCGGGGAGCTCAGTCGTCGTCCTCCATGTCGGCGGGTGTGTCGGGTGGCGGTGGACGCAGGGCGAGCAGGCCGACGAAGAAGAAGACGCGGTGATCCGTGGGCAGGTCGACCGCCACCATCGCATACACCGCAATGGTGATGCAGGTCATGAGCAGGGTCATTTGCAGCGGATCCTGCCGCAGGCGGTCGAGCGTGCAATGGCGCAGGCCGGTCCAGAGGAACACCGCAAAGAAGAAGAAGCCGATCAGGCCGAAATCGGCAAGGACATGGAGAAAGGCGTTGTGCGGGTGGCAGCCCGGCTGGTCATAGCCGCAGAAGGCGATCGTGAAGCCGGCGAGTCCCTGGCCGAATATGGGGGAAGTGAGCCAGATCCGGTAGGCGCCGGCGTAGTAGTCGAAGCGATTCGCACCGACGCGCAGCAACGGGTCATCGGCCTGGTCGAACAGCCGCAGGAAGCGGTTGAAGGTCGTCGGAGCCTCGCCGATCGAAACGAGATAGCCGATATAGCCGGCGACGGCGAGGATGGCGAGCAGGGCCACGAGCAGGGCGGGGGATATCTCGATCGTGCCACGCCGAACGGTTGGCAGGTTGACCATGAAGGCGGCGACGCCGGCGAACATCACGCCGAGCATGGCACCACGGGCGCCGTTGAACAGCAGGAAATAGAAGCAGATGCCGAATGCAGCTACCGCGAGCAGCTGCCTGGCGCTGCCGAAGCGGCCATAGATCGTGATGCCGAGGGCGACGGCGGCGCCGAGGCAGATGAAATTGCCCCAGTCGAGATAGGTGCGATGATGCCAGTCACCGTCTGGCCCCGTGTAGAAGCGGAAGTTGCCATAGACGAGCTCGATATAGGTCCCATAAAGGCTCAACCCTATCGCGATCAGCATCATCAGGATCAGCAGGCGCAACATCCGTTCGCGCGATCCGGCGACGATGCAGGCAGCGGCGAAGATCGCCCAGAGGTTCACGCCCATGATGAACGGCAGGCTCTCGCGGGCGAGGACTCGCGACGGCGACCAGCCATAGGAGGCCACCATCCAGCCCGAGAAGACGAGGCCGGCGAGAACGATGGGGATGCCACGCCAGTAGATGCCCTCGCGCAGGATGATCCAGGCGCCGATGCCAGCGCTCAAGGCGCCATAGAACACTGTCTCGGGCAATGGCGGGCTCGGCAGCAGCGCGTGCAGGCGGACGCCATAGAGAAACAGCACCAGCAGCGTCTCGAGCGAGAAGAGCTGGGAGGCGAGCCACTGCAGCCTGCCCAGGAGGCCGAGCGGTGGATCGGCGCGAGAAACGTGGTCGACGGCCAAACACGGCTCCTTTCGCTGGTCGGCAAGGGCGAGTAACACTCACCGTCATGAGCCGGCAAGCAGGGCGGCGCGCCCGTCTCCTTGTTCCTTGAACCAAGGCTGCTAAACCCACCGCGACCATGCTTATAGCGGCGGCGATGCCGCACGAGGACGGACGATCTTGCACATCGCGATTTTAGGACTCGGCTATGTCGGAACGACGACGGCCGCCTGCCTGCTGAAGGACGGACATCACGTCTACGGCATCGACATCAATTCGGCCAAGGTACAAGCGATCGGTGCCGGCCGCTCGCCGGTCGTCGAGCCCGGGGTGGAGGCGCTGCTGACCGCCGGGCTGGCGGCCGGGCGGCTCTCGAGCGGGTCGAGCCTCGCCCCCTGGCTCGATTCCCTCGATCTGGTGATGATCTGCGTCGGCACGCCGTCGCGGGCCGACGGCAAGCTCGAGATGGTCCATCTTCTGGAGGTGACGCGGCAGCTCGGCCGCCAGCTCGAGGACCGTCGGACGGCGACCCCCCTGCTCCTGGTCTTCCGCAGCACCATGGCACCCGGAACGATGGAGCGGCTGGTCCTGCCGACGCTGGAGGCGGCCACGGGCGAGGCGCCGGGGCAGCGCTACGAGGTGGCGTTCAATCCGGAGTTCCTGCGCGAATCGACGGCGGTCAAGGATTACTACGCGCCGCCCAAGATCGTCATCGGCGAGCGTCATCCCGGGGCCAGCCGCCGGCTCCTCGGTATCTATGACGGGCTCGACGCCCCCGTCTTCGAGGTCGGCTTCGCCGAAGCGGAGATGGTCAAGTTCGTCGACAACTCCTTCCACGCGCTCAAGGTGGCGTTCGCCAACGAGATCGGCCGGCTGGCGATTGCCAAGGGAATCGACCCCCAGACCGTGGCCGATATCTTCCTCGCGGATACCAAGCTCAACGTCTCGGCTGCCTATCTGCGCCCGGGCGGCCCGTTCGGCGGTTCCTGCCTGCCCAAGGATCTGGGGGCAATGCTGGCGCTCGCCCGGGAGGTCGGGGTGCAGGTCCCGGTGCTCGGCGGCACGCGGGAAAGCAATGCGGTGCACGCCGCATGGCTGGCGCAGGCGGTGCAGGCGCGGCTCGCCCCGCCCGGCCCGATCCTGCTCATGGGGCTCTCGTTCAAGGCCGAGACGGACGATCTCCGGAACAGTCCGCTGCTCGAGCTCGCCGAGGCGCTGCTCGATGCCGGCTACGATCTTCGGGTGTTCGACCCCGATCTCGACCCGAGCCAGCTGGTGGGCGTCAATTTCGCCCTTGCCGCCGAGCACCAGGAGGTGCTGCGTTCCTGCCTGACGCGGGATCTCGCGACGGCAGCGGCGCATGTCGGGCTCATCGTGCTCGGCAAGCCGATGCCCGAGCATCTGGCAGCCCTGCCGGCGGCGGTGCCACGGCTCGATATTCCCCAACTTCGGGGCTTCGATGGCTGAGGCGACAGCGGCAGCCCCTTCCCCCCCTTGGCGATTCGACGGCTATGATCGCGTGCCGCGGCCGATGCGGCTCGAGCCGGCGCCACAGGGCCTCGACATTCTCTTCATCTACAGCCGGCCGCCCTTGCCCATGACCCGCGGCGACGAGCTGACCGTGGCGCATCTCCTGGAGTTCCTGGCGGCACGCGGGCATCGGGTCGACCTCGTGACACTGCTCGCCAAGGGAGAGACGCTCCGGCCCGAGCACCGGCAGTGGCTCGAGGCGCGCTGCCGCAGCGTTCGACTGGTCGAGCATGGCAAGCTCGCCGCGCTGTGGCAGGGGGTTCTGGGGTGGCTGCGCGGCTGGCCTCTCCAGATCGGCTATCTCTGCGTGCCGGAGCAGCTCGCGGCAGTGCGCGAGGTGGCGGCGGGGCGCCGCTACGATCTGGCCTACGCCTATTACATCCGTAGTGCCGAGGCGCTGCGCGGGCTCGAGGGGCTGGTGCCGGTCCGCTTCCTCGCCCTGCAACTCTCGCAGACCCTGAACACCGAGCGGCTGGCACGCAACGCGGCGCGATGGTGGGAACGGCTGTTCTACCGTCTCGAGAGCCGCCGCATGGCGGCCTACGAATCGCGCATCTGGCAGATCGCCGACCGCACCGTGCTCATCGGTGCCAAGGATGTCGAGGCGATCGAGGCGGCCTGCGGGCAGCAGGGTCAGCCGCCGATCGACAATGTCGTCTTCGGCCCGCACGGTGTGGACACCGAGCGGTTCGCGCCGCGCCCGGAGGCGGAGGAGGCGGACACGGTCGTGATGTCCGGGGTCATGCGCTACGCGCCCAATGTCGAGGCGGCGCTGTGGTTCCTGGCGCAGGTCTGGCCGCTGGTCCGGGCGGCCCGGCCGGCGGCGCGCTTCTTCCTGGTCGGCCGCGATCCGACGCCGGCGCTGCTCGCGCATGACGGGCGTGACGGGGTCACCGTCACCGGCACGGTGGACGAGCCGGCGGACTGGATCGCCCGGGGTGCCGTGTGCGTGGCCCCGATCCGTGCGGCTGCGGGGCTGCAGAACAAGCTGCTCGAGGCGCTCGCCATGGGCAAGGCGCTGGTCGCCACGCCCGAGGCCAATGAGGGCATCCAGGCGCCGGCGGGCGAGGCGCTACTGCTCGCCCGGGAGCCTGCTGCGTTCGCGGCCGCCGTGCTCGAACTGCTCGGGGATGCCGCGCGGCGCCGGGCACTGGGCCTGGCCGGGCGGGCGTTCGTCGAGGCCAGGTGGACCTGGGAGGCGCCGTTTCTGGTGCTGGAGGCGGCGTTCAACGAGGCGCACCGGCTGGCAGCCGCAGGCGATCAGGCGGATCGACGCTCCTCGAGGATGTCCACATAGGCCTTGTGGCAGGCTTGACCGAAGTCGGACCAGGACGGCAGCAATGTCTCGAGCCGGCGGCTCTGGCCGGCCAGCGCCTGGCACCTGGCCGGGTCGTCGAGCAGGCCCTCGAGCGTGGCGGCGAGCGCCTGCGGGTCCTCCGGCGGGACGAGAGCGACATGATCCTTGACGGGCGCCTCGGCGAAGCCGCCGACGCGGCTCGCGACGATCGGCTTTCCGAACCTGACCGCGTGCGCCAGGGCACCGCTGCCGTCGATGTCGCGATAGGGGAAGACCACGACGTCGGCCGCGGCGAGGTAGGCGGCAAGCCGCTCGTCGGGCAGATAGTCGAGATCGAAGCGGAAGGCATGGGCGGCGCCGGCAGCCTCGATCCGGGCGCGCAGCTCGTCCAGGGGCTGGAACGGCCGGCCGGCGATGGTGATGCGGAAATCCTGCCGCCGCGCGGCCATGGCGAGGCCCGCCTCGATCAGGACGCTGACCCCCTTGTAGGGCTTGATGGCGCCGAAGAAGAGGATGTCGCGGCGGCGGTCGGTTGCCGGCTCGACAATGGCTGGTGGCGCGGCTCCGACATCGAGGGCGAGTGGCGGGTGCGGCAGGAGGACGATGCGCTCGGGCTCGATGCCGAGACGCTCGAGCTGGGTGGCGGTCTTGACGGTGTGGGCGACGTAGCGATCGAAGCCGAGCACCGCCCCCCGGCGGCCCAGGGCCTGAAGCATTGCGCCGAGCCGACCGACCACGGCACTGGTGCTGTGGGTGGTGAGCTCGGCATTGTGCACGGTGAGCACGAGGCCGCTGCGCCGTCGCAGCTGCTTGAGCGCGATGCGATCAAGGAAAGGCAGGACCAGCCACTGGAAGTGAACGATGTCGGCCGCCTGCTCGATCGCCAGCCGGTTGAGCGCCCGCAGGCCCAGGGCGTGCTCGACCCCCTTGCGGATGCGGCCGAGGCGGGAGGTCTGCCAGCCGACTTCCCGATTGCTGGTGGCCCGGTAGAACAGGTCGGCGAAGGCGAAGGGCTCGTCGCCGAGTTGTTCATATTGACGCAGCGGTCGCCCGACCATGGTGACCGCATCCCCGATCGTCGTCAGTGCCCGGCAAAAATGATAGTCATAGGAAGGTGCAAACAAGGACGGATTGACAACGAGAACGCGCACAAGGATTCCTATCGGCGATGGAGTCGCGAACGCTCGGCGCACATCGTGCCGCGCCGCGCGTGGTCACGGCCTCGAGCAACGCAATCGTTGTTGTCATCGAGCGGGCGGTTTGCCAAGCAGGCGGCGATTTGGGATGCCTGCTCCAGCTGCGGGTCCACAGGTGGCAGAGCCCCGGTGCTCGAGCAGCGCAAGACTACCTTATTCCGCTGGCGCAGAGGTCGGCAAGCGCCTCGAGCCACCCATCGGATCAGCCTTCCACGGTCCTGGCGGCGCATGCGGCCGCAAGCCTCGGTCAACGAGAGCAGACAATGTCGTTCAACCCTCGCCATCCATCGGAGTGCCCGTCTTGAGGCTGCTGGTCGATCGTTACGTCAATGGTCAACACAAGAAGGTAAACGGTTGGCTTGCAGACTTTTCTTCGCTCTTGATAGCCAGGCTCGCGGCCACGCTCGAAGAGGAGAAGGTGCAAGGGGCGTCCGTCGAGATCGGTGCCCATCATGGCCGTCTGTTCATCCTCCTGCATCTGGCGAGCACGGGGCAGCGGGACATGGTGATCGACGTCTTCGATGCCCAGCATCTGAACGTCGATCATTCCGGCAAGGGTGACAAAGCCATCTTTCTCCGCAACCTCGCCCGCTTCGGCGGCGACCCGGCACGGGTGCAGATCCTGCAGAAATCGTCCCTGGAAGTGCAGCCGGCGGAGATCCTGGAGCAGGTCGGCCAGCCTTTGCTGTTCTCGATCGACGGCGGCCACACCGCCGAATGCGTCCACAACGACCTGAGCCTGGCCGATGCCACACTGGCCGAGCAGGGCATCGTCATCCTCGACGACTTCTTCAACGAGTTCTGGCCAGAGGTGGCGGTCGGCACCATGAGCTTCCTGCAGGAACCGGGCGCGCGCCTGCAGCCGTTCGCGGTCTCGCCGGGCAAGGTCTACCTGTGCCGGCCGGGCCAGCAGGGCTTCTTTCATGCCGCGATCCGGAGCCATTTCTCGCCGCGCTATATCGACAAGGAGGCCCAGATGCTCGGCAGCCGGGTCCTTGTCGCCGGGGTTCGGGAGGGGCATCGGAACTGGTACACCCGGCTCGCCTTGACGATCACCGAATCGTCGATCGGCCGTCGGCTCGGCATGCAGCGCTGGCTGCCGCCGAAGTTCTCGAGTCCGGCTTGATCCGCAAGGCCCGCCCGAAAACACCATTGCCAGCCTCGCGGACCATGATAGGAGGGGCGCGCGCCAGGAAGGATTGTCCTGAACGCGGTGACCTCAGTCGGAACTGGCCCTGATCGGGGCTTCGGGCCCGTGCAGTGGTGGCGCGAGGACAGGGACGATCGGGTTCTGCTGTTGCCCTCCCGGGACCAAGGAACGATGGAGCGGAGAAACTTCGGGACGACCGGCCTCGCCACGTCCGTGCTCGGCATGGGCTGCAGCCGCCTCGGCTCGTTCGGCAGCACGAGCAGCCCCGAGGAAGCCAAGGCCACCATCCGCCTCGCGGTCGAGCGCGGCGTCAGCTATTTCGACACGGCCGACATCTATGGCCAGGGCGACAGCGAGCGGCTGCTCGGTGCGGCGCTCGGCGCCGACCGCGATCGGGTCCTGATCGCGACCAAGGCCGGACGGCGTTTCTCGGGCCAGGCCCGCCTCGCCGCCCGTCTGAAGGCGCCGATCAAAATGGCCATGAAGCTCTTGCCGGGCCTCAAGGACGGGGTGAAGAAGGCGCGTGCCGGCCAGCTGTCGACCGATTTTTCCGCCGACTATCTGACAGGGGCGCTCGAGGCCAGCCTGAAGCGCCTCGGCACCGACCGGGTCGACATCTTCATGCTGCACAGCCCGCCGGTCGACGTCCTGGGCGATGCGGCGCTCTTCGACAAGCTCGCCCGACTGAAGGAAGCGGGCAAGATCCGCTGCCTCGGTGTCTCGGTCGAAACCATGGCCGATGTCCCCCTGGCCGCCCGGCTGCCCGGCGTGGAGGCGATCCAGCTGCCGGTCGGCCGCCCGGAGCGGCAATCCCTTGCTCCGCTCCTGCCGGAGCTCGAGGCCCGGGGCATCGCCGTGGTCGGCCGCGAGCTCTTCGCCGGCAGCAATGGAGCCGCGGCGGATGCCCCGTCACGGGCGAGCCTGCTGCAGGAAGCCGTGGCCCTGCCGGGACTTGCCGTCGCCCTTGTCGGCATGTCGAGCCGCGGGCATCTCGAGGCCAATCTCGCCGCCCTGGCCTGAAGGAACAGCACGGCCTTGCTCATCGATGCCCGCACGCTGCCCGACGGCGAGACGCTGACGGCGGCCGTCTGCGTCGTTGGCGCCGGGCCGGCGGGCATCGCCGTGGCCCGCTCGCTCGCCGCGGCGGGCATCGAGGTGCTGCTGGTCGAGGCCGGCGGCTTCAAGCCCGAGAAGGAGATCGAGGCACTTTCCTCGGGCGAGGTCGCCCCGGGCTCGCCCCACGCGCCGCTGCATCTCTACCGTCGCCGCGTCATCGGCGGCGCTTCCTATGTCTGGGGCGGGCGGTGCACGCCGCTCGACCCGATCGATTTCCGGGCCCGCTCGTGGATCCCCCATTCGGGCTGGCCCTTCGACCGGGCCGAGCTCGAGCCCTGGTACGAGAAGGGCAATCGCTTCGTGGATGCCGGCCGCTTCGATTACACGGCTGGCGGCTCGCTTCCCGGCAAGGGCACATTCGTCGAGGGCTTCTCGAGCCCGGCCCTGCATACCGACCGGATCGAGCGGTTCAGCAAGCCCACCAATATCGGCCGCCACTATCGCGACGAGCTGGCCAAGTCGGCCAAGCTCAGGCTCGTGCACCATGTGCTCTGCACCGGCGTCAGGCTGCACCATGCCGCCGGGCGGACCGAGACGCTCGAGCTGCGCACGCTCGCCGGCACGCGTCTCGTCGCCAGGGCCGAGACCTACGTCCTCGCCCTGGGCGCGCTCGAGACGGTGCGGCTGCTGCTCGCCTCCAGCGACGTCATGCGCGACGGCATCGGCAACCACTCGGGCTGGCTCGGCCGCTCCTACCTCACCCATATCGAAGGCACGCTGGGCGAGCTCCGCTTCACCCCGGCCGACCGGGCGGTGATCTGGGGCTACGAGAAGAGCGATGACGGGATCTATGTCCGCCGCCGCTTCGCCGTCAGCGAGAAGGCGCAGGAAGAGCACGAGGTGGCCAACGGCATCGTGCGCCTCAACCACCCCTCGGTGGTCGACCCGGCGCATGGCCAGGGCATCCTCTCGGCCGCCTATTTCGCCAAGAACCTGCTCGTGCCCGAATACAGCCGGCGGATCGCCTGGACCGACCGGCAGACCGCCGAGCGGCTCGCCGCCCTAGGCCGCAACCGGCTCTTGGGTCGCCATGCCCTCAACATGCTGAAGGACCTGCCCAGGGTCGCGGCCTTTGGGCCCTGGTGGCTCTGGGTGCGTAATCTGCAGAGCCGGCAGATGCCATCCCTGGTGCTGCCGAGCCGGTCCGGGAGCTATCCCCTCGACTTCAACGTCGAGCAGGCGCCCAACCCGGAAAGCCGCATCGGTCTCGCCAGCAGCCGTGATCGCTTCGATATGCCCCGGCTGCGGGTCGACTGGCGCATGAGCGAGGTCGATCGACACACTATTCGAGGGACACTCGCTCTCTTTCGCGATGCCGTGGCCGCAACCGGCTGCGCTACCTTCACCTACGATCCCGAGACCGCGCTCGACCAGTTCGCCGCCATCGGCGGTCATCAGATGGGCGGTGCCCGGATGGCCGCCGACCCGAAGTCGGGCGTGGTCGACAGCCAATGCCGCGTGCACGGGGTGGACAATCTCTATCTCGTCGGCAACCAGATCTTCCCGACCGTGGGCTACGCCAACCCGACGCTGACCACGGTCGCCCTGGCCCTGCGCCTTGCCGGCCACCTCGCCGACCGGCTCGAGGCCTGACCACGATGCTGCGGCGGCTCGAGCGGCAACTGACCATGCTGCGGCACATCCCGCCCCGGCAAATCGCGCGACGGCTCGAGCTCACCGTGCGGCGACGACTGGCGCGGCGGCTGGCAGGTCGCCTTGCGCTCGAGCCGGCCCCTGCGCTTGCCCCGCAATTGCCCCAGCCGATCTTCGCCCCCCGCATGTTGCTCGAGCGCGAGGGCGGCGGCTGGCGGTTCTGGCAGCCCTGGGGCAGCATGGAGCTGCCGCTGCAGATCGACTGGCAACTGCCGGGCGACGATCCCGAAACGGTAAGCTGGCGCATCAACCTGCACTTCATGGAGTTCCTCGAAGCCGTCGACGATCGGGCGTTCGTTGCCATCGTCTCGGACTGGATCGACAAGAACCCGCTGCATGCCAGGGATGCCTGGCGGTGCGCTTGGTGGTCCTACAACCTCGCGATCCGGGTGGTCGTCTGGATGCAGCAGATTGCCGCCCGGCGCCCCCGGCTTCCCGATGCCTTCGTCGCCTCGGCCACGGCCTCCCTGGCACAGCAGCTGCGCTTTCTGGAACGGCACCTCGAGACCGATCTGCGCGGCAATCACCTGATGCGTGACCTGAAGGCCCTCTTGTGGGCCGGGTCGTTCTTCACCGGCCCCGAAGCCAGCCGCTGGCAACGCAAGGGAGAAGCCCTCCTGGCGAGCGAACTCGCCTGGCAGGTTCTCGATGACGGCTGCCATTACGAACGTTCGCCAAGCTATCACTGCCAGGTGCTCGGCGATCTGCTCGAGATCGCGAGCCTGTGCGGCACCGGCCCTCGCCTCGCCGCCCCGCTCGAGGCGAAGCTGCTCGCCGCCCTCGACCGGATGGCGGCGGCCGCCCTCTGCCTGACCCATCCGGATGGCGGGGTCGCCCTCTTCAATGATGGCGGCCTGGGCATGGCCTACAGGACGGACGAGCTGCTCCAGGCTCACGCCGAGGCGGGGCGGCCGGCGCCGGCCGTCGACGCTGGCGCCTTTGCCCTGCCGGCGGGTGGCTTCTATGGTCTGCACGCGGCCGAAGAGCAGCTCATCGTCGATTGCGGGGCGATCGGCCCGGACGAGCTGATCGGCCATGGCCACGGCGACATCTCGAGCTTCGAGTGGTCGGTCGGCGGCCGGCGCATCATCGTCGACCAGGGCACCTTTCAGTACAATGCGAGCCCGGAGCGGGTGCAGGTCCGCAGCACCAAGAGTCACAACACGCTCGTCATCGACGATGCGGAGCAGTGCGATTTCTATGGTGCCCATCGCTGCGGCCGGCGGGCCCGGCCGATCGTCCTCGGCTATGAGGGTGCCGCCGACCGCCTCGTCTTCGAGGGCACCCATGACGGATTCGACCACCTGCCCGGGCGGCCGCGCCATATCCGGCGGTTCGATGCCATGCCGGGCAGACTCAGCATCACCGACCGCATCGAAGGTGCGGGGAGCCATGCCGGCAAGGGGGGGCTTCTGCTCCACCCTGACTGCGAAGTCAGCCTGGCCGGCGACACGGCCACGATCACCAGCGGTCCCGTCGTCGTTCGACTGTCGAGCAGCATGCCGCTCAGCGCCGAGCCGGCCGAGTGGTTCCCGAACCTCTACACCCGCCGGCCGACGACCCGTCTGCGCTACGCGTTCAGCACGGCCGACGGCGAGCGGAGCCTGACGCTGCAGCTCGTTGCGACCGAGCCCTCTCAGGCGGCGGAGGGCCCCACATCGGCCGGGCCGAGAACGATGTAACGCGGCACCTCGAAGGTTGGCTCGCGATAGAGCGTGTCGACCGCATTCTGCTCGACGATCTCGCCCTGATGCCCTTCGATGATCGTGCCGCGCACCGACATCGGCCAGTCCCGAGTGCCGCTGCCGAGCCGCAGGATGCCGATATTGCCGGCAAAGAGGCAGTTGCGGGCGGCCGGCTGGCGCCCTGCGGCCATGCTTTCGACATCGTCGAGATCGCTGACGCCGGCCATCGGCCCCATATCGGTCCAGTTGCCGCTCTTAGCCCCGTCGTTGTAGTTGCCGATCACCAGATGATCGTCCCCGAGCACAACCGGGCCGCCGGTGCCGAGAACCGCATTGCCGATCACCTGGCAGTTGCGGCCCGAACGGATCTCGATCCGGGCCATCCGCGACGACGCGTTCCTGACCGTGTTGAAGCGGAAGATGTTGCCGGAGCACTTCGACTGCAGGCTGTTGCCCATGCCGCCGCCGATTTCCTCCAGCAGGTTGTACTCGACGATGGCGTGCAGCTCGCGCAGCATGTCGGGCTGGCGGCCCGCCCCGCCCCCGATGCCGATCGCGACACCATCCTTGCCGCCCTTGCTGTCGCCGAGGATGTTGGTGTCGAAGTGGTTGCGGAAGATATGGGCATGACGCGAGCCGGGGTCGTGCTCGTTGACGCAGATGCCCCGTTGGGCGAAATCCTTGAAATAATTGTAGGATATCTCGGCGTGATCAGCGCGGCTGTTGCCGGGCGCGCCGACGCGGACGATGCCGCGCTGGGCACCGTTCCACACCCCGACATCGATGAAGCGGCAGCGCGTGACCCGACAATGCCGGCCGGTCAGCTCGATGATGCTGTCACCCTCGACGGGCGTGCCGCGCCACTCCAGATGCTGGGCCACGGCATGGTCGCCGGCGAGGAACAGCCGGCCGGTCAGTCGCGCCTGATGGGCAGCCGCGGCGCGGACCCGGATCGGGGCCTCGGGCAACCCGCTCTGCTGCAGCAGGAAATCGCCATCGTAGGTGCCGGCGGCGAGGACGATGTCATCACCGGGTGTGGCTGTGGCGAGCGCGTCCGCGAGTTGCCGGGCCCCATCGACGGCGACCGTTCGATGGAACGTATCCCCGGTGGCTCGTGCGCTGGTGGCAAGAACGCTGCAAGATGCCGCCGCGAGCAGGCCCAGGGCGGCGCGCCTGCTCCAGGCCGGTCGTTGCACATCGGCATGAGGGTACATTGCAGCCACTCGCATCGGTCGATCCGTTCGAACAAGCGGTGACCGCACCCGCGAGGCCCGGCGGTCACCGTATCGCGTGATCCTCAATTTTTTCCACGGGCTGCCGTCGGAGTCCAGTCGGCGGGCGCGAACAAGGCATCGTTGCTGGCGAGGCCCTGAATGTCGGCGAAACCCTCGATTGGCTGCAAGCCGCCATCGGCCGCGAAGCCATAAGCCCGATAGCCCTGTTCGGCGAGCAGGCGAAAGAGACTGTCTTCGTCGAGACCGTGCAGTTGCGCGTGACCGGTCTCGGCGAGCACGAACGGCCGGGCCCGTTCGAGCACCGCGATGGCGCCCTTCACGACGAAATACTCAAAGCCTTCGGCATCGATCTTGATCAACGCCACGCGTGCCAGTTCCGGGTGGTCGTCGACGAGGCTGTCGAGCGGGCGCAGCTCGATCTCGATCGTCCGACCCGCGGCCGCCGGCTTGTCCGCGATGAAGCTGCGACCACTCAGCTGCCGCCCATCGTCGCCGATATGCTGCAGCTGGGCAGTCTTGTGCGCCTCGGCAAGCCCGAAGTCGAAGAGCTCGACATTGCGCAACCGATGCAGACCCAGGGTCTTCTGCGTGACCGCCGCATAGTAGGGATGTGGCTCGAACGCCAGGACCTTGCCGGTCGGGCCGACGAGGCGCGAGAGCCGATGGGACCAGTTGGCGTTGTTGGCGCCGACATCGACGACGACCGCCCCCTCGCTCACATAACTGTCGATCCTCTGCAAGGCGACGTCATCGCGCAATGAACGACCGGTCGTATTCCGATAATAGAAGCGCCACGCATGCAGCGAGCTCATCAGCTGATCACCGAGAATGGCTCTCCCGATCGCTTTGATGTTGCTGCCTATTTTGGTGATCACGGCATCGCCTCGATTGAGCAAGAAGAAGTGGGGGAAGTCCCGGGCGCAGCGTCAAGTGCGACCGTCGATCTCTTCACCGTCGAGAAAGCGCAGCAAGGTGCCCATCGTGATCATTCGACCGACATGGATGTTGCGCAGGCTCTCGACAGACAGATCGGGCTGCAGGATGCCTTGCTGCTTCAGGCGATCGAACGCCTGGGTGAACATCGTCGAATGGCGCAGCCGGTCGCGGTAGCCAGGCGGATCCGCCTCGAGCTCGCCGACCTTGTGGAACAGGCTCTTGCCGAGATAGCGCTCGGTGAGCTTGCGGCCGATGCGCCCTGCCTGGACCCGCGCATAGGTGCCGAGCTCGGCGACGAGGCGGCTCGGCCGGCTGGACGCGGTGTAGCCCTCATTGGTCGGCAGGGCTGCAAGAGTGGGGCAATGCGCGGTGATGACCCGTCGATGCCAGCGGGTGAAGAAGCGCTCCCAGGGCGGTATGCGCATGCCGAGGCGGATCATCCGATGCTCGAGGAAGGGGGCGGCGACCTGCATGCCGAGGTGAAGGTAGTTCGAGAAGCTCGTGCCGAAGAGCTCCGGGGCGCGGAAATCGCGATAGATCCGCTCGTAGGTCTCGTTGTTGGTGGCTGCCCGGCAGGTCTCGAGGCGGGCCCTGGTTTCCGTGAGGATGGTCTGCCGGAGATCGAGCCCCGCCGGGGTGAGCTGCTCGTCGGGAATGGTGATCGGGATGAGCCGGAGCCGGTAGAAGCGATCGATATTGGCGTTGGGTACGCCGTAGCGAGGAAAATCCTGGATGTAGAAATTGTCGCGGAAGAACTCGCCACCGCCGCCGTGCACCATGACCTCGACCCCCAGCCCCAGCCGCTTCAGGCAGAGCTGTCGATCACGGTGCAGACGCGGGAACTCGGTGAGGCCGTCGCCATCGCGGAACAGCCGTGGCAGGTCGTCCTCGAGCGTCTCGATGTCGTGCACGTGGTAGGTCAGCGGGCGACCGAGGGCGGCGGCCACGCGCGTCGCTGCCGCCTGTTCGCTGGAGCCCAGGATGCCGGTCAGCCCGCAGTCGAACTGCAGCTGCCGCTGGCTCAGGAGGCAGGCTATGACCCGGGAGTCGAAGCCGCCGGTCAGGTCGAGACTTACATGGTGGCCGTCGATCGCCTGCTTCAGCTCGTCGAAATAGCCGAGGACATCATCGGGATCGAAGGGGCGATCCGGCGGATCGGGCCGCTCGACGACGGTGACCGCCGGCTGTTTGGAATAGTCGACCCGCAGACTCTGCAGCCGGCGCAACCGCTTGAGGCCGGTGACCGGCGTCTCCGGGCCGAAATTGCCACCTTGCATGATGAATTCGAGCACGCGCTGCGTGTCCGTGTCGCTCGTGCCCTTGCCCTCGGCGCGCACGAGATCGAGGAATCGGGTCGCAACCCGGTTGTCGCTATAGTAAATCCGGGCGAGCGCGGTCCGATCATTGAATATGCGCCAGATCTTCTGCTCTCGCATAAGCACGAAGAGGCAATAGACGCCTTGCAATTCATCGATCAGGCCCTCGAGCGCCGCCGCGTCGCCGGCCGCAAGCAGGCGGGCGATCGTCGTAGCGCCGCTCGCCTCGCCGGGCAGGTAGAGAGCACCCCGCCAGCCGATGACATAGCGATCGTTCGCCTCCCAGCGCAGGCCGGGGGCGGGCGTCGCTTGCGGGTCTTCAAACGGACATAGCAGCAAATCGGGTGTCCCTCGTTGTGAGCCCTGGCGCGGCCGGTGGTCATGGCCCGTCCGGTCGCGGCGTTCGACCGGCCGGGCGAGATCTCAGCCGGATCCGCCAGCTGTCGGCAATGCGTCACAGTCGGCCGGCCGCTCGAAGGGATCGGGATGTTCCCACGTGAACGCGAGCAGATGCGTATCCTCCGGCAATGCGAGCGGCGTTGTCCGGGCCTCGATCAGCTGCTCGACATTGACGTCCCGCATCGTTCCTTCAGGGGCGAACGTGTCCTCGCCCCACCATTTTGCCTTGGTGACGAAGAGGCCGCTGGCATGGCAGTCCATCACCTGCGCGAGACTGGCGGCATCGGGGATCACCGGCACGTCGGAGCGGAAATCTGGGGCGAAGGGGTGCCGCGTGGCGACGGGGAGCTCGGCGAACTTGCTGGCGCTGAGCAGAACATCGGCCCGGCCGAAATAATAGAGCGGGCCGAGTTCCTCGGTCGTCACCACGACCTCGGCCTGCTCGAACCAGGGCTCGAGCACCGGTGCGGCGATTTCCCAGTTCTCGCGTGGCGGCTGGGGCGGGATGGCGACGTCCGCGAGCATGGTCACGCTGCGCAGCCATGCCGGATTGACGATCACCACCGAGAGGAGGGCGAGCCCGAGAAAAAGGCCGGCAACGGGCCGGGCCATGCGGCCGGCGATGTGGCTGAAGGCGGGCGTGAGCCGATCGTGCCATCGGCCCAAGAGCCCGTGGCTGGCCCGGAGCATCGAGGCGAGGCCGAGGCCCCAAAGCACGAACAGGAAGGGTTGGGCATAGAGGATGTAGCGCAGGCTCTTCGCTGCGGCGAAGGAGTTCAGCAGGAAGCCGACGACGAAGACGGTGAGCGCGAAGCCGGCGAGCCGGGGCCGGTCGATCAGGGCCAGAACCGCGATGACGCCGGAGAGAGTCCAGAGCGTCGGATAGTACAACATGTACCAAAGATGATAGAACAGAAAGTTCTCGCCCTGCAGTTCATTGAAGAGCATCGTCGCCCGGTATCTTGCCCAGAGCTCATCAGCGAGGCCAAGCGCCCAGGCGGCCATGGCGGCAACGATGCCGGCAAGCAGGAGGCCGGCCAGCACCGACAGCTTCAGCCTGGCCGGAACGGCGGGGCGGGCCAGCCATGGCAGCAGGACCGCGCCGACGACCCACAGCCCGAGGCCGGCAATGCCGAGCAGCGTGGTCGGCTGGAGGTAGGTCGCGAAGGCGAGCAACAGCACGGCGGGAATGGCAGCCAGAGCATGGCGCGGAAGTGACCAGGAGCGGCCGACCTGGTGATAGACGAGCCAGGCGGCAATGAAGAAGACGAAGCCCTGCAGGCTGTAGAAGCGGGCAAACTGGGCGACGGCGAGGATGAACGGCGACAGCGCGAGGAGACCAGCGCCGATCCAGGCCGCAGCGGGGCTGGCTTCACGCCGCAGGAAGATGAAGAAGCTGACGACCAGCGCCGTCGTGAACAGGATGGAAGGCAGGCGCGCCGCGGTCAGGCTCGGACCGAACAGGGAGAAGCTCTGCGCCACCAGCCAGGTCGTCGGATAGCCGCGCCAGTAGCGACCGTCCTCGCCGATCGACGGCTCGCCGGTGGCGAGCAGGCCCTTGGCCGCGAGGATATGATAGAACTCGTCACCATCCGGCAGCCGTTCGAGATTGATGCTATAGAAAAGAAAGGCGACAACGCCGATCGCGAGCCCCGCCAACCACCCTTGCGTGAAATTCTTAATCATGGATTAAACAGCCGAGCTCGGGGCGTGAGGCAGGGGTGCTCTCGTCATCAGGCAATTTTCGACACGTCCGCGGCCCCAGCATCAGCAATTCAATATTCTCAGTAGAACTCATGAACCGCTTTTCGCTGTTAAGGCATCGCGTGCACCGTTTGCTGCCCGAAACCCCGTTCCTGCGCAAGCTGCTAATGCTGGCCAGCGGCACCGTGGCAGGACAGGCGATTCTGGTCGTGAGCTCACCACTGCTGACACGGTTGTTCACGCCGTCGGAGTTTGGTGTTTTTGCGGTTTTCGCTGCGGTCGTGGCCATCGCCGGCATGGGCACGGGGCTGCGTTTCGAGATGGCGATTCCGATTGTCCAGGATGACGCCGATGCCGCCGGGCTGTTCAGCATGACAGTCCTGTGCACCCTGCTGACCACAGGATTGGCAGCTCTCTTCGTGTGGCAGGCGGGCGCATGGTTCCGGACGTTGATCAACACGCCGGAACTCGGCCCGTGGCTCTGGCTGCTGCCGCTGGCGATGCTGCTCTGGGGGCTGGGTTCGGCACTGAGTTTCTGGTCTGTACGGCGCGGGCGTTTTGCGGTCAACGGCAAGGCCGTCACCTTGCAGTTCGGCAGCCAGGCCGGCAGCCAGCTGGCATTCGGCTTCGCCGGCGCCGGCATGCCCGGCCTGGTGGTTGGCTATCTGCTCGGCTACGCCGGAAGAAGCGGGTACCACGCGCTGCGGGTCCCGCGGGCCGAATGGCAGCTCTTCGCGGCGCAACGTCCGGCGAGAATCTGGCAAAGCGCCATCACCAACTGGCGCTATCCCTTGATGGCCCTGCCGTCCCAATTGCTGGAGAGCATTTGCCAGATGGCCCCCGTTATCGTCATGGCGTGGCTTTTTGGCCCCGCGACGGCGGGCTGGTACGCACTCAGCCAAAGAATTATGGGTCTCCCGGTTCGGGTACTCAGCGAAGCCGCCAGTCAAGTCTTCCTTGGTGAGCTTCGCCATATCGAGAGTCGTGATCTTCTGCGTTTTTTTTTAAAGACACTATTATTCTTTACTGCTATCGGATTGTTCGGCATGTTGCCTGTTTTGTTTTTTGCTCCATCCGCTTTTGCATTGGTATTCGGCGAATCCTGGCGGACGGCCGGGGTCATGGTGCAGCTGCTCGCGCCTTTATATCTTTTACGCTTTGTGGTAATGCCGATTTCGCAGGTTCTTTATTATCTCAAGCGACAAGGACTAGTTTTGATATCGTCAATTCTTAGCACATTAGCAATAATAGGCAGCTTCTCCGCCAGCTATGTTCTCGAGCTCGACGCACACGATGCCATCCTCCTGTTCAGTCTGGCGTCGAGCGTATCGCTTATGATCTACCTTCTTGTGACGTGGCTTCTGGCGAAGCAGGCAAGCAAATGATCTTTTCTCGGAATAACCCCAGTGGCGGGACGTCATATACGCGGGTGTACAATTCTCCGGCTTGCCCACTAGCACCGTACATGCCCTCACCGGTACGGATTTTTCAGCCCAAGAAGGAATGAAATGAGCTCTCTTACCAATCGCCGCCACTTGCTGCTTACCGCTCTGGCACTACCGCTCGTGACCATCGGGTCAGCGCCGGCCATGGCAGCATCAGTTTGGGTCAGCAGCGCTTCAGAGCTCGATCGGGCGCTGGCCAATGCCTCGAGCGGGACAACCATCGTCCTGCGCAGTGGCACCTATTCGAAGAGCGGCAGTTTTTCGATCAGCCGGAGTGGCACCAGCAGCGCGCCGATCCGGATCATGGCCGAGCAGGCTCTGTCAGCCACCATGGGCTCGAGCCTGTCACTCAAGGGCAGCTATGTTCAAGTCAGTGGCTTGCGCTTCAAGAGCACGCGTGTAGACATATATAAGCACAATTGCCAAGTTAACGGCTGTGTCTTTTCTGGCAGCAATGGTCGTATCCGCTTGGAAGGTGTGCAAAACACGGTTATCAGCTACAATGAATTCAGTGGCTGGGGTGATCGTTGCATTGCCTTCAATCCATTTACCAATGGGCAAGGCCGCAATGCCAATATTTATGGCAATTATTTTCATGACAGCAGCCAAGTCTGTATTGGGATTGGGTTTCAGCACAGGCACCAACCGTTGAATGCGGCCGTGCAGGTCGAGCGAAATCTGTTTGTCAGATGCACTCATGATCAGGTCGTCAATACCAAGACCTCCAATAACGTGATTCGCGGCAATACAATGATTGGCGGCGGCGCTTTTGTTTGCCGTTTTGGGGTGAACAATAAATTCGAGAACAACTGGATGGAGAACTGCAAGGGCATCTGGTTGAGCGACAAGAATTGTGTGGCAAGCGGCAATCGCCTGTCGAACAGTGATATCTCGGTTCTGGCCGGCGATGTCACGTCGGCGCAGACCGCCAGCCGGGAAGGCACCCACCCGCGTTCCGAATACGCCCGCCTCTCCAACAACGTGGCACGCCGGACGACCATCGGCGCCTGGGGCAGCCTCCACCTCGCCGCGATCTACACGACGATCGAAGGCCACAACGGGCGTATCGACCTTAGTCGTCATCAGGGAACCCAGATACGGTCGACGGGCAACAGCAGTGCTGGCAGCGCAGCCAGCAAGCTCAGCACCAGTCAGGTCGGCCCCAGTGCCGCTGGCGGCTCATCTGCGCCTCCGGCAAGCTCCTCGGGTTCGTCGACGGGGAGCGGTTCCAGCTCTCAGCAGGGCGGCTCGAGCTCTTCCGGCAGCTCGAGTTCTTCCGGCGGTTCGAGCTCGGGTTCCAGCGGCGCGCCGAGCACCAGTGGGCATGAATGCGTGGGCGATCCGGCAACCATCCTGCGCCGGCATTCCGGGCAGAATGCGTGGAAAGTTTCAGAATATTATCACAGTCAAGCAATCGACTATTACAACACGATGCGTAAATATCCTTATGGATCGACCGAGTACAACACTTACAAATCGCTCTTCAAGGCCTGCCGGGATGTGAATCAGCTGGCGGATTCCATGGCGCGTTCCGGCGTGCGCACGCTCTAGCTCCGGATCGACCCGGAGCTGGCGCTCGCCCTTCGTGGCAGCTCCGGCACGGTGTCGACGTTACGCCTGCAGGCCTGCTCTGGTCCGAAAGCCAGAGCAGGCCTCGAGGTGCCGGCAGTGGCAGATCAGCCGATCTCGCCGGCTGTCGCCAGCGGCCCAACATCCGCGGCGGTGAGGATCTGATAAGGCGGCACTGCAACCGTCAGGGCGCGCGTGGTCGTGTTGGTCGCGTTCGAGTTGACGATGGCGCCATCGTGCCCTTCGATGATGTTGTTGCGGGCCGGCTGCCAGCTGGAGTCGCCGCCGCCCATGCGAAGAATGCCGATATTGCCGGCAAAGAGACAGTCCTCGGCCCAAGTCTGCTGGCTGGTCGACTGGCTGTCACCGAGAGTCTTCAGGCTCAGCAAGCCTCCCCGTGGCCCCATATCCCGCCAGGAGCCGGTGGCGCCGCCGTCATTGTAGTTGCCGATCATGCGATGACCGACGCCCTGCACGGACGGTCCACCACCGTTGAGGATCGCGTTGCCGATCAGATCACAGAACTGGCCACTGCGAATTTCCATGAAGCTGTCGCAGTTGCGGGCGGTGTTGAAACGGAAGGTGTTCTTCGACGACTTGGCCTGCAGGATGTTGCCCATGCCGCCGCCGACATCCTCGATCAGATTGTACTCGACCAGCCCGAGAAGCTCGGTGCGCATCGCGGATCCTTGCTCGCTATCGCCGCCGAAGCCGATGGCCACGCCGGAGAAGCCCGAGACGACGGTGTTCTGCTTCAGGTAGTTGCGCCGGATCACCGCCCGCAAGGCACCACCGCTGACCGAGCGAACGCAGATGGCGCGCTGGGCGAACTGGCGAAACTCGTTGTAGGAAACCTCGCAGTCGTGAGCACCGGGCTGCAGCCGGACGATGCCGCGCTGGGCGCCGTTCGAGACACCGCAGCCGATGAACCAGTTGCGCGTCAGCCGGCAATCCCGGCCCGTAACCTCGACAATGCTGTCGCTGCCCGTGAAGCTCTGCCACCGGAGATGCTGCACGATAGCGTGGCGGCCGGCGACGAAGAGGCGACCCTGGATAACCGCGTTGTTGGGGTTCTGCGCCCGAATCCGGATGGGGTTGGCCGCCGTGCCGCTTGCCGAGAGGGTGAAGGTGTTGTTGTAGGTGCCGTTCGCCAAGACGATGTCGTCACCGGCAGCGGCGTTGCTCAGCGCCGTCGACAATTGAGCCGCGTTCGCAACGTTCACCGTCCGGAGATAGGAGGCCGCCGATCCGCCCTCCCCCTGCTCCTGCGAAACGCTCGGCTCGACGATCACCCTGACTTGTGCGGTGCTGGTCCTGTCAGCAGCCGCCAGGGTGAAGGTGAAGCCATCCTCGCCGACGAAGCTGGCCGCCGGTGAATAGCGGATCTTGTCGTTGATTACCGAGATGGTGCCATTGGCGGGCTGGCTTGTCGCCTGGATGGTCGGACTGGGCGTGCCGGGCGGAATCTGTGCCGCAGCGAGAACATCGATCTCGATCCATTTGCCGGCCGACGTCTTCAGGTCGAACGGCACGGCGACGATGCTGTCGCCGACCGTCTCGATGGTTTCCTCTGCGCCCACTCCATAGAACAATGCCGGCGCGCTTTGGTTGAGATGCTCGGCCGCGATCCAGGCATCCGCCAGTCTGGACGGCCGGAAGCGAACCTCGTCGACCAGGCCGACCCAGCCGCCCGCGGCACTATCTCTCGTGCTCGCGCCGAGATAGAGGGGGCCCCTGATCTGGGTGGTGGCACTGCCGCTGTTGATCGTTTCGGTGAAGCTCGGCTGGGCCTTCGCGCCTTCGAGATAAAGGCTGCTCTGCGCCTCGCCCGCCTGCCAAACGAGGGTGATGCTCTGCCAATCGGCAGACTGGGTATCGGCCGGGCTCGAGTTGCGCAGCTTGCCCGCGGTCGTGGTGATCGAGCTGTGCAGCAGGTTCTGCGGCTGGTTGGCCCCGTAGCCGACCGATTGGTAACGGATGATGAGATCACCGTCATTGCTCGAGAATACGGCCGGGCCGGCGGCGAGCTGCCCCTGATCGTGGCCCGTGCTGGCAGCCTTGCTCCGCATCTGCACGGACAAGGCGGGCAGCCCCTCCAGCCAGGACGTATCGCCGATCGTCAGCACGCCATTGCCGTTGAGCGCCAGGGCACCGACACCGAGTCCATCGGTCACATCGGCAATGGTGCCGGTTGGCGCCAGCACTCGACCGGCGCTGGTGACATCCTCACCGCCGGGCAAATGCCAGACGGCCAGATAGTCCTGCCAGACCGCCGACGGATTTGCCTCGCTCCCGGCAAGGCCGGCCTTGCCGTAGTGGAGCAGGACGACCGTCGGCTGGCCGGCATCGAGCTCGGGCAGGCGGACCCAGGCGCCGAGCTCGCCGGCGCCGGCGTCGTAGCGCTCGATCTCATGGGCGAGCTTGGTGCCGTCTTCGAGCTCGAAGCGCAGGTCGTGACCGTCGGCGCTGGCCACCTTGCCATCGTTGGTCGTCGATTTGAGCCAGGCGCCCGAAAGTTCGACCCAAAGGGGAAAGTTCTCGTGGCTGCCGCCGCGTGCCGAGCTGGCAGGCACGACGATCCGTCGTCGATAGCTGTAGCCGTTCGCGTAGGTGCTGGCCTCGACCGCCGGCGTCACCTCGATCGTCACCCTGGCTCTTGCCGTGCCGCCCCTGTCATTGCCGATGGTGTAGGTGAAATCGTCGAACCCGACGAAGCCGGTGCCCGGCGTATAGGTGATCGTTCCATCCAGGTTGAAGACGAGCTTGCCCTTGAAGGGCAGGGTCACGGCGACGATCCGGATCTCCTGGCCGGCCGGCAGGCCATCATTGCCGAGGACGTCGATGGTGACCGGCACGCCCGCCTCGGTCGTGACATGATCGTCGGCCGCGGTCGGCTGCTCGGCGGTCTCGACGACGTTGAGCAGCACGCTTGCCGAAGCACTGGCGCCGCGGTTGTCACGAATCGTATAGGTGAACTGGTCGGTGCCCTGATAGCCGGCATTGGGCGTGTAGGAGAACGTCTTGTCGGGGTTGAAGGCGAGGCTGCCGTGGCTCGGCATCGTGTAGCTCACGACCTGCAGCGGGTCGCCATCCGGGTCACTGTCATTGCCCAGAATGGCGAGCACGGTCGTCTGCCCCGCCTCCAGGGTAAAGGCGTCGCCCGTGGCGAGCGGCGGCCGGTTCTCAGCCAGAACCTTGACGGTCACGGTAGCGCTGGTGGTTGTCCCCGCCTGGTCGATCACCGTGTAGGTGAAGCTGTCGATGCCGACGAAGCCACTTTGCGGCACATAGCGAATGGACTGGCTCGCCAGCACGTTGGCTGCACCGTGCCCGGGCACGCTGATGGCGATGAGGCGCAATGAGCCGGTGGTGGTCAGGTCGTTGTTCAGGACCGGGATGACGGCGTTGCCACCCGCAATCATCTCGACATAGTCGTCGGTCGCCCGCGTCGCGCCGTCATTCGGTGCCACGGTGATCGTGACCTCCGCTCCGGATGGCGTGCCCTGCGTATCCCTCACAGTGTAGGCAAAACTGTCGTTGCCGACGAATCCGGCCGCCGGCGTGTAGGTGAAGGACTGATCGGAATTGAAGATAACACTGCCATGCGCCGGATTCGAGAAGCTCGTGACGGTGAGGCCACTCCCACTGTCATTGGCCAGCACATGGATTGTCACAGCTGTGCCGAGGGTGGTGACGACGGCATCGGGCAAAACGCTGAGCACGGCACGGTTCCTTCGGGCAGGTCGCGGAAATAGGTATGAAAACCTCGTATAACGCGTATCAAGGAATATAGTCAATGCCCTTCCCTGCTGCCTGCCTGTTGCGCATCCCTCCTCCCCCTGCACATATGCCGTCATTGCCAAGGCTCGGGCGGCGCCGCCGGGCGGCTTCGTGGCCAGCATTGCCCGCATTGGCCCGCAGCTTGCTTGGACTGCAGCAGGAGTGTCCGGGAACGACCGTCACGAGCCCCCGTGAGCCACCCGGCCGATACCACTACCCGAAGCCTGGTGGAGAGACCGCCTCCCGATGCCATCCTGCCCCGTCCGTCCAATCGGCACCGCCTGCTCCAGCGGCGCCGTCCGCTCTCTTCCGGCATTCCCTGCGGCAGTGGCGCTCGAGCGGAGCGAGGGCCGGGTCGAGCTCGCCTTCAAGCGGCGCGGCCCGCTGACGGTGCGGGGCCATCTGCACCAGTCGGGCTGCGGCAAGGCACGGCTGCCACGACCCACGGATCCGACCCATGCGGAGGCGGTGTTGCTCAATCTCGCCGGTGGCCTCACCGGCGGCGACCGGCTCGCCTCGCAGGTGACGTGGCAGACCGGCGCCGCGGCCACGGTGAGCGGCCAGGCCGCCGAGAAGATCTACCGTGCCCGGGGAAACAGCCGGGCGGAGATCGATACCGAGCTGCGGGTTGCCGCCGATGCCCTGGCGCTTTGGTTGCCGCAGGCGACGATCTTCTTCGATCGTGCCCGCCTCGTCCGACGCAACCGCTTCGCGATCGCCCGGGGCGGCCGCCTGCTCGCCATCGAGGCCACGATCATGGGCCGGCAGGCGATGGGTGAGACCGTCGAGGAAGGGGTTTTCGACGAGCGCTTCGAGGTGCGTTATGATGACCGGCTCATTCTCGCCGACCGTCAGTTGCTCCGGGGCTCGATCGCCGGCCGGCTCGCCCGCCCGGCGGTGGCCGGCGGTGCAGCCGGCCTCGTCACGCTGCTCTATGTCGGCGAGGCCGCGGCCGAACGTCTGGATGCGATTCGCGCGGCACTCGGCACCCTGGCCGCGGCAAGTGCACCCGACCCGCATCTCGTGCTCGTACGCTGGCTCGCGCACGAGCCGCGCATCTTGCACCGCGACCTTGCGACTGCTCTTCTGGCCGTGCAGACGGCGGTCGGCTTGCCGGCGCGTCTGCCCGGTGTCTGGTGCTGCTGATCGCTTCCCTGGAGAACCCGCCTTGCATCTCGGCCCACGCGACAAGGACAAGCTGCTCATCGCCATGGCTGCGATGGTGGCTCGTCGCCGTCTCGAGCGCGGCGTCCGGCTGAACTATCCGGAAGCAGTGGCGCTGATCTCGGACTTCGTCATGGAAGGTGCCAGGGACGGCCGGTCGGTCGCTGAGCTGATGACCGCCGGTGGCGAGATCCTGGGCCGCGGGCAGGTGATGGAGGGGGTGGCCGAGATGATCCACGACGTGCAGGTCGAGGCGACATTCCCGGACGGCACCAAGCTCGTCACCGTTCATCAGCCGATACGCTGACAGGGTTACACCATGATACCCGGAGAGATCTTCCCGGCCAGCGGCAGCATCGTCCTCAACGAGGGGCAGCCCACGGTGACGCTCGAGGTGACCAATACCGGCGATCGGCCGGTGCAGGTCGGCAGCCACTATCATTTCTTCGAGGTCAACGAGGCGCTCACCTTCGACCGCGAGCAGGCCCGGGGCTGGCGCCTCGACATCCCGGCCGGCACCGCCGTTCGCTTCGAGCCTGGTCAGAGCCGCGAGGTGACCCTCGTTCCCTATCGTGGCGGCCGCGCCATCTGGGGCTTCAATCAGCAGATCATGGGAGGGCTCGACTGATGCCGCGCACGATCAGTCGGGCCGCCTATGCCGACATGTACGGCCCCACCACGGGCGACAGGGTCCGCCTCGCCGACACCGACCTCATCCTCGAGGTCGAGGAGGATCGGACGATCTATGGCGAGGAGGTCAAGTTCGGCGGTGGCAAGGTCATCCGCGACGGCATGGGCCAGTCGCAGGCGAGCCGGGCCGAGGGGGCCGTCGACACCGTCATCACCAACGCGCTGATCCTCGACCATTGGGGTATCGTCAAGGCCGATATCGGGCTCAAGGACGGCCGCATCTGCGCCATCGGCAAGGCCGGCAACCCCGACACCCAGCCCGGTGTCACGATCGTCGTCGGGCCGGCCACCGAGGCCATTGCCGGCGAGGGCAAGATCCTGACCGCCGGCGGCTTCGACGCGCATATCCATTTCATTTGCCCGCAACAGATCGAGGAGGCGCTGGCCAGCGGCGTCACCACCATGCTCGGCGGCGGCACCGGCCCGGCGACCGGCACCAATGCCACCACCTGCACCCCGGGCGAGTGGCATATCGGCCGCATGTTGCAGGCGGCCGAGGCTTTTCCGATGAACCTCGCCTTGTCTGGCAAGGGCAACGCCTCGCGCCCCGAAGGCCTCGTCGAGCAGATCCGGGCCGGCGCCAGCTCGCTCAAGCTGCACGAGGACTGGGGCACGACGCCGGCCGCCATCGACTGCTGTCTCTCGGTCGCCGACGATCACGACGTGCAGGTGATGATCCACACCGACACGCTCAACGAATCGGGCTTTGTCGAGAACACGATCCGGGCCTTCAAGGGTCGCACCATCCACGCGTTCCACACCGAAGGGGCCGGCGGCGGCCACGCCCCCGATATCATCAAGGTCTGCGGCCTCGCGAACGTCATCCCCTCCTCGACCAACCCGACCCGACCCTACACGGTCAACACGGTCGACGAGCATCTCGACATGCTCATGGTCTGCCATCACCTCGACCCGAACATTCCGGAAGACGTGGCCTTCGCCGAATCGCGGATCAGGAAGGAAACCATTGCCGCCGAGGACATCCTCCACGACATGGGCGCCTTCTCGATCATCGCCTCCGACAGCCAGGCCATGGGGCGGGTCGGCGAGGTGATCATCCGGACCTGGCAGACCGCGCACAAGATGAAGCTCCAGCGCGGCCGCCTGCCCGAGGAGGCCGGCGACAACGACAATTTCAGAATCAGGCGCTATGTCGCCAAGTACACGATCAACCCGGCGATCGCGCACGGACTCGCCCGGCACATCGGCTCGGTCGAGGTCGGCAAGCTTGCCGATCTCTGCCTCTGGTCACCTGCCTTCTTCGGCGTCAGGCCCGACCTCGTCATCAAGTGCGGGACGATTGCCGCCGCCCCCATGGGCGATCCCAACGCCTCGATCCCGACGCCGCAGCCGGTGCACTACCGGCCGATGTTCGGCGCCTTCGGCCGGTCGCTCACGGAAAGTGCCGTCACCTTCGTGAGCCAGGCGGCCCTCGCCGCCGACATCGGCCGCCGGCTCGGGTTGCAGAAGGCCCTGGTCGCCGTCGAGAACACGCGCGGCGGCATCGGCAAGGCAGCCATGATCCACAACGACGCGACCCCCGCCATCGAGGTCGATCCCGAGACCTACGAGGTGCGCGCCGATGGCGAGCTCCTTACCTGCCCGCCGGCCGACGTCCTGCCGCTGGCGCAACGCTACTTCCTCTTCTGATGCCGACGCTGGCGTGATGCGGCGCGCACTCCGGGCCGTCGAGCAGGCCGATGCCGCCCTGGACAGCGTTGCCCTCGATCTCGAGGGTCGCCGCAAGCGGCGCCATGTGGTCGAAACCCGCAAGGGTGAAACGATCCTGATCGATCTCGAGGCGGCACCGGTGCTTCGGCACGGGCACGGGCTGGTGCTCGAGGACGGCACGGTCATCCGAATCGAGGCGCTCGCCGAGCCAGTCCTCGACATCACGGCCCCCGATCTCGTGCGGATCGCCTGGCATCTGGGCAACCGGCATCTGCCGACCGAGATCCGCCCGGGTGTTCTGCGGATTCGCGCCGATCACGTGATCGCCGGCATGCTGGCTGGCCTCGGCGCCGAGATTCATGCCCGCAAAGCCGTCTTCGAGCCGGAAGGCGGCGCTTACGGACACCATCATCACAGTCATGACTGACCGCGAGCTTTGCCGGCTCATGGCCTGGTTCTCGCCGGCCTTCCCGATCGGCGCCTATGCCTACAGCCACGGGCTCGAGACCGCCGTCGCCTCTGGCCTGGTGAGGAGCGGCGACGAGCTCGCCACATGGCTCGAGGACGTGCTCCGTTACGGCAGCGGCTTCAGCGACGCCCTTTTTCTCGGTCGTGCCTGGCACATGGTGCTGGCGGGCGAGGAGGCGACGATTGCAGCACTGAGCGAGCACGCCATCGCGTTCCAGCCGACCGCCGAGCTCAGGCTGGAGACCGCCCAGCAGGGGCGGGCATTTCTCACCGCCATGGTGAAGGCCTGGCCCTGCCCTGCCCTCGCCCGGCTGCAGGCCAGCAGCCTGCCCGCCCTGCCCTATCCGATCGTCGTCGGCGTTGCCTGCGCCGGGCACGGGCTCGGGCTGCGGCCGGCTCTCGTCGGCTATCTCTTCGCCTTCGCCGCCAATCTGACGTCGGCCGGCGTGCGGCTCGTACCGCTCGGCCAGAGCGACGGGCTTGGCGTGCTGGCCCGGCTGGAGCCGGTGGTTGAAGCCGTCACCGAGGCAGCTCTCGCGGCCGATCTCGATGATCTCGCCAGCGCCGTGCCCATGGTCGACTGGTGCTCGATGCGTCATGAAACCGACTACACGAGGCTGTTCCGCTCATGAATGCCCCCTCCCCCGCCCCGCCCGTTTCTTCGCCGCCCAACGCATCACCGCATGGGCCCTTGCGGGTGGGCATCGGCGGGCCGGTCGGTTCCGGCAAGACAGCGCTGACCGACGCCCTGTGCAAGGCGCTGCGCGACCGTTACGCCCTCGCGGTCGTCACCAACGACATCTACACGAAGGAGGATGCGCAGTTTCTCACGCGCTCGGGCGCCCTCGCCCCGGAGCGCATCGTCGGCGTCGAGACGGGCGGCTGCCCGCACACGGCGATCCGCGAGGATGCCTCGATCAATCTCGCGGCGGTCGGCGATCTGGCAACCCGGTTCCCGGGCCTCGATCTCGTCATCATTGAATCCGGCGGCGACAATCTGGCAGCGACGTTCAGCCCCGAACTCGCCGATCTCACCATCTACGTCATCGATGTCTCGGCCGGCGACAAGATCCCGAGAAAGGGCGGACCCGGCATCACGCGCTCCGATCTGCTCGTCATCAACAAGATCGACCTCGCCTCTCTCGTGGGCGCCTCGCTCGAGGTGATGGATCGTGACGCCCGCCGGATGCGCGGTGAGCGTCCCTTCGTCTTCAGCAATCTCAAGAGCGGTGACGGGCTGAGCTCGATCGCCCGATTCATCGAGACACGAGGGGGGCTGATCCGGACCGGACAAGGATAGCTTTCACCCGCGAGCGCCAGCGGGATGAGATCAAACCGCAGGTGTCCGCGCACTTTTTTATAGGCTTGTACGCGTCTACCATTATGCAATCTCTTCCCGGCCGGCCCTCGCGCGCCGTGCGCGAAGCCTGCCCGTCAGCCGGATGCACGGATCGGCAGCCAGACATCGCGGAACCAGCGGGCGAAATGCTCGATGCCGTCCTCGATCGAGGTTTCGGGCATAAAGCCGGTCGCCCGGGTGAGATCGTCGATATCGGCATAGGTTGCGGGCACATCGCCCGGCTGCATCGGCGCCATCTCACGGTCGATCTTCATGCCCAGGCTGCGCTCCAGGCAGTCGATGACATGCAGCAGCTCGGCCGGCTGGTTATTGCCGATATTGTAGAGCCCGAACGGCGCGCCACTGCTCCGCGGCAAGTCCGTGCCCGCTTCCGGTACCCGGTCCATGACACCTCTGATGCCACTTACGATATCGTCGATATAGGTGAAGTCGCGCTGCATCCGCCCTTCGTTGAAAACCTTGATCGGCAGCCCGCTCGCCGCACGCTCGGCGAAGACGAACGGCACCATGTCCGGCCGCATCCACGGGCCGTAGACCGTGAAGAAGCGCAGTCCGGTGGTCGGCAGGCCGAAAAGATGGCTGTAGCTGTGCGCCATCAACTCGTTCGCCCGCTTCGTGGCGGCATAGAGGCTGACCGGATGGTCGACATTGTCCGCCGTCGAGAACGGTCGCTTGGTGTTGGCGCCATAGACCGAGGACGACGATGCGTAGACCAGATGCCGGACGGCATTGTGCCGACAGCCTTCGAGGACCGTCATGAAGCCGACGAGATTGCTGTCCACATAGGCATGCGGATTCTCGAGGCTGTAGCGGACACCGGCCTGGGCGGCGAGATGTACGACCAGATCGAAACGTTCGGCGGCGAAAAGTGCCGACGTCCGCTCGCGATCGGCGAGATCGAGCTCGACGAACCGGAAACCGTCTGCGCCCACAAGCCGATCGAGCCTGGCTCGCTTGAGGCGTCGATCGTAATAGTCGTTGATGTTGTCCACGCCGACCACCGGCAGCCCTTCCTGCAGCAGTCGATGGGCAAGAGCGGCGCCGATGAAGCCGGCAACGCCAGTAACCAGTATTGCTCTTGTTGTCCTCATCGGATCCGTCCGGCATGGAGCTGCAGCAATGGCCGGCCCAGGCGCGGCCGGGCGCGGCCGAGGCCGTCATAGTCGATCAGGCCCGCGATCTGAAGGGCCGCCGCGCGCTGTTGGAGATGCCCGCACCATCCCTGGACCGGGGGAATGGGGCGACCTCCGCCGAAGGGAGCTGTTCTCTTTCACGGACCTGAATGTGCTGCGGCGTTACTCAACCGTACAAAACGTTAGGCGTATCCGCGTATACGCCTCCGATGGCACGAGGCCATCGGCCGCGCCTGAAACTGCGAGGGTGGTTCGATCGACGAACGATGCGCTTCCTGCTACATACGGTCTTATGTACATCCATATCTAGGCTGCCTGCATGGCCCTGTCACTGACGCTGACGAGTTCGACCCGACCGATGGAAACAGACCGCAAGATCACGCTCAGCCTGCCGGCCTCGGTGGTGCAGGCCCTGAAGGCGCGGATGGCTGCGGAGGACACCACGATGCGGGCCCTGATTCTGGAGGCCCTGGCCATCAATGGCTACAACGTGGCAGCGGACGAGATTCGTGACCGTCGCCGGCGTTGACGCCGCGCTTCCCACCCCACTCACGGTACATCGTTCACATTTCGCCGCGGACAGCCGAGCATGAGCGGGAAACAGGTCGATCTCTTCCTCGATAGCCTGATCAACGCACCGTTCAAGGACGACCGGGCGCTCATGGAGTTCCCGTTCTTCTCCCTGCAGAAGACGCCGAGGCGGCGCCCGCTGGTCTATGATGACGGCAAGGTGAAGATCGAGATCCGTCCCGGCGATCGTGGCATTGCCACGATCTGGGACAAGGACGTGCTGATCTATATCGCCTCGATCATCAACGACCGCATCGAGCGTGGGTTGCCGGTCGAGCGCAGCATCCGCTTCAACGCGTATAACCTCTTGCGCGTAACAGGGCGCAGCACCGGCAAGCGTGCATACGAGCTCCTGCTGGACGCGATCTTCCGGCTGCGCTCCACCACGATCGTCACCACGATCGAGGCGGGTGAGACGAAGGAGCGCCGGGGCTTCGGCTGGATCGAGACCTTCCGTATCCTCGAGAAACGGAGCAAGGGCGGCAAGCAGATCATGGCCGCCTGCGAGATCACCCTCAACGACTGGATGTTTCGTGCCATCGTCAAGGACCGTCGTGTCCTGACCATCGATTCGGGCTATTTCAAGCTGACGATGGGCCTCAAGCGGCGTCTCTACGAACTGGCGCGCAAGCATTGCGGGCGGCAGCACCGTTGGGTGATCAGCTTGCCGCGGCTGATCGACAAATGCGGGTCGGTCCTCGAGCCGCGCTTCTTCAAGCCGCAGCTGCGCAAGGTCATCAACGACGACGACCTGCCGGAATACCATATCGCCATCAGCTTCGATCCCCAGGACAGACCCGATGCCCTCGATGGAGCTTTCGAGAGCCGGCGATGGGCGAGCAACGAGCGGATCCTCGTCTCTTTCTGGCCGCGCGGCCAGAATCATGCCGACGCCCGGCTTGACGACGGCTAGGCACGGTACATCGTTCACATTCCGGCACCCCACCGCTAGCCGGCGCGCGGACACGGTACATCATTCACATAAGCACGGTACATCGTTCACATTCCGTATCGGTACATCATTCACGCAGACACGGTACATCATTCACAAAATTGGCCGTAACATCCTGATAAATAAGAGCTAATCGACCCCTTAACTCTCTAACAGAATCCTATTAACTCTGTAACGGCTCCCGCCCTGCCGGAATCTGTGGATAAATCACCGGCTCGCCATCACTCATCCTTCAGAAGCTGACCATACAATGCCTTTTGACCGAACGGGGGCCTCGCTCCCGACAGTTGCTTGAAAAGGGTGAACGACAGATAGGGATCACGAGATCACCGAGGGGCTCGTCCTCCCTATTGCAGCATGGAAATCGCAGATCTCATCGAGTGTCGAGGACAGATAGCCGAGATCGGCCGAGGAACCGTCGGGGCTGTCCGGTGGTGAGAACCGCTCGAGATACAGTCGGAGCGTGGCGCCGACCGTGCCAGTACCCGAAAGCCTGACGACCAGCCGGGCATCACTCGAGAAGACCAGACGAACGCCCTGGTGCTCGGTCAGGGAGTTATCGACCGGGTCCCGATAAGAAAAGTCATCGGCAAGCTCGATCGTGTCTTCCTGCCAGCTTGTGCCGGGGAGGTCAGGCAGTTTTGCGCGCAAGCCTGCCATCAACTCTCGAGCCTTGCCGGCGTCGACCTCCTCGTAGTCGTGTCGCGCATAGTGATTCCGGCCGAACCGCTGCCAGTGCCGCTGCATGATCGTCACGGCATCCTCGCCCCGGGCGGCGATGATGTTCAGCCAGAAAAGAACGGCCCAGATGCCGTCCTTCTCGCGGACATGGTTGGAGCCGGTTCCAGCACTCTCCTCACCACACAGGGTGGCTCGGCCCGCATCGAGCAGATTGCCGAAGAACTTCCACCCGGTCGGGGTTTCGTAGCAGGTGATCCCAAGCTCCTCCGCCACCCGATCAACCGCGCGGCTGGTCGGCATCGAGCGGGCTACGCCGGCAAGCCCATCCGCGTAGGCGGGGATCAGCGTAGCATTGGCTGCAAGCACCGCGAGGCTGTCCGACGGGGCGATGAAGAGGCCCCGGGCATGGATGAGGTTGCGGTCGCCATCGCCATCCGATGCGGCGCCGAGGTCGGGAGCATCCGGTCCGTTCATTCGGGCGACGAGTTCGTGGGCATGGACCGGGTTGGGGTCCGGGTGGCCGCCACCGAAGTCAGGCAGGGGGCGCTGATTGACGACCGTGCCGGGGGCGGCTCCCAGAATGTCCTCGAAAAGCCGCACAGCATAGGGGCCGGTAACCGCGTGCATGGCGTCGAAATGCAGGCGAAAGCCGGTCCGGAAGAGGCCCGCTATGGCGTCGAAGTCGAAGAGCTCGCGCATCAGCTCGGCATAGTCGTCGACCGGATCGATGATCGTGACCCGCATGGCGCCACAGCGCTGCTCGCCAATCGTCGAGAGGTCGACATCCGGCCCGGCATAGCGGCGATAGGCCGTGATTCGCCGGCTCTCGGCAAAGATCGCGTCGGTCAGCCGCTCCGGGGCGGGGCCTCCGTTCGCCGCGTTGTACTTGATCCCGAAATCACCCTCGGGGCCGCCAGGGTTGTGGCTGGCCGACAGGATGATCCCGCCGAATGCCTGGTTCTTGCGGATCAGGTGTGACGCCGCCGGGGTCGAGAGCAGGCCGTTGCAGCCGATCAGCAGCCGGCCGACCTCGTGACCGGCAGCGAGCTTGATGATCGTCTGGATGGCGCGATCGTTGAAATATCGCCCGTCGCCGCCGATCACCAGGGTCTGACCGGCAAGGCCGGGCAGGGCGGCGAAGATCGAGGCGACGAAATTCTCGAGATAATGGGGTTGCGCGAAGACGCCCACGCGCTTGCGCAGGCCGGAAGTGCCCGGCTTCTGGTCATCGAAGGGTTGCGTCTGGATCGTCTCGATCATGGTCTTCACTCCCTGCGCCGCGCCATGCCCAACCATCGCATAGCGCATGGTCGTGGCGAAGAGAATGGCGCAAGGTCGGCCCGAAGGCGATCAACCCGAGGCGAGATCGCCGGCCGGCACAAGACGCCGAAGAATTCGCTTCTGCTCGTCAATGTTGAAAAGACTGCTGAATTTCTGCCCCCGCGTGTCGACGATCTGCTTCTCGTCGCGGATCTTCCAGGCTTCCTCGGGGCGCACGAGGTCGTTCCGATAGGAGGTGATGCGGTCGACCGACAAGGCGCCCGCATCGAGATCGAGAAAACGTGCCAGAGCATCCAGCACGGCCGTGTCATTCTCGACCAGGTCAGCATACCGCACCACGAAAGTATCGGGCCGGCCGATGTTCCTCCTGATCACGCGGCAATAGCGATTGTACAGATCGACCATCTGGTCGAGGTCGCCGAGCCAGTTCCAATGATCCGGATACTTCGTCTTGGCGTCATGGAGCGAGGCGACGACATCTGGACCATCGCGCAGGATATGGACGAAACGCGCGGTCGGCAGATGGCGGCGGATCTCGTCGATGAAGAACATGTGCTCGGGGCTCTTCTCGAGCCAGCCACGCCGGTCGCGCAAGCCCGTCTCGCTGGTCATCACCCGGTCGAACAACTCGCAGGCGTCAGCGAGCCGGCGCACACCGGCCCAGTCGTAGCTGCCTTCGAGGGTGTTGTTCTCGGTGATGAAGCGAAAGGCGGCATCGACCCGCCCGCCATCGAGATACAGGCGGTCCAGCCAGCGGACCGGCCGCCAGCGATGCAGATTGCGGAAGAAATGGGTCTCCTTGAGGGTGAACAGATCGAGCTGGGTGGTCAGGATGGTCTGCAGCAGGGTCGTGCCGGAGCGCGGACTGCCAACCAGGAAGAGCTTTCTCATGGGGCGGCGAACTCGCGGGTGACGGGCAGGGATGCGGCGGGGGCAGGGGAGGGGACGGCTAGGAGCGAACCGAGGCTCTCGATCATGGCACCCGCCCGGGCCTGCCAGGTGTGCTCGGCTGCGACCAGGGCCCGCGCGGCCTGGCCCATGCGGGGCAGGCGATGGCGTTCGGCATGGACCCGGCGAAGCGCCGCCTTCAGGCTCTCCGGCTGGTCGGCGGCAAAGAGGAAGCCGGTATCGCGGCCCTCGACCAGCTGGCGCGCATCGGCGAAATCGGAGGCGAGCAGCGGCTTCGCCATCGCCATGTACTCGTAGAGCTTGATCGGCGAATGATACATGGTGCCGATCTGCATCGCCGCGGCACCGGCATAGCCGATGTCGAAGCCCGCCATGTAGCGGCCGACCTCGGTCGCCGGCACCCGGCCGAGAAAGCGAACCCGGTCGGCGATGCCGCAGCGCCCGGCCAGGGCTTCCCAGGATTCGCGCATGACGCCGTCACCGACGACGACGAGCCCGAACCGCAACCCTTCCTGCGCCAGATCACCAAGCGCCTCGATCAACCGATCCAGAACCTGCCAGCCGATCAACGCCCCGACGAAACCGATCGTCAGATCCTCGAAATAACGCATATTAGGAATTTTTTCAAGAGAGAAGCGCTCGAGCTCGACGGCGTTGGGCACGACCAGGATTTTGTCCGGCGGCACGCCGCATTCCTCGACGATCAGCTCCTTCAGGGTCGGCGAAATGCAGATCAGCGCGTCACAGTCCCGGTAGGCGGCCTTCTCGATCCGTTCGGCGAGCCGGGACAGGCCGACGGTCGAGCGTTCGACCCTGGTCTCGTAGTAGAACAGTCCCTGCGTCTCGAGAATCCAGGGAATCCCCTGTCTTTTGAAGCGGCGTCCCAGCACCTGCATGGTGGCGAAGCGCTCGTAGACCCAGTCGACCCGGCCGCCGAGCTCGGCCCAGGCGGCACGGCGATTGCGCGCCGCCAGGAGCAGCCTTGCAGCATCGCCGGCGAGGCGGAGCGCCGGCGAGCGCTCGAGCCTGGCCTGCAGCGTGCCCTTGGTGACCCTCTGGCCCACCCGGTCGCCGACGATGAAGGGATCGACCGTCCAGCCCTGGGCGCGAAAGCCGTTGATGACGCCCAGGATATGGGCGCGCGGGCCGGCCGAATAGGCATCCGGACGGGTCGAGACGGTGGGCGCGGCAGAGAGATAGCCGAGGCGGGGCGGGCTCGGGCGCGACAAGAGCGGTCTCCGGGGCAGGGCGGCCAGACCTGATCTCTAGCCCCGGAACCTCTAAGGTTCCCTTAACTCGTGCCGGTCGGGTTCGCTCGGCAATTTCACCTTTTGGCGGCGGGCGAACCGACATATGCGGCGCCAGCCGTGGCGGGACCTGCCGCAGACCTCAGGTTCGTTCGTCGATTCCCCGGGTTCGCTCGTCGAATCGGCGGGTTTGTTCGTCGAATCCGTGGGTTCCTTCGTCGATTCGGCAGGTTCGTTCGCTCTGGAATGTCGCGGAATCTGCGACATGCGCCGGAAACTGTCGCAGAATCCGCGACAGTCCCGGGACGAATGTCGCATATAACGCGACATCTCGAGCGCAAGTGTCGCGTTATACGCGACAACCCAAGCCCCCTGCTGTCGCATTCTGAGCGCGTTCAGGCGGTGTGAGGCCCTACCAGGCGCTCGAACAGCGCCTCGTAGCGGGCGGCCGTGGCTTCGGCCGTGAAGGCGGCGGCAGCGGCCCTGGCGGCTGTTCCCATCCGGCGCCGGGCGGCTGGGTCACCAGCCAGACGGTTCAGGGCTTCCACGAGGCCCGCCGCATCGCCGGCCTCGACCAGATGAGCGGTCAACCCCTCCTCGAGGAAGTCCTCCTGCCCGCCCGCTCGGGTGGCGATGATGGGCAGGCCGGCCTGCATCGCCTCGAGATAGACCAGCCCAAACGCCTCGTGCAGGGAGGGCAGGGCGAAGATGTCCGCGGCCCGCAGGAGGGCCTGCTTCTCGGCCTCGTCGACGAAACCCTTGAACCGGATGCGGCTGCCGAAGCCACGCTCCCTGGCCAACTGCTCGAGAGGCAGTCGTTCGGGGCCGTCCCCGAGCAGCAGCAGCCGCACCTTGTCGACCCCGACGGCAGCACAGGCTTCGACCAGCGCCGTCAGGTTCTTGCGGCGGACGAGTCGGGCAAGGCTGACGACATAAACGGCATCCGGATCGAGACCCAGTTCCCGACGATCCGGCGAGCCGCCATCCGGCCGATCCGCACCGGGCGAGGCGGCAGAGGGCATGGCGGACGCCAGGCCGAGGGAGATGACCTCGAGCGGCGGCGGGCAGCCGTAGAGCGCCACGGCGCGCCGCGCCAGGTCGCTGGAGACGGCGACCCGCATGTCGGCCGCCCTGAGCACGCGCCGCACGATGGCGGCAAGCAGGCGGCTCTTGTCCGGTGTGTAGCGCTTGGTCGGATCGTAGACGTCGCCGCCGGCGAGGGTGAGGACATGCGGCACGCCGGATGCGGCGGCCAGATGCACGCCCGTCGGCCCGCTCGGCACGGCGAACCAGGTATTGATCAGGTCGTACTTGTGTCGCTTTAGAAGTGTATACCCGTAAAATGTTCCAAACGGCCAGAAGCCGACCATCGACGCGAGCGAGCTGTGGCTGGCCTGCTGCCGCGGCCAGCCCGCCGCCCGGAAGATCCGGATGGCACCGTCCTGGGCCTCGGCCGGCTCGCCCCGGGCGGCACCGGTCAGGACATGGACGGCGTGGCGACGCGCCAGCTCCCGGGCGATGCCCTGAACGGCGACCCCGCCGCCACCGGAGAAGGGGGGATACTCGTAGCAGACGATGAGCAGGCGAATCGCCCGGCTCCTAAAGCATTGTCACGGTGACCGCATACTTCGTCAGGCCGTGCACGATCGGTGCTCACGTCGACTACGCTGCGTACCGCCGGCCCTGCCTTCCTCGTCTACGGTCACCGTGCCAATGCTCGGAAAACTTGTTCAGTTCACGTAGTATTTCTGGCTCTGGGTATAGTACTGACCGACATCGCCATAGCCGTAGCGTGCGTGCCTCTTCATGTCGACCATGGTCAGCACGGCGCCGGCCGGCTCGATGCCGACCTCGGCGAGGGCGTGGACGCTGTCCTCGGCGGCCCCGATCATGGTCTGGCCCCAGCGCAGGCAGAACAGCACCTTGTCGGCGAGCAGGGCGGCGACCCGGGTGTCGGTGACACTGGCGAGGGGGGCGGAATCGAGCACGATGTAGTCGTACGACTCGCGCAAGGATTCGATCAGCAGCCGCATCTTCTGGCTGTCCAGAAGATCGGTCGGGTTGGTGGTCTGGCCCTTGATCGGCAGGAAGTGCAGGCCGGTCTCGAGGTCGTGGTGGATGACCTCCTCGAGGCTGCGCTCGTTGGCCATGTACTCGACCAGCCCACCGGACACCTGCCAGCCTAGCTCGCGATGCACGCTCGGATGACGCAAATCGAGATCGATCAGGAGAACGCGCTTGTGCGAGCGGGCGGCGAAGGTGGCGAGGCTGACGGCGAACGTCGTCTTGCCTTCCTGGGGCAGGGAGGAGGTGGCCAGCACCACCTTGGGCTCGCGATCGACATTGGAGAGCTTGACCGCCATGTAGATGCTGCGGATCGCCTCGGCATAGGCCGAGAGCGGCTTCTCCATGAGGTACTGATAGGGCTTCTGGTTCTTCTTGAGGCGGTCGAGGCGCGGGACCAGGGCGAGCGTGTGGAGGCCGAGCTTCTGCTCGATCTGCCGGCCGCTGCGAATGCCCCGATCGAAGCGGTCGAGAATGATGGCGAGAAGGGTGCCCAGGCCGAATGAAATGACGAAGCCGGCGACGGCGAAGATCTTCTTGCCAGGGGTCGTCGGCTCGGTCGGCGGACTGGCCATCGAAACGATGCGCACATCCGGCTGCACGATCTCGAGCTGCTCGCGGGTCTCCTTGAAGCGATTGAGGAAGGCTTCGTAGAGGGCGCGGGTCGACTCGGCCTGCCGCTGGTACTGGGCGAGCTGGACCTCGGCTGCCTGGTCCGTGACGTTCTGCGTCTTGACCTCGCCGAGCTGGCTCTCGATCGAAGCGATCCGCGTCGAGGTGACGCTCAGATCGTTCTCCAGCGTGAGGATGATCCGCTCGACCTCGGCGACGATCTTCTCCTGGAGGTTCTGCTTCTCGTTGCGCAGCCAGACCATGCGCGGGTGACGTTCGCCATAGAGCGATGCGAGCTCGGCCTCCTCGCGCAGGAGCTGGGTCTCCTCCTGCCGGAGGCTGACGATCAGGGGCGAGCTGGTGACGTCGGCGATCGAATCGAGGCTGCGGCCGGAGCTGCGCAGGTCGCGCACGAGCCGCAGCTTCGCCTGCTTCTCGGCCAGCTCGCCACGGGCGACGATGAGATCGCGATTGAGATCGGACAGCTCCTGCTGGGTCAGGGTCATGCCCTCGCTCTCGCCGACGAGATTGCGCGAGCGGAACTCGCCCACCTTCTCCTCGGCCTCGCGCAGCTCGACCTCGAGCTCGGCCAGGCGATCCTCGAGCCAGGCCGACGTCCGGTCCGTGGCGAAGATCTTGTTGTTGAGCTGGTCGTCGACGTAGATCTCGGCGATCCGGTTGGCGATGCGCGCCGCCTTCTCCGGATCGGATCGCTTAGGAACTCGACCCTGTCGCGAAACTTGTTGAGCGCCCTCTCGCGGGTTCGATAGGGCGCCACGCTTTCCAACGCCGGCTCCTGCGCGGTGCCGCTGGTGATCAGCCATTCGTTCGGCAGCCAGGCGAGCACGGTGTCGAGCGGCTGCTCCATGAACTTGGTGAGAGCGCTCTTGGGCGGCGCATCGGGATCCACGATGGCGCCGTTGAACTCCGGATCGTCGAAGAGGCCGAGATCCTCCATGACCCGGGCCTGGTAGTTGTGGGACTGGAGCAGACGGATCTGGGTGGCGATGTCGTTGAAATCGGCGCTCAGGTCGGCATTGACCGGATCGAGCTCGGCGACGCTGCTGTCGCTCGGCTCGACGAGGAGGGTCGCTTCGGCATTGTAGAACGGGATCACCGAGCTGCCGTAGAGATAGGCTGCGACCGTGCCGGCAATGGTGATTGCCGCGATCGACCACTTGCGCCGACGCAGCACGCCGAAGATGCCGACGAGGTCGATCATCTCGCTGTCGGCGAAAAGCCCCTTGGCGGGGTCCTTCGTGCCGTGACGCGTTGTTCGAGTCTTGCTCATCGACTATCCGACCTGCCGGTGATTGGCGGGAACCATCGGCCCATAGCTGGGTGTTGCATGCCGCATGGCAACCTAGCCCACTCTCACCACCGACTAAAGCAACGGTGTCCGGGCAGTCAGGTACTTGCCATGGCAAATCGCCGCGGGGCAACACCGGTACCCAGCTCGACATACCGGGTAGCTCTCACCCGCGGCGCAAGGCACCACATGGGCTTAGATTGCGTTGTTGTGGTTCCGTGTCAATCGCCGGGCGGCCAATGTTTGCCCGAAAGTGATCGGGATCAGCGCATTGACGGGCCCTTGTGGCCGGCGGGCGATGGCGTCGGCTCCAAACTCGGTACATCGTTCACAATCAGGCGGGTGGAGCCGTTTGCCCGGATACGGGCACGAGGTTACGAGCCGATTCCGGCCGCGGCGCCGGCGAGCGCGTCGAGCACGAGACCCCCGGTCAGGATCTGCGGCAGGATGACCGGGGCTCCGGCCACCGGGAAGACCACGTAGAGGGGTACGCCCGAGCGCTCGAAGCGGCGCAGGAAGCTGGTGATCGCCGCGTCCTGGCGGGTCCAGTCACCCACGAGATAGGCGACGTCGTGACGCTCCAGGGCTGCCTCGAACGCCGGCCCGCTGAGCGCCGCCTGCTCGTTGACGAGGCAGGTAAGGCACCAGGCAGCGGTCATGTTGACGAAGACCGGCCGGCCTTCCCGGCGCAGCTCGGCGAGCAGCTCGTCGGTGAACGGCACGGCCAGGCCGTCTTTCGGATGGGCGGGGTCGGCGGCCGGCAGCCGGCCGGGCAGGGCGGCGAGAAGAAGAGCCAGGGCCAGGGCGGCCACGCCGGCGGCGCGCGCCACCCGCCCGCCGAGGTGGAGCATCCAGATGGCGAGACCAAGGGCGACGAAGCCGAGGAGCACGAGCAGGAGGGCCTGGTCGCCAGCCTGCCGGGCCAGCACCCAGGCGAGCCAGGCGGCCGTGGCGAACATCGGAAAGGCCATGAGCTGGCGAAACCGCACCATCCAGGTGCCGGGGCGCGGCAGCCGGCGCTGCAGCCAGGGGCTGGCGCTGAGCGCCAGGTAGGGCAGGGCGAGGCCGAGCCCGAGGGCGGCGAAGACGGTGAGCGCCGTGGCCGGGCCCTGGGTCAGGGCGAAGCCGATGGCGGCGGCCATGAAGGGGGCTGTGCAGGGACTGGCGACGAGGACGGCGAGCACTCCGGTGGCGAAGCTGCCGCCGAGGCCGTGGCGTGGCAGGCGGTCCTGGCCGAGCCCCATGACCCGGCCGAACACCGCCGGGGCGAGCTCGAAGGCACCGATCAGCCAGAGCCCGATGGCGAAGACGAGGTAGGCGAGGAGGGCCACGACCAAAGGCTGCTGTAGCTGGAAGCCCCAGCCGACGAGGGCACCGCCCGCCTGCAGGGCGATGAGCAGGCCGGCCAGGGCGAGGAAGGTCGTGAGCACGCCCAGCGTGTAGGCGAGGCCCTGCGCCAGGGCGCGCGGGCCGCCGGCATGGTGGACCAGCGCCAGCGCCTTGATCGACAGCACCGGAAAGACGCAAGGCATGAGGTTGAGCAGGATGCCGCCCAGGAGGGCGAGGAGGGCGGCCCGGGCGAGGCCCAGCTGGCTGCCTGTCTCCAGGGCGATCGAGGGATCGAAGGCGGCTTCCACCAGGAAGGCCTGCTGCACGGGGCCGTCCGGCAGCGTCTCGGTCAGCACCAGGACACCGGTCAGCGGGTCGGGGGGAGCAGACGCCTCGGCCGGCCGTGCCAGGTCGAGCGTCAGGCCCTCCGGTCCGGCGCGCCGGACCGGCTCGGGGACGTTCTCGATGTGCCCGGGCTGGTCCGGAAAGAAGCGGATCTCGCTCACCCGGTCGAGGGCGAGCGCGGTATCGGTGGCGAGGCGCAGCGTGGCGGCATCGGCGTTGAAGCCGACCGCCCAGGGGCTGGCGCGGGGCAGGGCGGCCCGGGCCGCCTCGATGAGCTGGAGGGTCGGGGCATCTGCCGGCACGGGCGTGGTTTCGACCGGGATGTCGAGGGCGAGGCTGCCGTACTCGGGGATGCAGATCTCGGCGCAGACCAGCCAGTCGGCCACGAGGCGGATCGGCAGCACCGTGCCGGCCGGCCAGTCGGCGGGGATTTGGAGGTCGCTGAGCAGGACCAGCTGGTCCTGATGGCCGAAGGTCATGAGGCCGAAATAGGGGATCGCCTCGGGCGCCGGCCACTGGACCGGGTCGATGGTGACGCCCGCCGCCAGGTCCTGGGGGGCAAGCTCCCAGGCGAGGGTGGCCGGGGCCCCGGAATCGCCCGGGTTGCGCCAGTAGGTGTGCCAGCCCTCGCGGATGTCCTGGACGAAGGCGAGGGTGACGGTCCCGCCCGGCGTGGCGGTGGCGAGGTCGGCCACGAGGCGGGTCGTCATGTTGTCGGTGCGCACCTCGTTGCCGGCAGGGGCGTCGGCAACGGTCCCGTCGGCCTGCAGCCGGCCGATGGTCGCCAGGAGATCGCCAGCGGACGAGGGGCCGCTCTGGGCCGCCGCCATGGAGGGGCCGAAACCTGGCACGGCGGTGAGCAGGAAGAGGGCGAGAGCGAGAAGGCGCAAGGGCAAGGCGGCAGTCCGGAGTGCTCGAAGTCTCCTCCAAGCTAAGGCTTGCTGCGGGTTGTTCAATTCACTTCGGCGGGACCGCCCGGTCTCGCAAAGGCGGCGCGCGCGGCTTCGATCTCCGCCCGGACGCAGCAGCCGTCGAGGTGGTCGTTGACCATGCCGGTCGCCTGCATGAAGGCGTAGAGGGTGGTGGGACCGACGAAGGACCAGCCGCGCCCCTTGAGCGCCTTGGCCAGCGCCTTCGATTCGGCCGTCTGGGCGAGGCCCGCGAGGGTCGCCCGGTCGAGCTGCGACGGGCGGCTCAGGGGCGCCGGCTCGAAGCGCCAGAAGAAGGCGGCGAGCGAGCCGGCCTCGGCCTGGAGCTCGAGCGCCCGGGCGGCGTTGTTGATCGCCGAGGTGATCTTGCCGCGATGGCGGACGATGCCGGCGTCCTGCAGGAGCCGCTGGATGTCGGCCTCGCCGAAGCGGGCGACCGCGGCGGGGTCGAAGCCGGCGAAGGCGCGGCGGAAATTCTCGCGCTTGCGCAGGATGGTGAGCCAGGAGAGGCCGGACTGGAAGCCTTCGAGGCAGAGCTTCTCGAACAGCCGCCGGTCGTCGGCCTGCGGCCGGCCCCATTCGCTGTCGTGATAGGCGAGGTAGAGCGGATCGCCGCCATGCCACCAGCAGCGGGCCTTTCCGTCCTCGCCGGTGATCAGGCCGTTCGTGTCGGTCATGGCAGTCGGCCGCTCCACATGAGGAGGTCGCGCACGGTGACGATCCTTGTTCCCCGATGCCGGCCGGGATGCAAGCGGCCGCGTCTGTCGTCGAGGCCCCCCTGACAGCGGGAGCCGCATCGCGCGTTGATCTCCGCCGCCATCCGCCGCAAGAGACGGGGAGGCAATGGCGACGGGGAGAGCGGCGATGAGCGGACGCGACGAGCTGGCGGCCTGGCAGGCCTTGGCGGCGCATGCGACAGCCCTGCGCGGTGTGCATCTGCGCGAGCTCTTCGCCGCCGATGCCGGGCGCTTCGAGCGGTTCTCCGGCCGGCTCGACGATCTCCTCGTCGACTGGTCGAAGCAGCGGGTGACCGAGGAGACCATGGCGCTCCTGGTCGACCTCGGTCGGGCCTGCGGGCTCGAGGCGCGGCGCGACGCCATGCTGCGCGGCGAGCGGATCAACGTGACCGAGGACCGGGCGGTGCTGCATACCGCCCTGCGCAACCGGAGCGGCACGCCGGTCCTGGTCGACGGTGTCGACGTCATGCCGGAGATCGATGCCGTCCTCGACCAGATGCGGCGGTTCAGCGACGCCGTCCGCGACGGCAGCTGGCGCGGCCATACCGGAGAAACGATCACCGATGTCGTCAATATCGGCATCGGCGGCTCGGATCTCGGCCCGCTCATGGTTTGCCAGGCGCTCGAGCCCTATGCCCGCCCCGACCTGCGCGCGCATTTCGTCTCGAATGTCGACGGCGCCCATTTGCAGCAGGTGCTGGCCGGGCTCGATCCGGCGCGCACCCTGCTGATCGTGGCCTCCAAGACGTTCACCACCCAGGAGACCATGACTAACGCCCATTCGGCGCGCGACTGGCTGCTCGCGGCGATGGGCGACGCGGCGGCGGTCGGCCGGCACTGCGTCGCCGTCTCGACCAATCGCGAGGCGGTGACCGCCTTCGGCATCGATCCCGCCAACATGTTCGTGTTCTGGGACTGGGTCGGCGGGCGCTACTCGCTGTGGTCGGCCATCGGGCTCTCGATCGCGGTCCATCTGGGCTTCGAGCGGTTCAGCGAGCTGCTCGACGGCGCCCACGCCATGGACCGGCACTTCGCCACGGCACCGCTCGAGACGAACCTGCCGGCCATCCTGGCGCTCATCGGCATCTGGAACAGCAACTTCCTCGGTGCCGAGAGCCAGGCGATCCTGCCCTACGACCAGCATCTCGCCCGCTTCCCCGCCTATCTCCAGCAGGGCGACATGGAGAGCAACGGCAAGTCGGTGACGCTCGACGGCCGGCCGGCCGGCTATCCGACGGGGCCGATCATCTGGGGCGAGCCCGGCACCAACGGCCAGCACGCCTTCTACCAGCTGATCCACCAGGGGACCCGGCTGGTGCCGTGCGACTTCCTGGCGGCGGCCGAGAGCCAGACGCCGCTGGGCGACCACCACGCCAAGCTGCTGGCCAATTTCTTCGCCCAGAGCGAGGCCCTGGCGTTCGGCAAGACGGCGGCCGAGGTGCGCGCCGAGCTCCAGGGCCAGGGGGCCGCTCCGGCGCTGGTCGAGCGGCTCGTGCCGCACAAGGTCTTCACCGGCAACCGGCCCTCGACCTCGCTCCTCTACCGCCGCCTGACACCCTGGCGGCTCGGCTCGCTGATCGCGCTCTACGAGCACAAGATCTTCGCGCAAGGGGTCGTCTGGGACGTCAACAGCTTCGACCAGTGGGGCGTCGAGCTCGGCAAGCAGCTGGCGGGCCGCATCCTGCCGAAGCTGGCGGACGCCAGCCCGGTGACCGGGCTGGACAGCTCGACCGGCGGGCTGATCAACCATTTCAAGGCGTTGCGCGACGGCTGACGGTAGGGTTGCGCTTCAAACAAAAAAGGTTTAAAGTCCTATTACAGACAGGCTATTCTGTGGGGACAGGACGATGCGGCGTGGGCTTCTGGTGCTGATGGCCGCCCTGCCGCTTCTCGGTGCATGCAGCGATCTGCAGACCCTGGGAGCGACGGCGGCCGAGCATCGGCGGGTGATGAACGACATGCAGGCGAGGGCCACCATGGCCGCCCTTTGCGACATCTCGCTCGGCGCCTATCTGCGCGAGCTCAACCAGCTCGAGCGGACCTATGCCGGGCTGGTGTGCGGCGATGTCGGGTCGATGGGCCGGGCCCTGCTGCCGGCCCCCTTGCCGGCCCCGTTGCCGGAACGCCTGGTCGCGGCGGAGCCCGTACCGCGCGGCTGACCGGGGTCAGACGTGCAGGCTCTTCAGGTGGTCGGCGAGCCTGAGGCCCAGGGCGACGATGGTGAGGGTCGGGTTGGCGAGCCCTTCGGTCGGGAAGACCGAGCTGCCGGCAATGAAGAGATTGTGCATGCCGTGCACGCGGCAGCTCCGGTCGACCACGCCGGTCCGCGGATCGTCGCTCATCCGTGTCGTGCCGACATGATGGTAGGAGCCGTTGCCGGGGATGGCGAAGTCTTCCTCGGTCAGCCAGTCGGCGAGCCGGAGTCGGCCGAGATTGCTGGCACCGAAGGCTTCGGCGACGACCTCGAGACTGCGACGCAGGCTCAGCCGGTCGAGCTCGCCGAGCTGCCAGTGCAGCCGGACGCGGTTGAGGCCGAGCGCATCACGCTCGTCGATCAGGGTGACCCGGCTCTCCGGGTTGGGTGCCACCTCGACATGGACACGCAGGCGCAGGAGTTCGGGGCGGGCGAAGAAGCGCTGGTAGACGCCGCTCGTCGTGCCGTCGAGATCGGCCAGCACCGTGCCCAGCCGGCTCATGAGATCGTCCGGCCAGATGCCCCGACGAAGGTTCCGGGTGAGGTCGCGCAGTGCCACGTAGCCCGCCTCCTCGCCATCCGGCGGCGGCAGCGGCTGGATCGAGGTGACGAAGCGCAGGAGACCTTCCTTCTCCTCGACCTCGGGGGCGATGCCGCAGAGCACGTCGACCACCTGACCGGCCGGTGCCCGGGCGATGGCCGAGGGCTCGTTGAGCAGCACGGTCGCGGCCTCGGAGGCCGGATGGTCCATGAAGTAGCGGCCGACCAGATCGTGGCCGTTGCCCAGCCCCGCCGGGGCCTGGCGGTTGGCGCAGAGGAGCAGGCGGGCATTCTCGACGCCGCCCGTCGCCAGCACCACGTGACGGGCCCGGACGGTGAAGCGGCGGCCGTCGAGGCAGGCCATGGCGAGGTGCTCGACCACGGCCGTCGTCGTGTCGGTGACGATCTCGACGAGGTTGGCCCAGAGATAGACGGCGAGCTCCGGGGCCTGCTCGAGCTCTGCCCGGTAGGCCGAGCCGAGGCGGGTCGGCGGGCTCTGCTGGAAAATCACGGAGCGCAGCCGACCCTGCATCAACGGCGAGGCGAAGACAGGCGGCATGTGCTCGGTCCAGCTGGCCGGCAGATAGTCGTCGCTGACCAGCTGCAGGACCGAATGCGCCCGCCGGTAATAGGGCTCGAGGCTCGCCCGGGTGATCGGCCAGCCGCTGTGCGGCACCCAGGGCCGCGGGGCGAAATCGACCTCGTCGAGGGGACGGCAATAGCCGGCCCAGTGATTGCTGGTGCCGCCCAGATAGCGAAGCCGCGAGGCATCGAGGGCGATGCTCGGGTTGCCCGTGACCTCGCCGGCATAGAGATCCTGCGTATCGTTGTCGTAGTCGAGGCCACCGGATTCGAGCAGCGCCACCTGCAGGCCGCTGCCGATGAATTCACGGGCGATGGCGATGCCGGCGGCCCCGCCACCGACGATGGCGATGTCGGCCTCGAGGCGGGTCGCCTCGGGCAGGGTACGGGAGTCGATCAGCATCGATCAGTCACCCCGGGCGGGTGGGTCAGGCGAGATACACCAGCGCGCAGAGCTCGGCCTCGCTCCGGCTCAGCACCCAGCCGGCAACGGTCAGGGTGCGGTGCGCGGCGAAATCGGCGGCGATGGCCTCGGCCATGACGGGGGCCAGGACAGCGGAAGCCGGCCGGTCGGCCGTGTCGGCGAGCAGCTCCCGGAACACGGCATGCCGTTGCCGCAGCCGGCTCCGGATCGCTTCGCCCGGACCGAGATCGGGGTGGTTCTCGAGCACGGTGCGGCCGATCAGGCGGGCACTCTCCAGGTCATGGAAGAGCCGGGTCCAGGTCGCCGCATCGGCCGGTTGGCCGATGCCGAAGCTCGCGGCGGGGGCGGCGGCGAGCAGAGCGAGCAGCTGGCGACGCGCGACGGGAGACATGGCCGGTCCCTGGGCTGAAGCATCCGGCCGCGGGAATAACCCAAAACGCGATTAACATCAAATCGATTAACGCAATAGGCTAGTCTTGCTGGCTCGTCAGGCAACCGCCCGGGGCATTCCGGTCGGCAACGGCTCGACCTTCAGGAGCCGGCCGGCCAGCTGGTTGCGCAGGATCTGCGCCGTGCCACCGCCGATCGTGAACATGCGCGCATCGCGGACCATGCGCTCCAGCGGCAGGTCGCGACCGTAGCCGCTGGCGCCAAAGAGCTGCAGCGCGTCGTTGGTGACCTTCTGCGCCATCTCGGCGGCAAAGAGCTTGGCCCGGGCAGCGGCGGCCATGTCAGGGAAGCCGTGGCGATCGGCGGCGGCACTGGCCGCTGCCCGATGGACCAGGAGGCGGGCCGCCTCGAGCTGGACCGACATGTCGGCGAGCATCCATTGCAGGCCCTGAAACTCGGCGAGCGGCCGGCCGAACTGCCGGCGGTCGCCGACATGCGCGAGCGCCAGGTCGAAGGCACCCTGGGCGATGCCGAGGGCGACTGCGGCGGCGCCGGTCCGCTGGCTGTTATAGGCACGCATCAGGGCCCGGAACCCGTTCTGGAGACCGTCCGGCGGCATGAGCAGGCGATCGGCGGGCAGTGTCAGGCCGGTGATGCGGATCTCGGTCTCGGGCAGGCCGCGCAGCCCCATGGCCGGCAGACGGCGCCCGACCTCGAGGCCCGGCTGCTCGCCGGCCACGGCGATGAAGCCGCCGATGCCCTGCTCGCGGCCGGTCGCGTCGAGCACCCGGGCGAAGATCAGATAGAGCTTCGAGATCCCGCCACCGGTGATCCAGGTCTTGCTGCCGTCGAGCACATAGGCGTCGCCCTGCCGGCGGGCGGTGGTGCGCATCTCGGTGGCAGCACTGCCGGCCTCGGGCTCGGTGATGCAGATCGCGGGCTTGTCGCCGGCGAGCACGAGCCCGGCGGCGAGCTGCTTCTGCGCCTCGGTGCCGTAAGCCATGATGGCACCGACGGCGCCGAGATTGCCCTCGACGGCGATCCGCGCCGAAACCCCGCAGACCCGGGCCAGCTCCTCGACGACAAGGACGGCCTCGAGCACACCCAGACCCTGGCCGCCCAGCGCCTTGGGGATGGTCATGCCCATGAAGCCGGCTGCCGTCAGCGCCTCGACGGCCGCCCAGGGATAGGCCTCGGTCCGGTCGGTCTCGGCGGCCCCAGGGGCGACCACGTCCCGGGCGAGCGTTCTTGCCCGGTCCTGGAGTGCGGTCTGGGCGGCGGTGAGATCGGACATCGGTGCTGAGCTCTCGTCACGGTTGCGTGTGGACGGGTGACAGGGTGATAGCCGAGGGGACCGCCACGCGGAATCGGACAGTCGCGCCGGATACGCGTTTTTCGCCCCGACGTGGCATGCCGTGCGGTCTTCGATGCTATAGATTTGTCATAAGTTATCTTATCGGATCAAACTTCGGATGCCCTGGCGGCACCTCCTCAATCGACGATCCGCTCGACCTTGTAGTCCTTGTGCTCCTTGGTGAAGGAGAAGGTGATGATCTCGCCGATCAGCCCGACCGAGATGATCTGGATGCCGAGCACGATCATCAGGGACGAGAGGATCAGTGCCGGGCGGTCGACCAGGGCCTCGCCCCAGACCAGGCGGGCGAAGACGAGGTAGAGGGTGGCGAGGCCGCCGATGGCGAGCACGGCGAAGCCGAAGCCGCCGAAGAAGCGAAAGGGCTTCCTGATGAAGCGGATCAGGAAGAACGCGGTCAGGAGATCGAGCACGAGGGCGAGGTTGGGGCCGGCGGTCGGTCGCTTCGCCGAACGGTCGGCGTCGACCTTGACCTCGCTGACGGTGAAGCCGTGGGTCTCGGCGATCAGCGGCAGGAAGTGATGCTGGTGGCCGTAGAGCGTGATCTCCTCCCCCACGGCCCGCCGCATCACCCTGACCCCCGAGCGCAGGTCGTGGAAGCGGCCGCCGAAGAGCAGGCTGGTAGCAAGCTCGAACTTGCGCTGCTTGCCCGGGGCGCGCCCGTCCGGCGGCATCCGCCTGGCGACGACGAGATCGTGCTCCCGGCCGGCGTCGAGCAGCTTTTCGAGCTCGCCCGGCTTGACCTCGACATCCTCGGTCAGGGTCATGATGGTCTCGCCCCTGGCATGGCGCAGACCGGTGGTCAGCGCTGCCGCCTCGCCGAAGCTGTGGGCGTGGTGGATGATGTCGATCGGCTCGCCGGCCTGCTTCAGGCTGCGCAGGGAGTCGAGGCTGGCCTGGAGCGGCCCGTCGACGACATAGACGAACTGCAGCTGGCGTCCGTCGGCCGCGAGCGCCGTGCGATAGGTGGTGTGCAGCCGGTCGAGGCTGGCGTGATCGCGGCGGATCGGCACGACCACCGACAGCAGGTTCTCTGTGCTCATGCCGTGCGCTCCTCGGTGGCGATCAGGCGGGCCGCGAGGCGGCGGAACGGGTCGAAGCGGCGGGCCATGGTGCCGTAGATGAGCTGGCTGAGCAGGCCGAGCACCATGAGGAAGATGGCGAGTGCCCCGAACAGCACGGTGAGCCCGCTGAACACGATGCCCGGCTGGTCGTGCGGCGTCATGCCGTAGACGAGGGCCGAGCCGAGGCTGACGAAGCCGAGCCCGGTGGCGACCGCGGCGAGCCCGGCGAAGGCGAGCATCGGCTGGCGATGGAATCCCAGGATCGTGCTGATTGCGAGAAGGTCGAGGAACACCTTGTAGATCCGTGAGAAGCCGTATTTCGACTGGCCGAAGCGACGGGCGTGGTGGCGCACCTTGATCTCGGCGATCCTGGCGCCGGCGAGCGAGCTCATGGCCGGGATGAAGCGATGCATCTCCGCATAGAGCGGGATCTCCTTGATGAGTTCGGCGCGATAGGCCTTGAGCGAGCAGCCATTGTCCTTGATCGGCACGCCGGTCGCCTTGCCGATCAGCCAGTTGGCGATCTTCGAGGGGATGACGCGCGACCAGTGGTCCTGGCGATCGTGGCGCCAGCCGACGACGAGGTCGTAGCCCTCGTCGATCTTGGCAAGGAAGAGCGGGATGTCCGCCGGGTCGTTCTGCAGGTCGCCGTCCATGGTGATCAGGATGCGGCCGCGGGCGAACTCGATGCCGGCGGCCATGGCGGCGGTTTGCCCGAAATTGCGGCGGAACTTGACGAGCCGGAGATGGACGTTGCCGCTGTGGCGCGGCAGGGCGTCGGCGAGGGCGAAGGTCCGGTCCCGGCTGCCGTCGTCGACGAAGACGATCTCGACATTGCCGGGGAGGTCCTGCACGGCGGCCCGGATCGCCTCGTGCATCGGCCCGATGCTCTCCTCCTCGTTGTAGAGGGGAACGATGATCGAGAGGTCGAAGGTCATGGGCTGCGGGTCATCGTGGCGGGAACGGGTCCGGTAGGTTGCGGCCGTGCAAACCGGTTGCGGCCGGCCGAGGTGGATAGCATCGTCGCGGGGCGGCGGGTGGGCCGCATCGCCGGTGTGCCGATAGCGGGCCACGCGGGCCGCTGTCTAGGCCTGTCCGAGTAATGGCCAGAGCCGGCACGCGCCAGCTCCGGCTTCGGGCGACGGAGATGGGAAGACGATGGCGGAGACGACCGAGCTCGACGGTATAGCCCTGCTGGAAGGCCTGCGGCCCGAGCGGCGGGCCGCCCTGGCGCAGCGCTGCGCCTGGCGGAACTTCCGCACGGGCGAGGAAATCCTGGCTCGTGACGACCCCGGCGACGCGGTGCTGTTCATCGTTGGCGGCCGGGCCCGGGTGGTCAATTTTTCGGCCAGCGGCCGGGAGGTGGCCTATGCGGTGGTCGAGGCTGGCGGCCATGTCGGCGAGCTCGGCGCCATCGACGGAGCCCCACGCTCGGCCTCGGTGCTGGCGCTCGAGCCGTGCCGGGTGGCGAGCCTCACGGCTGCCGCCTTCATGGAACTGGTCGAGGCGGAGAGCGGCGTCGCCCTGGCGCTCCTGCGCCGGCTCGCCCGGATCATCCGCGACAACGACGAGAAGATTACCGAGCTTGCGACGATCGGCGCCATGCAGCGGGTCTATCGCGAGCTTCGCCGGCTCGCCGGCCCGGTCCAGGGCACCGACCGGCTCGCCATCGACGCCCTGCCGACGCAGGAGGCGATGGCCGCACGACTCGGTACGACCCGCGAGACCGTCGCCCGGGTGCTGGCCCAGCTGGCGCGAACACGGATCACCGAGCGGCAGGGCCGCCGGCTTTGGATCCATCGGCCGGACGAGCTGGAGATTCTGGCCGGGTTGGAGGTCGAGGACTGAGAGCCGGCGGCGGCTCAGGGCGAGCGCTGCCGGAGCTGGTGCCAGGCGGCCCGGACCCGGTCCTGGGCGGCGCGGCTCCGGTAGAGGGCCTGGGCGGCCAGCGGGCCGAGCGGCCCGCCGGTCCAGGCGAGGGCGAAGGGGGCG
>JAUIID010000227.1 GCA_030431615.1 Alphaproteobacteria bacterium
CCGGCTCCGATCCGACCATGTGGCGCGACGTCTTCCTGAACAACCGTGAGGCCGTGCTGGAGATGCTGGGCCGCTTCACCGAGGATCTGGTGGCGTTGCAGCGCTCGATCCGCTGGGGCGAGGGCGAGACGCTCTTCGACCTCTTCACCCGGACCCGGGCGATCCGCCGCGGCGTGGTCGAGGCGGGCCAGGCCTATGTCCGCCAGCCCGAGGACCCGCTTGCGACCAAGCCCTGAGATGGGCAGGCCCTGAGATGACGGCGGCCCCCTTGCCGGCGCGGGTGTGGTTCTTCGCCTATGGCTCCTTGATGTGGAACCCGGGCTTCACGCCGGCCGCCTCGGCGCCGGCGCTGCTGCACGGCTATCATCGCAGTCTCTGTGTCTATTCATGGGTCTGGCGCGGCACGCCGGAGCGGCCGGGCCTCGTCTTGGGCCTCGCCCCAGGGCGCGCCTGCTTCGGCCGGGCGCTGGCGGTCGAGGCGGTGCACGAGGCCGAAACGCTGGCCTATCTCGACGGCCGGGAGCTGGTCACGGATGTCTACGAGCGCCGCCGCCTCGAGCTCGTGCTCGGCGACGGGCGCAAGGTTGCGGCTTGGGGCTACCTGGCGCGGCCCGACCACGTGCAGTTCGCGGGCGACCTGCCGCTCGCCGAGGTGCTGCGCTTCGTCCGGCAGGGTCGGGGCCGTGGCGGGGCGAATGCCGACTACGTCCTCGCCACCGTCGCCCATCTGCGCGAGATGGCGGTGCAGGACCCGGCTCTCGAGGCCGTCGCGGCAGCGCTCGAGGCGGAGACCGCCGGTCAGGTCTGAGCGGGTTGAGCCAGGAGCTCGTTGCAGGCCGCCTCGGTGCGCTCTTCCAGGAGGCGCATGAAGGCCTGGCGGTCGAGGCCCGGCGGAATCGGCTCGAGGAAGCGAAGCGTGATCACCCCCGGCCGCTTGACGAAGCTGCGCCGCGGCCAGAAGCGGCCCGAATCGAGGGCCACGGGTACCACCGGGACGTTCGCCGCCTTGTAGACCGCGGCGACGCCGGGCTTGTAGTCGGGCGGGGCGCCGGGTGGTTGGCGATGACCTTCGGGGAAGAGCAGGATCGACAGGCCGTCGGCGACCGCCGCCTCGGCGCCGCGCACCAAAGAGCGCATGGCCTTGGCGGCCCCGCCCCGGTCGATGGCGATGTTCTTCGCGATCCTGAGGTACCAGCCGAAGACCGGGATGCGGGTCAGCTCCTCCTTGAGGCCGATCACCAGGTCCGGCCGGATGGGGTGGTAGGCCAGCGTCTCGAAGGCCGACTGGTGCTTGCTCGCGATGATGCAGGGGCCGGGCGGCAGGTGCTCCTGGCCCTCGACGCGGTGGCTGAGCCCGACCAGGAGCCGCATGCCCAGATGGATGCCCCGCATCCAGAAGGCCGCGTAGCGCCGCATCTGGCCCGCCTCGAGGAAGGCGGCGAAGGGCAGGATCGCCAGGGCGACGAGGACGGTCCAGGACCAGAACCAGATATTGAAGAGCAGCGAGCGGACGACCGGCAAGGGGGCTGGCTCCAGCAGTCTCGTGGGGCAGAGGTCCCCAATCGCACGCTCAGCGGAGCCGCGCCAGTCCGTGGTGGGCGGTGAGCCGGGCGACGAGCGTGGCGAGGAGAGCCGCCACCACCGGCACCATGGCGAGCAGCACCCAGTGGACCGGGGCCAGCTCATGGGTGGCGAGCGGGAGGCTGCCTATGAGGGTCGGCGCGTAGATGACGACGATCACGAGCGAGATCGCGACGACGAAACCGAGCAGCGCGCCGCGGAGCGCCTTGGCCAGGGCGTGCTGCTCGAACTGGCGCGCGAGGTAGCGGTCGCCCGCTCCCATCTGCCGCAGGAGGTCGATCGTCTGCCGGTGCGCCTCGAGCCCGGCCCGGGTGAGCCAGACGACGACGATGACGATGACGGCGAGCAGCAGGAGGCCGAACGATCCGGCGACGCCCCGAAAGAGCACCGCGAGCCGTTCCCGGCTGCGCTCGATCTGGCCGGAATCGCCGAGCGTGGCGCCCGGGACGAGCTCGGATATGGCCTGGTCGAGGGCAGTGAGGTCGATCGCGGCACCGGGGTTGAAGGCAATGTCGATGAGCCGCGGCAGGGGCATGCGGGCGCCGAAGAGGCCGCCGGTCGCCCGATCGGCGGCGTCTTCGGTGGTGTCGTCGACGAGGAGCTCGTCGACCAGTGCCCCGAAGGCCGCTTCGTCGATCAGGCTGGCATAGGCGACGCCCGAGAGCGCTCGGACGTGCGCCAGCACGTCATCCACCTCGCGGCGCGCCGCCGCGGGCTCGGGGTTCGGCGGCAGGGCCACGGTGACGATGCGCGGCTCCTGCCGGAGTGCGGTGAGCTGGGCATCGGCGATGGCGGCGACGGCGAAGGCGAGGACGCAGAGGAAGACGAGGCCGGCCGTCAGCCAGAGCAGGAAGCGGCCGAAGGCGGTGGTCTCGAGCGGCAGGTCGAGATCGGGGTTCCTCATCGTTCAGCCGGTTCCGCGCGAGGCCGGCCCGGCCGGCGGCCGCGGCACGGTGAGCCGCCCCTGGGCGATGTGCAGCACCGCATAGGTATAGCGGCGCAGGAGCTCGGCGCTGTGCGTCGCGATCACCACGGCGGTGCCCAGCCGGTGCAGCTGGATGAAGAGGTTCATGAGCCGCTCGGCGTTCTTGGCGTCGATGTTGCTCGTCGGCTCGTCGGCGAGCAGCAGGCGGGGCTTGGCGACCACGGCGCGGGCGATGCAGACGAGCTGGCGCTGGCCCATGGAGAGCTCGGCCGGGCGTGCCTCCAGGCGGTCGCCGAGCCCGAGCCAGCCGAGCATGTCGGCGACGAACCGTGCCGTCTGGTCCTCGTTGGCACCGCCGATGCGCAGCGGCAGGGCGACGTTGTCGAAGGCCGAGAGGTGATCGAGCAGGCGAAAATCCTGGAACACCACGCCGATGCGCTGGCGGAGTGCCGCGAGCTCTTCGCGGTTGATCTTGTCGATCTCCCGGCCGAAAACGCGGACCGTGCCCCTGGACGGCGGGTGCGAAAGACTGATCAGGCGCAAGAGCGAGGTCTTGCCCGCACCGGAGGGCCCGCTGAGGAAATGGAAGCTGCCAGCGTGGAGCGTGAGGTCGATGCCATGCAGGACGGGAGGCGTATCGCCATAGCGCAGGTCGACGCCGTCGAGTTGCAGGATGGTGGCAGCAGCGCCGGTCAAATCCACTCCGTCGGCCGGTCAAGCCGCGTCGCAGCAATGCGCGATTCGTATAATCGCTTCACATTGGCCTCAACTCATGCGTTATATGGCGGACATCCCGGGCTGCCAAGCACTGAGCGATGATCATCACCTGTCCTTCCTGCGCCACGCGCTACACGATCCCGCCCGAAAGCCTCGGCGCCGACGGCCGCATGGTGCGATGCACGGCTTGCGGGCATCGCTGGTTCGTCGGGCACGAGCCGCCGGCTCCGGCCGAGCCGGAAGTGCCGCCGCCACCGCTCGACGACGCGCCGCCTTTTCCGCCCGCCGAGGCGCGCCCCAGGCAGAAGGCCTCGAGCTCGACCGGGGCGACGGTGGGCTGGCTCGGCGTGCTGCTGCTCCTGCTGATCCTCACCGGTCTCGTCCTCGGCCGCAACGAGGTGGTCGCCCTCGTGCCGGAGGCCGGCCCCATCTACCAGCGAATGGGCCTGCCCGTCACCCGGGAGATCGGGCTCGACCTGCGCGGCGTCGTCTCCGAGCCGCTCGACGCGGCGGATTCCGGTGCGGCCGGCGCCAGGGCCACAGTGCGGATCACCGGTGACGTGGTCAACGTCTCGGGTGCCGAACGCACCATTCCGCCGGTGCGCATTGCCCTGCTCGACGCGGCGCGCGACGAGGTCGCCGTCCATCTGTTCGAGCTGCCGCAGCAGACGCTGGCGGATGGCGCCTCGACCCGCTTCGAGTTCCTGATCGAGGACCCGCCCAAGGCGGCGACAAATTTCAGCGTGGATTTCGACGTGTCCGGAAAATGACCGGCTCCGGCCCGGCTGCAGGCCGTCCGATGCAGCTCGCCCTCGAGGCGGCCGGTCGGGCAGCGGCGCTGGGCGAGGTGCCGGTGGGTGCCGTGCTGGTCGACCCCACGGGACGCGTGCTGGCGACCGCCCACAATCTCGTCGAGCACGACCACGATCCGACCGCCCATGCCGAGATCCTGGCGATTCGCGCCGCGGCCCGGAGCCTGGGCAGCCCGCGGCTCGTCGACTGCGATCTCTATGTGACCCTCGAGCCCTGCCCGATGTGCGCCCAGGCGATCGCCTTCGCCCGGCTCCGCCGGCTCTATTTCGGCGCCTACGATCCGAAGGGCGGCGGTGTCGAGAACGGGCCGCGCATCTTCCAGAGCACGTCCTGCCACCACCGCCCCGAGGTCTATGGCGGGATTTCGGAGGTCGCCGCCGCCGACCTGCTCAGGAGCTTCTTCCAGGACCGGCGCTGAAGGCGGGCGTCCCGGCTATCGGTGGCCTTGCGAATGCGCTAACCAGCCCGCCGCTTGGCTGTGGAGGGAGGGTGGCCCATGCGCCAGTCGTTCCTGGTGCCCGAGACGCTCGAGACCGAGCGGCTGCGTCTGCGCCTGCCGCGCGCGGAGGACTTCCCGGCCTATGCGGACATGCTCGCCGATCCCGAGGTCAACCGATTCATCGGTGGTGCGGAGCTCACCGACCGGGCGGAAGTGTACCGGGCGCTCGGTTGGCTGATCGGCCACTGGCACCTGCGCGGCTACGGGCCCTGGCTGGTCGAGGACCGGGCGAGCGGGGCCCTGGTCGGGCGGGTCGGCGGCTTCTATCCGCTCGAATGGCCGGCCATGGAGATCGCCTGGACGCTCGGCCGGGCATGGTGGGGGCAGGGCCTCGCCCAGGAGGCAGCACGGGCGGATCAGCGTCGTGGCGCTCGGCAACGAGCCGTCGCAGCGACTCGCCCTCAGGCTCGGCTGCCACGAGGCCGAGCGAGTCGCGATCTGGGGCATCGACTGCATCGTCTTCGAGCATCCTGACTGAAGTCAGGAGTGCGGCGGCGAGTCCGCCGGATCCCCGGCCGGCTCGGGCTCCGGCACTTCCTCGACCTCCGGCTCGGCCACCTGTGCCGCAGGCCGCCGGAGGCGACGGGTCAGCTTGCGCAGGGCCTCGAGCAGCACGATGGCCACGGCGAAGACGATGAGCAGAAGCAGGAGTGTGCCGCCGCCGGTGGTCGGCGCCACCCACCAGACGGCGGCGAGCGCCAGCAGCATGGCGACGATACCGGCCGGGCCGAGCTGGATGACGAAGGCGACCCACTTGCCCACGATTCAGGCACCCAGAATGGCGAAGATCTGCGAGCCGACGCGGTCGACCCAGAGGCGGATGCCGGTGCGCAGCGCCTCGATGTCCCAACCCTGGTTCCAGAGCTCCGGATTGGCCTCGATGTCCTGCCGCCAGAGGGCGAAGAGGGTGGCGGCCTGCTCGGCCGTGGTGACGTTCGAGAGATCGGCAATCAGGACGACCGCCTCGGGGTCGCCCTTGCCGTTGGCGGGTGACCAGGCGAGCAGCAAGGGGCCGCGTCCCAGCGGGCGCAGCCGCGCCCGGCCGACATCGCGGATCGCCTGCAGTGCTACCGGCAGGCCGTAATTGCGGACCGCCGTCTCGCAGGGCGAGCTGCCCCCGGCACGGTTGAGCTCGTCGGCGATCTTGTCCTCGGTCAGCGGCCAGACGGTGACCATCTGCTGCTCGACCGGCAAGCCAAGCTCATCGGTGCGCGGCAGATTCGCGACATAGGCCTCGCACAGCATCTGATGGCGCTCGAGATCGGCGCTGGTGGCGCGGGACGGGAACGCCAGGATGCCGTAGGCGGCGAACGCCTCGGGCGGATACTGGCCGGGGCCGGCGAAGAGCCGGGAAGCGCGAACCAGGGAGGGCACCTCGCGCGGGGGGCCACCGCCGCCATTGGCCATGGCCTGCTCGGGTGCGAGCCGGTCGAGCAGGGCGGCCGCCACCGCCAGGGCCGTGTCGACCGTCAGCTCGCCTGCGAGTGGGGCGGCGAGCACCTGGCCGATCTCGTCGACCACCGGCAGGGGATCGCGGGCAAGCTCGCCATGCAGCGTATCGAAGCCGGCGGGCACGGCCCGGTCGAGGGCCGCGCTCAGCGTCGCGGCGAACGGTTCGGGTACCGCTTCCGGCAGGACCTTTTCGAGCACGGCGGCCGAAGTCGCCCAGGTGATGAAATCCCGGGCCTCCACCGGATGTGGCGCTTCGACCGGCACGGCGAAGCTGGTGGAGCGGCGCCAGCCGATGCTGCCGTCGCGCGGGTCACCGGGTGCCAGGGCGACGCCGAGCCAGTCTGTCGGGCCGGGGCCGGGATCCTGCGCCAGCGATGCGAGCACCCCGCTCGGGCCGACCCAGATGGCGCAGCCGCCGGCGACGAAACGGCGGGCGAGGTCGGCGTTGCTCAGGGCACCGGCGTCCGGCGGGCCGTAAGCGGTGAGCAGGTCGGTATAGCGGACGAGCGCGGCGTGCCAGCTTCCGTTCGGGTCGTCCAGGGCGCCGGGTATGGGCGGGGTGTCGCCGAGGCTGCTGGCGAAGAGGGTGATGACGCCGAGATTCTCGGCCGGGCCGGGCGCTCCGGCGAGACAGATGCCGGCCTGTCCGTCCGCAGGTGCGTCGAGTGCGGCCGCCAGCCTCGCCAGGTCGTCGAGGCCTGGCTCTTCGGGCATGGCCAGCCCCTGGGCGGTGAGGAGGTCGGCGCGGTAGTAGGTGAGGGCGGTCTCGGTGACCAGCGGCGCGCCCCAAGTCTCGCCGCCCGCTTCATCCGGCAGCTTCTGGAGCCAGCCCTGATCGCCCCAGGTGCGGAGCTGCGGCGGGCCGAGCGTGGCGATATCGAGCCGGTCGGCAGCGGCACCATCGACTGCCGGCGGCTGGGCCTCCTGGCGCACCCGTTCGCCGATTGCGCGCGGGTCCAGGAAGCTCCAGGCCAGGCGATGCCCGGTAGCATGCTCCCATTCGCCCGCGAGGTTCTGGATGGCGCGAAGCTCGGGCGTGTCGAGCGCGGCGATCCGCAGCTCGGCGCCCTCAGCGCCGCATGCGATGGCCATGGTGGCCAGCGCCGGCCAGAACGAACTCCAGCCCATCGCGTTCCCCTACTACCGCAGGTAGTCGGTGCAACCGGTTTCCGGAACGTATGAAGTTGATTCTAGAGCGTCATCCGCTCGACGTCCAGTTTGGGGCCGGCGCTCAGCCGATCACCCCCTGCTGGCGCAACCGGTCGAGCTCCTCGTCGTCGAGGCCGACGAGCTCGCGCAGCACCTCGTCGGTATGCTGGCCGAGAAAAGGCGGCGGCTTGGCATAGATCGGCGGAGTCGCCGACATCTTGATGGGGTTGCCGAGCAGCGGCACGGTGCCCGAGGCGGTCTGCGGATGCGGCATGTCGATCTGCATCTCGCGGTGCCGGATCTGCGGGTCGGCGAAGACCTGGGCCAGGTCGTTGACCGGGCCGCAGGGCACGCCGAGGGCGGTCAGGCCCTCCACCCAGACGGTCGTCGTCTTCTGCCGGAAGAGCGGCACGAGCAGGGCATAGAGGGCGGTGCGGTTGCGCACGCGGTCGGGATTGCCCGAGAAGCGCGGGTCGTCGGCCAGCTCCTCCGCCCCGGCGAAGCGGCAGAAGCGGCGGAACTGGGCGTCGTTGCCGGCGGCCAGCACCACCTCGCCGTCGGCCGTGTCGAAGCGCTTGTAGGGGACGATGTTCGGGTGCTCGTTGCCGAGCCGCTCCGGCACCTTGCCCGAGAGCATGTAGTTGACCGCCTCGTTGGCGAGCCAGGCGACCTGGGTGTCGAGCAAGGCGAGGTCGATATGCTGGCCCTCGCCGGTCCGCGCCTTGTGATGGAGGGCGGCCAGAATGGCGCTCGAGGCGTACATGCCGCACATGATGTCGGCGATGCCGATGCCGACCTTCATCGGCTCGCCGTCCGGCGCACCCGTCAGGCTCATGATCCCGCCATAGCCCTGGGCCAGGTAGTCGTAGCCGGCCCGGTCGGCATAGGGGCCGGTCTGGCCGAAGCCGCTGATCGAGCAGTAGACGAGGCCCGGGAACTGGTCCTCGAGCGAGGCGTAATCGAGCCCGTAGCGGGCGAGCGTGCCCGCCTTGAAGTTCTGCACCAGCACGTCGGAGCTGGCGAGCAGCGAGCGGATGAGGGCCTGGCCCTCGGCGGTCGCGATGTCGATCGCCACCGAGCGCTTGTTGCGGTTTGCGGCGAGGTAATAGGCGCTCTCGTTGGTGTCGCCGCCGCCCTTGGCCGGAGCATAGGGCGGACCCCACTTGCGCGTGTCGTCGCCGGCTCCTGGCTTCTCGATCTTGAGCACGTCGCAGCCGAGGTCGCCGAGGAGCTGGGTGCAGGTCGGGCCGGCGAGAATCCGGGTCAGGTCGAGAATGCGGATATCGGCGAGTGCTGACGGCATGGTTACCTCCCGGAACGGCTGCGCAGGAGGTAGCCCGGCCGATGCCAATGCGGCAAGGGTGAGCCGTGCTGCGGCTCAGGGCTCGAGCAGCAGGCTCGCCACCAGGGCCCAGAGGACCAGGAGGGCGCCGCCGAGCGGATCGAGCCCGTCCCGGCGTGCCA
>JAUIID010000228.1 GCA_030431615.1 Alphaproteobacteria bacterium
CGTCCACCGGAACTGGTCGCCACCCTTCGGCGGCGGCACCCACAACTGCCTGCCGCTCCCCGACCGCGAGCTCCTCGTCGTCCTCGACGAGGCCGTGCTCGACCACCAGGAGGACGGGGTCAAGCACATCTGGATGATGGACATCCGGGTCCCCTCCAACCCGGTCAGCCTCTCCACCTTCCCCCAGCCGACCGAGGCCGACTACGTCGCCAAGGGCGGCCATTTCGGCCCCCACAATCTCTACGAGAACCGTCCCGAAGGCCTCGTCAGCTCCGAGCTGATCTTCACGACATACCAGAACGCCGGCATCCGGGTCTTCGACATCAAGAACGAGCTCCGCCCCGAAGAAACCGGCGTCTGGGTCCCGCCCGAGCCCAAAAAGCTCATGGACCACCGCCCGAACCGCCAAAAGGTCATCCAGTCTTGCGACGTCTTCGTCGACAAGAACGGCCTCGTCTACAGCAACGACTACAATGGCGGGCTGTTCATTCTGGAGTATGGGGGGTGAGAAGAGGCAGAATGCGGGGAAAATGATCTTCCCCGCCCCCCCCCCAGCACGACTTTGGGCCGGCGGTCGGAACGTGCCGGCAGCAGGAGGAAACCATATGCCCTTAGCGCCGCCGGCATTTGGCTGGCCGACTCAGCTCACGACGTTCCTGAACCAGAATTACAATGAAAACTGGGCCTACAGTGGCAGTTTCGCGATGTACTGCCATGCGGATCGATTGAGTAAGGACTGCCGTGAACCGGAAGACATCGACATCCTGATCGATGGCGAGAGCCGGATGGGCGGGTTACTCCAACATGTCAGCGTCAACAACGTCTTTCATCTCGCGAGCAAACTGTGTGACGAGCCGTTTGATGGCACCGCCAGCGAAAGTTTCGCCGCGCATGACACGAAGGCGACGGTCGACAACTGTCTGATCGGAGAACATCGCGTGAAGATCGACATGGCCAACCCGTCGGACCGCTTCGGGCAGCTCGACACGGATACGATGAGCTACGAGGGCCAGGCCGGCCAATGCAGGATCATCACCATCGACCAGCTGATCGCCTGCAAGGAACAGGCGGATGCGCTCGACGAGAAGCACCGGCAGGACCTGATAACGCTGAGGCGCTGGCAGGTGACTCCACTACGCAAGTCAGCGCCGACCTGACTTTCCACATAATCGGGAGCCGCGGGCGAGAGGGGGCATCCCCCTTGCCGGTGACGATCGACTGACCCTCAAGCCTGGCCCGGCAACGTCGCCTCCGGCCGTTCCACCAGCGCCCAGGCGTCGCACCCCAGACGAGCAGCGCTGCGACGATCGTCCCGAAGCTCGCGAGCCCGACGCCGGCCGCGATCGCGAGCAGCGCACCGCCATTGAGCAGCAGGCCCAGCAGCAGCGGCTTTCGCGCACCGATCTGGTCGGCGAGCCGGCCAGAGGCAACGGAGGTCGCCACCGCCGGCAGCACGGCCAGGAGGATCGGCCAGCCCGAGTCCAGCGGCGAGAACCCGAGCCCCTTCTGCAGGTAGAGCGGGACGAAGGGAAAGATGTGGGAAAGATGATCTTCCCTACGTCCCGGCGGTAATTTCGGCTGGTGACCATGAAAGCCCAAGCTCGGTCTTGGCGAGGTGAGGGTGGGACACCTCTCGACGGCGTCGGTGTGCAGGAGCGGCAGTGCGGTTGACCGCCAGCAGAGGAGGCGTCTGCCCCATAACTTCTCTTTCCGAAAGGTACCGAAAGGGGCTGGGAGACGCTGACTTTCCGCGTTTTGAGTCAGGAAGCGCCGCGGGAATCCAGCCACATCACGGCCAACGGCTACGGATGCTGCTCGCTGCCTTGGACACGGCTCAATCCATTGACGACATGGACGTTCCCGGGTTTCGCCTGCATTCCTTGAAAGGGAAGGATCGAGGCCGCTGGTCGGTCTGGGTGAATGGAAACTGGCGCCTGACTTTCGCATTCAGAGGCGGGCACGCCCATGTTCTGGACTATGAGGACTACCACTGATGGCCATGCACAATCCCCCACATCCAGGTGAGTTCATCACCGAAGTCTATCTGGAGCCGAACAACCTGAGCGGCCGTGAACTCGCGGCCACGTTGGGAGTAGCCGCCTCCACCTTGAACCGCATTCTTGGTGGAAGGAGCGGCATCAGTCCCGAGACGGCGCTGCGCCTTGCCAAGGCGCTGGGCCGTTCCCCCGAGAGCTGGCTTGCCATGCAAGCCAACCATGATCTGTGGCAGGCCAGGAAGCACGCGAAGCTCGACACCGTCGGGAAGGTCAAGCTCACCGCAGCCTGATGGCTGCCTCGTCTTCCCGGGATGGTGCCACGCGACCGTTTACCTCCCGATTGGCATCACCCGCCACCTACCTCCTCCGGCAGCCGCGCCACCACGCGCGGCGGCCGGATCACCATGAACCAGATGAAGACCACCGTCAGGCCCAGGAAGAAGAGGCTGTCGGGGCTGGTGAGGAAGACCATCGGGTTGCCGTCGTTGAGGCTGAGGCTGCGGCGGAAGAACTGCTCGAGGTCGGGGCCGAGGATGAAGCCGAGCAAGAGCGAGACCGAGGGGTAGCCCTGCTTCCGGAGGAAACAGGCGAGGACGCCGAAGACGATGGCCAGCGCCATCTGGAAGATCGAGTAGGTGGCCGCATAGGCGCCGACCAGCGCCACGATGGCGATCCCGGCATAGAGGATGGCCTTCCTGATGGCGACGATCCGCACGCAATAGGGGCCGAGCAGGAAGAGCGTCAGCGGGATCAGGAGGACGGCGCTGACGAAGAGCGCCGCATACATCGGCGCGATCAGCTCGAACTGCTGCTCCATCAGTCGTGGCCCCGGATTGAGGCCGTTGATGATCAGGACGCCGAGCACCACGGCGGTCGTGGGATCGCCCGGGATGCCGAAGGTGAGCATCGGCACGAAGGCGCCGCCGCACATGGAGTTGTTCGCACTCTCGGCGGCGGCGATGCCCTCCCTCGAGCCCTTGCCGAAGCGCTCGGGGTGCTTCGAGGCGCGCATCGATTCGGCGTAGGCGACGAAGGCCGCCATGGAGCCGCCGGCCCCCGGCAGCACGCCGATGCCGTAGCCGATGACCGCACTCTTGAGATAGGTGAGCAGGCCGATTTCGCGGATCTCGGCGAGCTTGGGGATGAAGTCGCGGCGGCGGATCTTCGGCAGGCTGGCGTCCGGCCGGATGGTATAGGGCTCCTTCGCGTCCTCGGCCTGGATCAAAAGCTCGCTGATCGCGAACGTGCCGATGATCAGCGGCATCATGTCGATGCCCTGGACCAGGATGTCGGTGCCGAAGGTGAGGCGGGCCACGGGCTGCATCACGTCGATGCCGATCGTCGCGATCATCAGCCCGAGCCCGGTGGCGACGATGCCCTTGGCGATGGCGCCGCGCTGGGCGATGACGATGACCACGAGCGCGAAGAGGATGAGCGCGAACTTGCCCGGCGTCTGGATCAGGAGCGCCACCCGGGCGGCGAAGGGCGAGACCGCCATCAGGAGGACGGCGCCGATGGCCCCGCCGATCATCGAGCCGAGCGCCGCGTGGCCGAGCGCACTGGCGCCCTGGCCCTGCTTCATCAGCGCGTGCCCCTCGATGGCGGTCATCATCGAGGAGGGCGCACCCGGGATGTTGATGGTCGTGGCCGTGATGCTGCCGGCATACATGCCGGCCATGAAGATCGAGGCGCACATGACGAGCGCCGTCACCACGTCGAGGCTGTAGGTGAGGGGCAGGAGGAGGGCCACGGCCAGCACCGCGGTGAGGCCGGGCACGGCGCCGAAGAAGGCGCCGATCAGGAAGCCCGCGACCATGTAGGCGAAGACCACCGGATCGGTCAGCGCCAGGAAGCCGGCGGCGATCCCCTCGAGCCCGCTCACAGCGGCAGGTCCAGGCCGAGGAAGGTCGGCAGCCTGACCCCGAAGGCGAGGCGGAAGAGCGCATAGCCGCTGGCCGTGATGGCGAGCGCCATGGCGACGCGCCGAAGCGGGCTCCTGGTGCCGGGATCGAAGACGAGGAAGAGCCCGAGCACGTAGAGCAGGGTCGCCGCGACATAGCCGAGCGGCACGAAGAGGGCGACATAGAGGCCGGTCAGCCCGACGATCTTCGCGGGATCCGCGGGGCTGTGGCGCTCGCCCGCGACCCCCGAGCGCGCCGCCCTGATGCCGTCGACCAGCACCCAGAGCAGGGCCGGGACCATGGCGCAGACGACGACGATCGGAAAGAACGAGGGGCCGACGCCGACATCCTGGTAGGGGCTGCGAATGCCGAGCGCCGCCCAGAGATAGGTCACCGTCGCGATGAGCAGGGCGATGGGGAGGAGGACGCGCGCATCGAGCGCCGCCTTCTGCGGTCGTGCCTCGGCCATGCGCGCGCCTCCCGTCAAACCCGCTTCAGCTGCGGGCAGGCCTATTTCTGGATGATGCCGTCGTCCACCAGGCCCTGCATGATGGCGAAGTACTCCTCCTGGGTGCCCGTCGCCCAGTCGGTCACCTCGGCCGTGCCGAGCCAGCTCGAGGTCACGCCGACGGTGGCGAGCCAGTCCTGGAACTCGGCACTCTCGTGCGCCGCCTGGTAGACCTCGCCGAGCTGGTTAACGATCTCGTCGGGCGTGCCGGCGGGTGCTGCCAGGATGATGAAGCTGCCGATCTGCAGATCGACGCCCTTGTCCTTGGCGAGCGGCACGTCGGGGAAGGCCGGGTTCGGCGTGTCCGAGAACTCGACCACGGGGATGACGTCGCCCGATTCGATCAGCGAGGCGAAGTCGCCGAGGCTGGTGATCGCCGCCGCGATCTCGCCCGAAAGGATCGCCTCCTTCTGCTCGCTGGCGCCGGCGGGATAGGAGACGAGCTTGAACTCGGTGCCGGTCGCGTCCTGGAGCTGCAGCATGGCGAGGTGGACGCGCGAGCCCAGGCCCTGGATGCCGACGACGATCTCGCCCGGCTTCTCCTTGGCGGCCGCGAGCAGCGCCTCGATCGTGTCGTAGCCCGAATCCTTGCCGGTCATGATGGCGTCGGGCTCGCTGGTGATGCGGGCGATGAGCGCCAGCTTGTCGAGCCCGTAATTCGGCACCAGGCCCTGCCAGGGCACGGTGATCACGCTGTCATAGGTGAGCGCACCCAGCGTGTAGCCATCGGGATCGGAAGACATCACCTGCAGGATGCCGGTGCCGCTCAGCCCGCCCTCGATGTTCTCGACATAGATGGCGGTCGGCAGGTCCGCCTCGACCATGGTCGAGAGCTTGCGGACAATGCCGTCCGTGCCGCCGCCGGCACCCCAGGGCACCACCATGCGGATGTCCTTGGATGGATAGTCCTGGGCCATGGCCGTCGTCGCCACCGCGGCGCCGAGCAAGCCGAGCATGGCTCCTGTCAGTACCTTCATCGCGTGTCTCCCTGTTGTCGTTCTGTGCGGGTCCGCATCATTGCTCAATTCCCGCCGGTTGCCCACCGGCAGCGTCGACCCCCGTTCCACGGATGATGCGGGCGATGTGGACGAGGGAATAGGCGGCCATGACGAGGCCGGCGATGGGAATGCAGACATAGCTGAGCCAGGTCGGCAGCTCGAGGATGGGGGTGAGGGCGGCACTCTTGCGGGTGAGCTGCCAGCCCTGCCAGCCCATCACCAGGACGAAGGCGAGGCCGATGAGCGCGATCACGAGCTCGAGCGCCTGCCGGCCCTTCCCCCGCAGCAGGTTCTCGAACGTGTCGATGCGGAAATGCTCGCCCTCGCGCCAGAGGGCGGCGGCACCGATGAAGACCATCCAGGCGAACAGCATCTCGACCACCTCGTCGAGCCAGGCGGTGTTGTAGAGGTGGAAGTCGCGGGCAATCACGTTGCCGAGCAGGATCACGAGGAGGGCCACGAGGCAGAGCACGGCCACCGCCCGCATCAGCGGCCCGAGCACCCGGTCGATGGCGCGAAGCGTGGCGCTCATCGCCCGGTCAGCAGCTCGGGCAGGCCGGTCGAGACCAGCGGCACGTAGGTGACGAGGACGAGGACGAGGAAGATGCCGAGGAGATAGGGCCAGAGCTCCCGCGACAGCGCCCCCACCGTGATCTTGCTGATGCTCGCCACCGCGAAGAGCACCATCCCGACCGGCGGGGTCAGGAGCCCCACCATCGAGCACATGATCATGATGACGCCGAACTGCACCGCGTCGACGCCGTATTGCTGCATCAGCGGCATGAAGAGCGGCACGCAGATGACGATGACGACGATGCCCTCGAGGAACATGCCGAGCACGAGCAGCACGAAGACGACGATGGCGAGCGCCACGGTCCGGCTGTCGGCGAAGCTGGTGAGGCCCGAGATGATGGCGTCCGGCACGCGCTGGTGGATCAGCAGCCAGCCGAAGAAGCCGGCAGCGGCGATGACGAAGAGCAGCCGGACGCTGTGGACGAGCGTGTCCCAGAAGATCTTCGGCAGGTCGCCAAGGCCGATCTCGCGATAGACCACGATCCCCAGGAAGAGCGCATAGACCGAGGCCACCACGGACGCCTCGGTCGGCGTGAAGATGCCGCCGAGAATGCCGCCGATGATGATGACAGGCGTGCCGAGCGGCAGGATGGCATGCTTGAAGCTGGTCCAGAGCTCGCGCCTGGACGCCCGCTCCTCCTGGCCGTAGCCGCGCGCTCGCGACACCAGCCAGACGGCACCCATCAGTGCCGCCGCCATCAGGAGGCCCGGCACGATCCCGGCGAGGAAGAGCTTGACCACCGAGACGCCGGTGATGCTGCCGTAGATGACGAAGGGAATGCTCGGCGGGAAGACCGGGCCGATGGTCGAGGACGCGGCGGTGACGGCGGCCGAGAAGCGCTCGTCATAGCCCGCATCGCGCATCGCCTTGAGCTCGATCTGGCCGAGCCCCGCGGCATCGGCGACCGCCGCCCCGGACATGCCGGAGAAGACGAGGCTCGCCACCACGTTGACTTGGCCGAGCCCGCCCCGGATGTGGCCGACGAGCGCACTGGCGAAGCGGAAGATCCGCTCCGTGATGCCGCCCGTGTTCATCAGGTTGCCGGCGAGGATGAAGAACGGGATGGCGAGCAGCGTGAACGCCGTCGTCGCCGAGTACATCCGGGCCGGCAGCATGGTCAGGATCTGCGGCTGGCCGAGCGCCACATAGGTGCCGATGGCGGTAACGCCCAGGGCCACCGCGATCGGCACGCCGATCAGGATGAGCGCCACGAGCGCGGCGAGGATGAGGAAGGCGAGCATGAAGAAAGCCCTGCCGGCCCGCTGCCTGGAGAGAAGCGGGCCGGACCCGGCTTACTGGACGAAGGTCAGGAACTGCTCGACGTTTTCCTTGCCGGCATATTCGCCGATCCGCTCATAGGCCGGCCCCATGGCGGCCTTGAAGGCGGCGGTGTCGGGGTCCTCGACGACCTCCATCCCGGCGTCCTTCAGCTTCTGCAGTTCGTCCGCCTCCTGCTCGGCCACGAGCTGCCGCATCAGGTCGCCGGCGGCCTTGCTCTCTTCTCGGATGATCGCCTGCTGCTCCGGCGTCAGCCCGTCCCAGCTCGCCTGGTTCACCACGTGCACCATGGAGTTGTAGACGTGGCGGGTCAGCGAGAGGTGCTTCTGCAGCTCGTAGATCTTGAAGTGGTAGATGACGGCGATCGGGTTCTCCTGGCCGTCGACCACACCCTGGTTCAGGGCATTGGGCAGCTCGGGGAAGGCGATCTGCGTGGCGTTGGCGCCGGCCGCCTCCATGGCCGCCACGAGCTGGATCTCCGGCGGCGTGCGGATCGTCAGCCCCGCCATGTCGGCCGGGCTGTGGATCGGATGCTTGCTGTTGGTGACGTTCCTGAAGCCCCACTCCCAGTTCGAGAGCATGACGAGGCCCTGCGCCTCGAGCTTCGGCGCCACCCATTCCATGAAGGGCCCGTCGAGCACCTCGTGCGCGTGCGCGTAGTCGCGGAAGACGAACGGGCTCATCACCGTGGCGAAGGCCTTCTCGTACTTGTCGAGGGCCCCCTGCGTCGGCAGCGACATGTCGACCGCCCCGAGCACCACCTGCTCGAGCTGTTCCGGCGGCGAGCCGAGCTGGTTGTTCGGGAAGATCTCGATCGTCACCTCGCCGTTGGTCCGCTCCTCGACCCGCTCCTTGAACTGCAGCGAGGCGATGTGGCCGGGATGGGTCTCGGCGGCGAAATGCGCGAGCTTCAGATTGGTCTGCGCATCGGCCGCACCGGCGCCGAGAAGCGCCAGACCGCCGAAGACACTGCCGAGCACTGCGAGTCGCAAGTTCATTCTGTTTCTCCCTGATCGGTCACTGGACACGGGCTCTTGGCGCCCGCTTTCGGGGTCAATCTTCGGTAATCGGCAGCCGTGCCTCGACGCCGGTCAGCTTCTCGTAAGGCTTGATCACCGCCGTGCAGCCTTCGCCGGCATGGCCCATGATCGAGGCGAGGGCATAGGTCTGGTGCACGGCCTCCGCCATGAAGCCCGGCAGCCCAGCCTGCTCCAGCCAGCGCGCATAATACTTCACGTCCTTCTGCGCATTGGCGAGCGACATCCATGGCGTGAAGTCGCGCTCGAGCGTGGCCCGGCCGTAGAGGTCCATCATCCCGCT
>JAUIID010000229.1 GCA_030431615.1 Alphaproteobacteria bacterium
CTCTACTTCGTGCTCGGCGACCGCACCCCGGACGGCGCCTGGGCGGTTCGTCTCTACGTCAATCCCTTCGTGGTCTGGATCTGGGGCGGGGTCGGCATCATGGCGCTGGGCGGGCTCGTATCCCTCCTCGACCGGCGTCTGCGGGTCGGCGCACCGACGACGGCGGCGGCCAGGCGAAGCGGGCGGCCGGGCCTCGGCACGCCGGCCGGCGCCTGAACGGAGCCGGATCGACCATGCGCCGCCTGCTGTTCGTCGTCCCGGCCCTGGTCTTCGTCGCCATCGCCGGATTCCTCGCTGTCGGCCTGACCCGCGACCCCTCCAACCTGCCGTCGGCCCTCCTCGACCGCCCGGCCCCCGAATTCGCCCTGCCGCCCTTGCCGGGGCGGGACGGTTCCGGCTTCGCCCGGGCCAATCTCGGCGGCGGGCCGGCGCTGGTCAACTTCTTCGCCTCATGGTGCGTGCCCTGCCGGATCGAGCACCCGGTCATCAACCGCCTGGCGGAGGCGGGTGTGACGGTGCATGGCATCAACTACAAGGACAAGCCCGAGGACGCGCTTGCCTGGCTCGCCGAGCTGGGCGACCCCTTCGCCCTGGTCGGCCGCGACCAGGACGGCCGGGTCGGCATCGACTGGGGCGTCTACGGCGTGCCCGAGACCTACGTGATCGATGCCGACGGCACCATCGTCCACAAGCATGTGGGCCCGCTCCAGCCACGCGACGTCGAGCGGACCATCCTGCCGCTGCTCGAGAGCCTCGAGCGATGAGCCGGCGGTTCGTCCTGGCGTTCCTGCTGGCGCTGGCCATGGCCCTGCCGGCGCATGCGGCCCTCACCTCGGACGAGCTGCTCGACGATCCGGCGCTCGAGGCGCGGGCCCGGGCCATCGGCAAGGAGCTGCGCTGCCTCGTCTGCCAGAACCAGTCGATCGACGATTCCGATGCCGATCTCGCCCGCGACCTCCGCCAGCTCGTGCGCGAGCGGCTCCAGGCCGGCGACAGCGATGCCGAGATCCGCGCCTTCATGGTCGACCGCTACGGCGCCTTCGTCCTCCTCAAGCCGCCGGTGACCACCGGCACCCTCCTGCTCTGGGGCGGGCCGTTCGTGGTGCTGGCGATCGGCGCCGGCCTGCTCGCCGTCAGCCTGCGCCGCCGCCGTGCTTCCGCCACGGCACCGGCGCTGACGCCGGACGAGGAGCGCCGGCTGGCCGAGCTGCTCGACGAGGGTGCCGGTCGTCCATGAGCGGCTGGAGCCTGCTCGTCGGCCTCGTGCCGCTGGCGATCGCCGTTCTGGCCCTCGTCCTGCCGCTCGTCCGGCAACGCAAGGCCGATGCCGCCGCCGACAGTGCCGTGGCCATCCTCAAGGACCAGCTCGCCGAGCTCGGCCGCGACGTGGAGCGCGGCCTGATCCGGCCCGAGGAGGCCCGCGCCGCCCGGGTCGAGATCGAGCGCCGGCTGCTCAGGGCCGCCGACCGCGCGACCCCCCATGCCTTCGAGACCGGCCGGCTCGGGCGGGCCCTCGTGCTCGCCGCCCTCCTGGCGGTGCCGCTCGGCACGATCGCCCTCTATCTCCGGCTCGGCGAGCCGAGCCTGCCGGATCTGCCCTTCGCGTCGCGCGCCGACGAGCGGCAGGGCCCGGCCGTGCCGGCGGAGATCGAGACCATGGTCGCCGGCCTCGAGGCGCGCCTCGCCACGGAGGGTGACGATCTCGAGGGCTGGCTGATGCTCGCCCGGAGCCGCTTCGTCCTCGGCCGGCTGGAGCCGGCGATCGAGGCCTTCCGGCGGGCCCTCGAGCTGGCACCCCCGCAGGCACCCGAGGAGGCGGAGGCGGTGGCCGGTCTCGCCGACGCGCTCATGGCCCGGGCACAGGGCGTGGTGACGCCCGAGGTACAGGCGCTGATGCGGCGCCTTGCCCCGCTCGTGCCCGGCGATCCCCGGCCACCCTACTACCAGGGCCTCGCCGCGGCGCAGGCCGGCGACTACAACGCCGCGCTCGACCAGTGGCGCGCCATGCTCGAGGCGGCGCCTGCCGATGCCCCCTGGCGTGGCCAGGTCGAGCCCTCGATCAGACAGGCTGCCGCCGAGCTCGGTATCGATCCCGAGCCGATCCTGGCTCTTGCCCGGGCGCCGACGGCCGAGGAGGAGGCCGCCGCCGAAATGGCGGCCCTGCCACCCGAGCAACGGCAGGCGCGGATCCGGGCGATGGTCGATGGCCTGCAGCGCCGGCTCGAGACCTCCGGCGGCAGTGCGGAGGAGTGGCAGCGGCTGGGTCAGGCCCGCCTCGTCCTCGGCGAGCGCGAGGCGGCGGCCGGCGCCTATCGCGAGGCGCTGGCACTGGCCCCCGACGATCCGTTGGCGCTGAAGGGTCTCGCCGCCGTTCTGGTCGACGATCCGGCCGAGGCCGATGGCCTGCCCGTCGTCGGCGACGAGGCCCTGACGCTCTTCGAGCGGGCGGTCAGCCTGGCGCCCGAGGATCCGGAGCTGCACTGGTATCTCGGCATCAGGGCCCTCGCCGATGGCGACACCACGGGCGCCCGCGCGCACTGGGAGACCGTGCTCGCCGCCCTCGATCCGACGAGCCCCGACTGGGCCACGGTCCGCGCCCGGCTCGACGCGCTGGACTGATCGCGCTTCAGCTTTCCCAGCGCGCCGCGGCCTCGTCGTCGCTGCCTCGCGCCTCGACCCAGCGCTCGCCCTCGGGCGTCTCCTCGAGCTTCCAGAACGGGGCCTTGGTCTTGAGCCAGTCCATGAGGAAGGCGCAGGCCTCGAAGGCGGCGGCGCGATGCGCGGAGGCCGTAAGCACGAGGACGATGGGCTCGCCCGGCAGCATGCGGCCGTAGCGGTGGATGACGAGGCAGTCGTCGAGCGGCCAGCGGGTGCGGGCCTCGGACTCGATCCGCTCGAGCTCGGCCTCGGTCATGCCCGGATAGTGCTCGAGCGTCATTGCCGACACGGTCTCGCCGTTGTGGCGGTCGCGCACGAGGCCGGTGAAGCTCGCGACGGCACCGATATCGGTGCGGCCGGCGGTGAACCGGGCGATTTCGGCGCCGACATCGAAGAGCCCGGCCTGCACCCGGATCATGTCAGCCGCCGGTGACCGGTGGGAAGAAGGCGACCTCGCGGGCACCGGCGAGGAGTGCATCGCGCTCGACATGCTGCTGGTCGATGGCGCAGCGGACGACGCCGCGGCCGGCCGCCGCCTCGGCGAAGCGCGGGTGGCGGGCACCCAGATGGCCGATCAGGTCGGCCACGGTCAGCACGTCCGCCGGCAGGTCGAGCTCCTCCTCGGCGCAGCCGGTGCGCTGCTTGAGCCAGGCGAAATAGCGTACGCGCATGGACTTAGCCGCCTTCGTGAAAGTGGTCGTAGATGACGCGGGCCACCGCACTGCTGATGCCGGGCACCTGCTCGAGATCGCCGAGTGCCGCACTCTCGACATCCCGGGCCGAGCCGAAATGCTGCAGGAGCGCCTTCTTCCGCTTGCCGCCGATCCCCGGAATCGCATCCAGCGTCGACTGGCCGATAGCCCGGCTGCGCTTGCCGCGATGCGCCTGGATGACGAAGCGGTGCGCCTCGTCGCGCCAGCGCTGCAGCAGGTAGAGCACCGGGTCGCGGGCGTCCAGCATCACCGGGTCCTGCCCGGTGCGGAAGAAGCGCTCGCGCCCGGCATCGCGGTCCGGCCCCTTGGCGACGCCGAGCAGGGCCACCCCCTCGATGCCGAGCTGGTCGAGCACGCCCTGGGCCGCCGAAAGCTGCCCCGCACCGCCGTCGATGACGACGAGATCCGGCCAGCTCCCCGACTGCCGCTCCGGGTCCTCGCGCACCAGCCGCGCAAAACGCCGCTCCAGCACTTCGCGCATCATGGCGTAGTCGTCATTCGTGCCGGTTGCGGGGTTCTTGATCGTGAAGGTGCGGTACGACTTCCGGTCGAAGCCCTCGGGCCCGGCGACGACGAAGCTGCCGACGGCGTGGCTGCCCTGGATGTGGCTGTTGTCGTAGATCTCGACCCGCTCCGGCACCGCGTCGAGGTCGAAGCGCAGGGCCAGCTGCTCGAGCAGCCGGGCCTGCGAGGCCTGGTCGGCGAGCTTGCGGGCGAGGGCTGCCTCGGCGTTCCGGCGGGCGAGCTCGACCAGCTCGCGCAAGGGGCCGCGCCTCGGCTCCCGGACATGCACGCGGCGCCCCGCCTTGAGCCTCAGCGCCTCCTCGAGCAGCCCGCGCTCGGCCGGCTCGGTGCCGACGAGGACGAGCCGCGGCGGCGGGCGCTCGCTGTAGAACTGGGCGAGGAACGCGGCCATCACCTCGCCCGGGCTCGCTTCCTTCGTGTGCGCCGGATAATAGGCACGATTGCCGTAGTTCCGCCCGCCCCGGTAGAAGAAGGCCTGGATGCAGACCTGCCCGCCATCCTCATGCGCGGCGATGACGTCGGCATCCTCGACGGCGCTGGTGTTGATGCCCTGCCGGCTCGAGATGTGGGCGATCGCCTTCAGCCGGTCACGCAGCACCGCGGCCTTCTCGAAGTCGAGCCGGCCGGCCGCCTCCTCCATCTCCGCCTTGAGCTTGCCCTGCACGTCGCGCGTGCTGCCGCCGAGAAAGCCCCGGACATCCTCGACGATGCGGGCATAGTCGCTCTTGTCGATGCGGCCGACACAGGGGGCCGAGCAGCGCTTGATCTGGTACTGCAGGCAGGGCCGGCTGCGGCTCGCGAAGATCGAATCCTGGCAGCTGCGCAAGGGGAAGGCGCGGAGCAGGGCGTTCAGCGTGTCGTTGACGGCCCCGGCCGAGGCGAACGGGCCGAAATAGTCGGACCCCTCGCGCTTGCTGCCCCGATGCTTGCCGATCATCGGGAAGTCGTGGCCCCAGCGAAGATAGAGATAGGGGAAGCTCTTGTCGTCGCGCAGCACGATGTTGAAGGTCGGGCGATAGCGCTTGATCAGGTTCGCCTCGAGCAGCAGCGCCTCGACCTCGCTCGCCGTCGTCACGAACTCCATGGACGTGGTCAGCGCCACCATGCGCTGCAGCCGGACCGGCAGCGCATGCGCCTTGGCATAGGTCGCCACCCGCTTCTTCAGCGACTTGGCCTTGCCAACATAGAGCACCCTGCCGCGCGCATCGATCATCCGGTAGACGCCGGACGCGTTCGGCAGATTGGGCAAAAGGCCCTGGATCAGCGCAGCACCGCTGGCGCTGGGCTGATCCAGGGTTGTCTCGGCTGTGTCGACCGGCGGCATGACCCGCTATCTGCGCATCGCCCGGCCCGCGGTCAAGCCGCCGGGCGCTGCGCCGGCCGACCGAGGCTCAGGCCGGCACGGCGGTCAGCAAGAGCTCGTCGCCCGGCTCCTTGACCTTGCGCATCAGCGCCACCTTGAGCTTCTGCAGGGCGCGATGCTCGATCTGCCGCACGCGCTCCTTGCTGATCCCGAGCCGCCGGCCGAGCTCCTCGAGCGTGCGCCCGTCCTCGCGCAGCCGCCGCTCGCGGATGATCGTCCGCTCGCGATCATTGAGCTCCTTCAGCGACTCCCGCAGCCACGCCGTCCGCGCCTTGCTGTCGTGCCGGTCGCTGACCACGTCCTCCGGGTTGGGGCGCTCGTCGGCGAGGAAATCCTGCCAGACATCCTCGCCGGTCACGCTGATGGTGGCGTTGAGCGACTGGTCGCCGCCCATCAGTCGCATCTCCATGGCGGTCACCTCGCCGACCGAGACCGAGAGCGTCTCGGCGATCGAGGCGCGGCCTTCCTCCGTCAGCGAGCCGCCGAGGCCGTCATCGATCTTGGCGCGCAACCGGCGCAGATTGAAGAACAGCGACTTCTGCGCCGCCGTGGTGCCGGTGCGGACCACGGACCAGTTGCGCAGGATGTAGTCCTGCATGGCGGAGCGGATCCACCAGGTCGCATAGGTCGAGAACCGCACGTCCCGCTCCGGCTCGAAGCGGGCCGCTGCCTGCATCAGACCGACCACACCCTCCTGGATGAGGTCGCTCATCGGCAGACCGTAATTCTTGAAGCGGCTGGCCGCACTGACCACCAGGCGCATATACGCCTTGATGAGCTCGTGCAGGGCCGCCTCGTCGCCTTCGTTGCGCCAGGCGCGGGCAAGCTCGAGCTCGTGCTCGCGCGAAAGCAAGGGCGTGTTCATGGAGTCCCGGATGATCTTCCGGTTCGCCTGCTCGGTCGTGCCACGATCAGCAAACGGCATGCGCTTCCTCCTCAACCGACTTGGTCGGCTCCGCCCTTCGCGGCACACCGACGCTCGGACCCTAACGGCCGAGCACGCCTCTGGTCCCCTATTCACCTCCATTTACGCTGGTTTTGGGGGGAGCGATCATCACATGGCGGAAGTTTCACGCTGTCGTGATGCTGACTCCAGCTAAGCGCGCGCTTACCCCGGTATGTCGGGGAAGAGCCGCCGCAGGCCTTCGTGGCTCGCCTCGGCCACGCCACGCTCGGTGATCAGGCCCGAGACCAGCCGCGCCGGTGTGACGTCGAAGGCGAAATTGGCGGCCGGGCTGCCCTCCGGCGTGATGCGCACGCTCTCGATCCGCCCGTCGGCCGTCCGCCCGCTCATCACCGTCACCTCCTCGCCGGCGCGCTCCTCGATCGGCACCTCGCTGACGCCGTCCCGGATCGTCCAGTCGATCGTCGTCGACGGCAGCGCCACATAGAACGGCACGTCGTTGTCCTTGGCCGCCAGCGCCTTCAGGTAGGTGCCGATCTTGTTGCAGACGTCGCCCGTGGCGGTCGTGCGGTCGGTGCCGACGATGCAGAGATCGACCTTGCCGTGCTGCATCAGGTGACCGCCTGCATTGTCGACGACGACGGTGTGCGGCACCTCCTGATGCAGCAGCTCGAAGGCGGTGAGCGCTGCCCCCTGGTTGCGCGGCCGGGTCTCGTCGACCCAGACATGCACCGGGATCCCCTTCGCCTGTGCCGCGTAGATGGGTGCGGTGGCCGTGCCCTGGTCGATGGTGGCGAGCCAGCCGGCATTGCAATGGGTGAGGATGTTGACCGTCTCGCCCGGCTTCTGCGCCGCCGCGGCCTCGATCAGCTTCAGGCCGTGCGCGCCGATCGCCTCGCAGATCGCCACATCCTCGTCGCAGATCCGCGCCGCCTCCTCCATGGCGAGCGCCACGCGCCGCTCGTGCGACTGGTTGGCGAGCGCTTTCTGCATCCGTTCCAGCGCCCAGCGCAGATTGACCGCCGTGGGTCGGGTCCTGGTCAGCCGGGCGACGGCCGCCTCCAGCCCGGCATCCGTGGGGTCGGCACGCATGGCGAGGGCGACCCCGTAGGCCGCCGTGGCACCGATCAGCGGCGCGCCCCGAACCCGCATCGTGGTGATCGCCACGGCGGCACTCTCGAGATCGGTGAGGTCGAGCACCTTCACCTCGTGTGGCAGCACCGCCTGGTCGAGCACGCGCACCGTCGCCCCGTCCTCCGCGACCCAGATGGTCCGGTGGGGCTTGCCGTCGATCAACATGAAGGTCTCCTCAGCGTTTTCCGCGCCGGCTTGATAGAGCAAGGCGGGTATCCGCACGAGCCTCGCTTGCCAGCGCCGGGTGAATCGGTTATAGGAAAAAAATCACACAAGTGGCGAGGTGCTGCATGGGTCCGGTCCTTCGGCGTGGGATGGAGGGTGTCGCGGTCGAGGGCCTGCAGCGGGCGCTCGCCGCCAGCGGCTTCCGCCCGGGCGTCATCGACGGCCGGTTCGGCCCGGGCACCGAGGCGGCGCTGGTCGCCTTCCAGCGGGCCCACAATCTTCTGCCGGACGGCATTGCCGGGCCGGTCACCTGGGCGAAGCTCGAGGGCGACGGCGCCTTGCAGCCGGTCGACGTGACCGGCCGGATCGACCTCGAGCTGGTCTCGACCATGTTCCCCTACACCCGCCTCGACAGCATCGCCCGGCACCTGCCACTCGTGCTGGAGGCACTCCGCCGGACGGCCCTCGTCGACAAGCCCATGGTGCTGATGGCGCTGGCGACCATCCGTGCCGAGACCGAGACCTTCGAGCCGGTCGACGAGCTGCCGTCGCGCTTCAACACCTCGCCCGGCGGTCACGCCTTCGACCTCTACGACCTGCGTGCCGACCTCGGCAATCGCGGCCGGCCGGACGGCGACCGCTACAAGGGCAGGGGCTTCGTCCAGCTCACCGGCCGGGCCAATTACCGGCGCATCGGCGAGCTGATCGGACTCGCCGACCTGCTCGAGCGCCAGCCCGACCGCGCGGCCCTGCCGGGCGAGGCGGCGCGCGTTCTCGCGGCCTTCCTCGCCGCCCGGTGCCGGCCGATCAAGGAGGCGCTGCTCGAGGGCGATCTCGGCCGCGCCCGGCGGCTGGTCAATGGCGGCAGGCACGGCCTCGAGCGATTCGCCGAAGCGTACCGGATCGGCGACGCCCTGCTCCAGGACGAGGTGTGGCGCTGCCCGGCGCCGGCCGGGCCTGGCAGCTACGCCGCCGCCTGAAGTGCCGCGGCCTTCGCCGTAACCGCCTCGATCGACGGGATCTGGCGGGCCTGCTTGACGAGGTCGACGGCGAGCGCGAGCGTGCGGCGCTCGCAGGCGGCCCGCCGGCCCTGGTCCTC
>JAUIID010000230.1 GCA_030431615.1 Alphaproteobacteria bacterium
CGGGCGGGTTCGGACAGCAGATCGGGCGCCGTGCCCGGTGGGGCGCAGCGCCCGACGCTATAGAGAAGCCGCCCGCGGCCGTAAAGCTCAGGCCCGGCCCTGCTGCGCCTCGTCGCCCGTGACACCCCGCAGGTCGTCGGCCTCCGGCATGAAGACGCCCTCCTCCGGGCCGACCCAGAGCGCCTCGGCACGCATGAAGCTGCCGATCATGTCATCCGCCGCCGCCCCGCCCGACTGCTCCGTGGCAGCGGCGGCGTCGAAGCCGCTCTGGCCCTCGCCCTCGTAGAGCGCGAAGGGTGCATCATGCGCCGGCCCCTCCTCGCCGAGCCGCGCCGGGTCGAGGATGTCGCCGTCGGCCTCCACCGATTGCGGGCCGAGATAGATGCCAAGGAGGTCGTCGCCGGCCGGCGCTGCCGCCGCCCGGGCCGCCGTCGACTGGAGGAACTGATCGAGCGAGACCGTCTCGCCGCCGACCTCGAGGCCGGCGAAGGCGTCGCGATGGCTGGCGTAGTCGGCGATCCGTACGACGTCGGCGCCGGCATGGTCGAGGACCAGGTCCTCGCCTTCCAGCCGCGCCCGCAGTGCCGTCGCATCGCCCGGCCCGTCGTAGCGCAGCCGGTTGCTGCCCTCGTGATCGAAGATGGTGGCCTTGCCACCTTCCGCGAGCCCGAAGACGTAGAGATCGTCGCCCTCGCCGCCGTGCAGCTCGCTCTCGCCGTCGCCGCCATAGAGCACGTCGTTGCCGGCCTCGCCGAAGAGCACGTCATGGCCCGCCCCGGCATAGAGCGTATCGTTCCCGGTGCCGCCGCGGAGCACGTCATTGCCGCCGCCGGCATAGAGGATATCGTCACCACCGCCGCCATAGAGCAGGTTGTCGCCGTCATTGCCGGTGATGACGTTGGCCTTGCTGTCGCCCAGGACGTCGTGGCCCTCGGTGCCCATGAGCCGGACGTTCTCGATGTCGGGGTCGACCTGCTGGCGATAGGCGTTGAGCTCGGGCGCGAACGTCCGCCCCGGCTCGTTGCCCATGACGAACGTCCCGGCCCCGTCGGGGGCAAGGCTGCCGAAGCGACCGCGCAGCGCCGCGCCGAAGCCGGCAGCCACCTCCAGCGTGTCGTTGCCGCCGCCATTGACGCCGGTGCTCGATTCGCTCGCGATGTCGAGGGGGTCGTTGATCACCAGGGTATCGTCCCCCGTCCCGCCCTCGAGACGGTTGATGCCAGCCACGCCATCGAGCCGGTCATTGCCGCTGCCGCCATAGAGGGAATCGTCGCCGGTACCGCCGAAAAGCCTGTCGTCACCCTCGTCACCGTAGATGACATTCTGCCCGGCTCTACCTTCGATTGTATCATTGCCAGGTCCGCCATGCAAGGTGTCGTTGCCCGTGCCACCGAGCACGTGGTCGTCGCCGGCGCCGGCGAAGACGGTGTTCCGCCCGCCCACGGCGTCGATCACGTCGTTCCCGTCGCTGCCGACGAGATAGTCGTTGGCCGTCGTCCCGGTGATCCGCAGCCCGACCACGCCCTGCTCGAGAGGCGCACCCTGCTCCCCGCCGGCACCACCCTGCCCGCCGCTGCCATCGCCGGCATCCGCGTAGATCGGTGTGGTGTCGATCAGGCTGGGATCGCCGAGATCGCCCAGGTTCTCCTCGCCCTGGAGCACCTCGTCCATGGCATAGGTGGGGAGCTCGAAGGGTGCCTCGCTGCCGAAGGCGATGGAGACGTCGCCGATCTCCGGCGGTACCGGCGGCACCGATTCGGGTGCGGCGCCGCTCTCGGGGGCGCGCGTGTCGGACGCCCCATCTGCGGTGCCGGAATCGACCGCGGATGCCTGGCCGAGGGCGGTCAGCGCCGCCGCGTCGATGACGCCGCCGTCGCCGACTAGCGTCGCCGCCGCGGCCGACGAGATGCCGAGCCCCATGGCCGCCAGCGACAGCGCGCCAGTGCCGGCATCGCTGCCGGTGCCACCCGGCACGACGTCGCGGCCGGCTGGCAGCGACCCGGCGAGCGACTCGCCCGCGCTCTCGCCCGCTTCCGCGGCATCGCCGCGCAGCAGCAGGAGCCCCATGAAGCTCGCCGAGAGCGGTGCACCGAGCGCCAGAGCCCGAGCGTTCGAGCGCCGGTCGGCAGGCGCCGGCTCGCCGGTATCGGTTCGCCGCGGCAGAGCTGCGAACGGCTTGCTGCCGCCACCATGCTGGTTCAACATCATCATTCGGTGCTCCCACCCCGATTTTGGCTCGGGCGTTGGTGTCACTCGATGACGAGCCGATGGGACCCGGCGGTTGAAGAAGTCAGACGGTGCTTTCCCTTGACGCGGACCATAGCCAGCTAACTGACTAATTTCAAAGGTTTTTTTGGAAATCTCTCATCCTACGGTAGAACGTTAATTGATAAATGCTTAACCAGAATCTTTACATCGCAGCCTGAGGAACGATCGGCAATGGACTGGGCCAGAAAGGTTTACGCAGCATCCGGATGGCTGGCGCAGAGCTGGTGGGCCGTGCCCGGCCTCGCCCTGATCTTGGCTTTCGGGGCCTGCACGCCCGCGGCGGAGGAGCCGCTGGAGCCCCTCCAACTGCCGGACGGTGCCGTGCAGGTGAGCCCCGAGCTCTACATGGTCCCGGCCGGCGCCGACGACGTCGGCTGCCCCATGTTCCAGCCCTGGTCACCGACGCTGATGGTGGTCCAGGCGCTGCACTGGCGAAGCGCCGATGGCGGCTTCACCCTCGACCGGAACGCCGCCGACTGCCCGCCGGCGGCAGCGGGGTAAGGTCAGAAGGGCATGTGCCAGGCGAAACCCAGCAGCAGCTCGGGCTCGGCCGAGGCATCGTGGTCCGGCTCGAGGCGCAGCATCGCCGCCGTCTGCAGGCGCGCCCGGCCGATCTCCCAGCCATAGGTCAGCTCGACGTCGATCTCGCGCCCATCCGGCGCCAGCTCGGCTTCCTGGCGCTGGAAGTGCACGGTGCCTGTGGCATCCTGGGCAACCGGCACGTCGAGCTCGGCCGTGCCCGAATCGACGCGCAGCGGCTGCAGGATCGAGAAGCCCAGCCGGTCCGTCGCCTGCAGCACGTCGCCGGCGGTGAGGCCGAGGGCGAAGGCGCTGCTGCGCAGGGTGCCGGTCCGGGTCAGCATGCCGCTGCCATCTACCCCGCCGGTCGACCCGAGCTCCGCCCGGCCGAATAGCCCGAGGCGATCGGTAAGCGCCAGCCGGCCGGTGAGGTTGACGTACTGCGTCACCGCACCGTCGAGGGCGAGGGCCCCGCTGCCGCTGCTGCCGAGCGGCCCGTCGGCCTCGTCGAGCACGCCGAAGCCGAGCCGCAGGCTCAGCGCCTCGCTCAAGCGGTGCTCGAGCCCGAGCTCGGCCAGCCGCGCGCCGGCGCTGAGCTCGCCACTCTCTACCTTGCCGGCCTGCAGATCGATCGTGGCCGCCCAGCCCTCACCGAAGGAGGTCTCGAGCGCCAGGCCGGCGTCATCGGCGAGACCGCCGAAGCCATGGCCCGCCGGCAGCACCTCCGCCTCCGTGTCGTCCAAGGCCGCCGTCGGGCCGGCGAAGCTGCGGACCCGAAGCCGGTCGCCGAGTTGCCAGTGCGCCCTGACGCTGCCGAGGTCGCTGCCGGCCGCGACCGGCTGCGCCTCGCTGCCGGGGGCCAGCCGGGCGAAGTCGATGGAGAGCCCGCCCGTCTCGGCCTGCTCCACCTTGCCGGGCCGCTGGCGGTCGACGAAGCCGGTGAGCGCCGGTCGCGCCCTGCTGCCCGCCGCGCCGCTGTCGTCCCCCATGTCGACCGTGTAGCCACGCCCGTAGGCATCGAGAGCCAGGACCGGCCCGACCGCCAGCCGCCGCTCGCCGAAGGCCGTCCCCAGCGCGAGGCCGGAGGTGGCAACGGGTGCGGCCGCACCGTCGCCGCCGGCGGCCACCGGCACGCTGAGCGCACCCACCGGCGCCAGCGCCCGGTCGAGATCGAGCAGGCCGCGGCCGTAGATCGCATCGGTGCCGGGCGCCCCCAGGTCCCGGGCCGTGCCGAGCAGGATGTCGACCACCTCGTCGGCGGCGAGATAGGGGGCGGCATCGAGAACCGCCGCCGCGGCGCCACTGACCAGGGGTGTGGCCACCGAGGTGCCGGAGGCCTGCACGGCACCACCGCCGGCGCCCGTGGTCTGCAAGTTCTCGCCCGGGGCCACGATGAAGACCTCGGCGGCGCTGCCGGCGCGGTTGCTGAAGTCGCTGATGACGTTGTTGCCGTCGACCGAGCCCACGATCAGCGCCCGGCCGCGCGCATCGTCGCGGAGCGCGAAGCGGCCGGGATCGCGCGGGCTGTTGAGGCCGAGATTGCCGGCGGCGAGCACCAGGACCGTGTCGGCGGCGGCCGCAGCGGCCAGGGACTGGCGCAGGCCCGTGGCCAGGCTCGGCGCATCACCGAGGCTGAAATTGATGACCCGCGCCCCGTTGGCGACGGCGTAGTCGGTCGCCGTGGCGAGATCGGCCTGGCTGAAGAGGCAGGCGGCGGGGCAGCTCCCGGTGCTGTCGGCGCGCACCACGAGCAGGGTCGAATCGAAGGCGACGCCATGCATCCCCTGGCCGTTCTTGCGCGCCCCGACCAGCCCGGCCACCGCCGTGCCATGACCCGACCCGTCGCTCAGTAGCCCGCCACGGATCAGGTCGATGCTCGCCGGATGCAGCGCCCCGGCGAAGTCGCCATGGGTCGTGTCGATGCCGGTGTCGATCAGCCCGACCGTGACGCCGCTGCCGGTGCCGCCCGTGGCATAGAGCGTCGCGGCACCGATGCGCGGCAAGGCACCGCTCGCCCGGTACTCGGCGGTGTCGAAGCTGGCCGGATCGGCAACGAGCGGCAGGTTCAGCCCGGCGAGTGGTGCCGGGCCGCCTGCCCCGCCGCCGCCCGCCCCGCCACCACCGCCGAGACAGGCGGTCAGTGACAGAAGGCTGGTCAGACAGGTGCCGATCACGCGCATGACGAGGTCCCCGGGTCCTGGGGCCGAGACCGACATGCCGCTGACGAAATGTCCCTGCGACTAAACTATTGGTTGAATAACCGACTGTCCATCGCTTATCGCGCGGGTCGCCTCTCTACCGGAGGAAAGCCGCGAACAGCTCGCGCTCGCCGACAAGGCCGAGCGGCGCGCCGTCGGAAGCGGTCACGAGGAACGGCCCGGCCTCCCGTTCCGCCGCCTCCACCAGCCGCCTGAGCGGCGTCTCCCGCGGGCAGCACCAGAGGCCGGTCGCGGCTGCCTCGTCGAGACGGCCGACCGGCAGCGGCGCGCCGTCCAGCAGCGCCCGGAGCCCGCCGGCCCCGCCCTCGAGGCGGAGCTGGCCGCGGGCCGTCTCGAGCGTCGCCGGCAGGTCGCCGATCGGCCGCATGACGGTGCCGGCGGTGAGCACGCGCAGCGGATTAACGTTCGCCACGAAGTCCTTGACGTAGCTCGTTGCCGGCCGGGTCACGATGGCCTCGGGCGGGTCCGCCTGGACGATCCGCCCGCCCTCCATGATGGCGATCTGGTTGCCGAGCTTGAGCGCCTCGTCGAGGTCGTGGCTGACGAAGAGGATGGTCTTGTGCAGCCGCTGCTGCAGCTCGAGGAGCTCGTCCTGCAGGCGGTCGCGGATCAGGGGGTCGAGGGCGGAGAACGGCTCGTCCATGAGGAGGATGTCGGCATCCGTCGCGAAGGCCCGGGCGAGGCCGACCCGCTGCTGCATGCCGCCCGAGAGCTCGTGCGCGTGCTTGGTGGCCCAGGGGGAGAGGTTCACCATCTCCAGCTTCTCGGCGACGATGCGCTGCCGCTCGGCCCGGCCCGTGCCGCGCAGCTCGAGGCCGAAGCCGACATTCTCCGCCACCGTCCGCCAGGGCAGCAGCGCGAACTGCTGGAAGACCATGGCGATCCGTTCGGTGCGCAGCCGGCAGAGGGTCCGCGCGTCGCAGGTCGGCACATCGATCTGCCGCCCGCCATCGGCCACCAGCACCCGCCCGCGCGTCACCTTGTTGAGGCCGTTGACGGCCCGCAGCAGGGTCGACTTGCCCGAGCCCGAGAGGCCCATGAGCACGCAGATCTCGCCCTGGGCCACGCTGAGCGTGCAGCCGGCGACGCCGAGCACCTGGCCGGTCGACTCGAGGATTTCCTCCCGGCTGGCGCCCGCCTCGACCGCCGGCAGTGCGCGTTCCGGCGCGTCGCCGAAGACGATGTCGACCGCCTCGAAGGCGACCGCCGGCAGGCTCCCGGCCCGTGCCGCGCCGGCCTCAACCACGCCCGCGCCCCCGCTCCGGCTGCTTGCAGACCCGGTCCAGGATGATCGCCAGGATGACGATGGCGAGCCCGGCCTCGAAGCCCCGGGCGATGTTGACCGTATTGAGCGCCCGCACCACCGGCACGCCGAGCCCGGCCGCACCGACGAGGGCCGCGATCACCACCATCGAGAGCGAGAGCATGATGCATTGCGTGATGCCCGCCATGATGGTCGGCATGGCGTAGGGCAACTCGACCTTCCAGAGCAGCTGCCAGCGGCTGGCGCCGAAGGCCTCGCCCGCTTCGATCAGCGGCGTCGGCACGCTGGCGATGCCGAGATGGGTGAGCCGGATGGGGGCCGGGATGGCGAAGATCACGGTCGAGATCAGCCCCGGCACTACGCCGAGGCCAAAAAGTATCAATGTAGGAATGAGATAGACGAAAGTCGGAATAGTTTGCATGAGATCAAGGACCGGTCGGATCAGCGCGTAGAGCCAGGGCCGGTGCGCCGCCGCGATGCCGACCGGCACGCCGATCACCATGCAGGTGACCGTGGCGACCACGACGAGCGCCAGGGTCTCCGTCGTCTCCTCCCAGTAGCCGAGATTGATGATCAGCAGGAGCGAGAGGACGATCAGCAGGGCCAGCTTCCAGGATCGGTGCAGCGCGTAGGCGCCGCCGGCGAAGAGCAGGACCAGGAGCACCGGCGGCACGGCCTGGAGCAAATCGACGAAGCCGCTGATCACGAGGTCGAGGGCCCAGGCGATCGCATCGAAAACGAAGGCCGCGTTCTCGTTCAGGAGATCGACGCCGTCGCTGATCCACTTGCCGAGTGGAATCTTGTGGCCGGTGAGCCAGTCCTCCATGATCGCCTCCCACGTTCGCCGTTCCCGGCAGCGGATCCTTCGTCAAAGCTTGCCCGAGCCGGCGCCCGCCGGCCAGCCCCACGGCACATCCTGGTGCGACGTTGACGACTTGTCGCGGCAGATCAATCGTGTAGAGCCGATACTGCAACCCGGAAAACACGCGAGACTGGAACCATGAAGCAGGTCATCGGCTGGACGCTCTTCGTCATTGTGGCAATCGGCGTCATGGGTCTCGCACTCTGGGGCGCGCTGGCGCTGTGGTTCGCCCTGCCCATGGACGAGCCGATCCGCCTGGCGCTGGGCGGTCTGCTCCTCGTGCTCGGCTTCGGCGGCCTCGTCATGTCCGCCGCGCGGCGCCGCTTCATCGGCCCGCTCTTGCCGTTCGCGCTCGCCTGCGTCGCCCTCTTCGGCTGGTGGTCGACGATCGAGGCCAGCAACGACCGGGACTGGCAGGCCGACGTCGCCCGCCAGCCCTCCGCCGACATCGCCGGCAATCTCGTGACCCTGCACAACGTGCGCGACTTCAGCTACCGCACCGCCAGCGACTACACGGCGAACTGGCGCGAGCGGACGGTCGATCTCGACACGCTCGACACCCTCGACCTCTTCGCCGTCCACTGGATGGGCGACGACATCGCCCACACCATGGTCAGCTTCGGCTTCGCCGACGGCCCGGTGACCATTTCGATCGAGACGCGCAAGGAAGAAGGCGAGGCCTACTCGTCGCTCGCCGGCTTCTTCCGCCGCTACGAGCTCTACTACGTCGTCGGCACGGAGGAGGATCTCGTCGGCGTGCGGACCACCTATCGCGAGCCGCCGGAGGACGTCTATCTCTTCCGCGTCGACATCCCGAAGGAGCGCATCCGCGACCTCTTCCTGCACTATCTGAGCGAAATCAACCGCCTGAACGACGAGCCCGAGTTCTACAATACGGCCACCACCAACTGCACCACGGCCATCGTCATGAACGCCCGGGCCCTCGGCGCCGCCCTGCCGGTCAACTGGCAGGTCCTGCTCAGCGGCCACTTCCCGGAACTGCTCTACGAGCGCGGCGCCCTCGACCAGTCCCTGCCCTATCCCGAGCTGCGCCAGGCGAGCCTCGTCAACGACCGCGCCAATGACGACGCGGGCGCTGCCGAGTTCTCGAAGCGCATCAGGGAAGGCCTGCCCGGCCTGCCCTGACGCTCCGTAGCGTTACTTCGGACGGCGGACCTAAAGCCCCATCTTCTCGCCGACCGCGAAGAGGCCGTCGTCGCCCTCGACCGTCTCGACCTCGAGCAGCCAGGACTCCCATTCCGTCGGGTTGGCGGTGAGCCACGCCGTGGCCGCGTCCTTCGGCTCCATGCCGTCGTCGAGGATCGACGCCATGACCTCGTTCTCCATGGCCAGCGTGAACTTCAGGTT
>JAUIID010000231.1 GCA_030431615.1 Alphaproteobacteria bacterium
CTACCTGCGCCATGCCGGTGATCCGGCGCTGGGCGGTGCAGCACTCGGCGGCAGCCTGCGCCGGGCGCTGGCAGCAATGGGCCTGGCCCTGCTGGTGCCGTTGCTGGTCACGATCGTGGCCTCGGTGGCGGCACCGGCCCTGCAGGGGGCCCTGGTCTGGACCGCGCAGAGCATGATGCCCAAGCTCGAGCGCATCTCGCCGATCGCCGGGTTCAAGCGCCTCTTCTCGCTCAAGTCGCTCGTCGAATTCGTCAAGGGCATGGTCAAGATCGGCCTGATGTCGGGCATCGGCATCGTCGTGGTCTGGCCGTACCGGCAACAACTCGTGGCATCGGGCCAGCTCGAGACAGGCGCCGCACTGGTCGTGCTCTGGGAGCTGGCGGTCAGGGTCAGCGGCGCCATCGCCGTCTGTCTCGTGCTCGTGGCCGGCCTCGACTATGCCTATCAGCGCTTCGAGTTCATGAAGCAGATGCGGATGTCGCGGCGGGATTTGCAGGACGAGCACAAGCAGAGCGATGGCGATCCCGTCGTCAAGCAGCGGCTGCGCTCGCTGCGCATGGAAAAGGCGCGACAGCGCATGATGGCCGAAGTGCCGACCAGCACGGTCGTGATCACCAATCCGACCCACTTTGCCGTCGCCCTGCGCTACGAGCCGGGCGAGACGCCGGCACCCAAGCTGGTCGCCAAGGGCGTCGACACGCTGGCCCTGCGGATCCGCGAGCTGGCGCAGGAGCACGACGTGCCGATTATCGAGAGCCCTCCCCTGGCGCGGGCGCTGCACCGCTCCGTCGAGCTCGGAGCGCTCATTCCGCAGCAGCACTATCAGGCGGTGGCCGAGATCATCAGCTACGTGATGCGGCTTCGACAAGCGGGTGGTGGCGTACGCGGGAGCGTCCCGTGAGCCGGGGAAATCCCCCGGCCGCAAGGGAGTGTTCACCAAGGCATGGCAATCTCCGACCAGAAGCGGCGCGCCTGAAGAGCGCCCGTCCCTGTCGGAGGAAATGCCATGCCGCGCTGGCTCCTGGCCATCGTGATGACACTGCTGCCGATCGCCGCGGCCGAGGCAACGGTGCCCATCGCGCTCTTCGGCACGGCGGAGTTCCGCGCCGAATCGCTGGCCGCATTGCCGAAGTGGCGACAGGTGCTGGAGCGCTCGGCCCAGGAGCAGCCGACCTACGATGCCTGCCGGCAGGACCCTGCCGCCTGTCCCAGTCGCGGCGTGATGGCCTGGCAGGCCCTGCTGCAGGGGCTGCGAGGCGCGCCCCTGCCGGAGCAGGTCAGCAAGGTCAATCGCTTCGTCAACCAGTGGCGCTACCGCTCCGATGCGGCCAATCACGGCAAGTCCGACTACTGGGCGTCGCCCCTGGAGTTCATGGCGCGCTCCGGCGACTGCGAGGATTACGCGATCGCGAAGTATGTCTCGCTGCGCCAGCTGGGCGTACCGGCGGCACGGCTGCGTCTCGTGGTCGTCCAGGACGAGCTGCGCCAGCTCGCCCACGCGGTTCTCGCGGTCTATCTCGACGACACTGCCGTCATTCTCGACAACCTCACCAACGCCGTGCTGCCGCATGAGCGCGTGGCCCACTACGCCCCCTACTATTCGGTCAACGAGACGGCCCGATGGGCGCACGTGGAGAGCAGCCGCCTGATGCTTTCCGCCGTCGACCGGAACGGCACCACTGCGCCGGCCAGCCGCTGACCGCCCCACCAGCCATCAGGATCGGCCAATCGAGACCATGTCCCAGCCTTCCGCCGACCCGGCACTGCCCGCACCCTACGTTCCCGCGACGCCGCCCGGCCTGCTGCGCTTTCTGATCGTCTCGGCCCTGCTCGTCGCCGGCACGCTCGGCCTCGGACTCGGCCTCGTCGAGCTCCTGGTGCAGAGCCGGACGACCGTATTGAAGGGCATGGTCGAAGCAAGGCTCGCAGCCCTGGCTTCCAGCCGCGCCGAGAGCCTCGAGACCTGGCTCGAAGACCTTGTCGCCCGCGCCGACCGTCTGGCCGGGTCACAGACCATCCGGCTCTACATCGCCGAGCAGCAGCACGCAGTGGACGACCCGCTGCTCGCCGCGGCCCTGGGCGAGCAGCGCCCGTACATGCGGCAGGTGCTCGACTCGTTCGTCGACCAGCAGGGGCTGGTGGCGGCGCGGCTGCTCGACGCGACTGGCCGAATCGTAGTTGCCGACCGCAACGGCGCGTCGTTAGCTGAACACGCTGCGCCGGGCGATCCCCAGCTCGCTGGCGCCGCATACCGGCGGCTGCGCCAGCAGGGCGCTCAACTCCTGCTCGATCTCGTGCGGCCGATCGCACCACCGCTTGACCTCACCGAAGAGACCGACGCGGCACCGGTTGGCGCCCTCGCGGTCACCATCGACGCGACCACCCGCCTGGCTGCCCTCCTCGAGCATCGGCCGACCGACCTCGCGGGCGAGGCGAGCCGCCTGATCGTGGCGCTACCGTCCGGCAGGACAATGCTCGCCCGCGGCGATGCCGGGGGGCGTTGGGTCGCCACGCCGTTCGATGACAGCCTGGCCACGCCGGAACCTTCGACCGACCTCGTCGCCACCGCAGCGGTGCCCGGTACCGACTGGACCGTGGTGCAGTCGATCGACGAGAAAAGTGCCTTCGCCGATCTGGTCGAGTTCCAGCGCACTGCCCGGCTGATCGGCCTTGCGATCTCGCTTGCCGTGGCGTTCGGGTGCTGCGCTCTCTGGTGGCTGCGCGAAGCCCGCCACCGTCGGCTGCTGGCCGAGCAGTACCGGGCGCTGGCCGAACGTCTGGCCGCCGCCAATCGGATCCTGACCGCGATCACCGATCACGCTGCCGAGCTGGTCGGTCTCAAGGACGCCGACGGACAGTACCGGTTCGTCAATCCCACCTTCGCCCGCCATCTGGCGATGCCGGCGGCTGCCGTGGTCGGGAGAACCGACCGGGAGCTCTTCCCGACGGTAGTGGCCGAGGCGCTTGAAGCCAATGCCCGGGTAGCGGCGGCCGGCGGTGCCGCCCCGTCGCTCGAGCTCGAGGCCGGCGATCCGGCCCGGCCGGTGCTGCTCGAGGTGACCCAGGCGCCGGTGCCCGCCACCGGTGGCGGAACGGACGGCATGGTGCTCATCGCCCGGGACGTCACCGAGCGCGCCCTGGAGCGGCGCTTGCGCGAGGAGCTTGCCGGCCAGACCTGCCACGCCTTCATGCGGGCGATCGCGACGGTCGACCCCTATCTCGTCGGCCATGCGGAGGCGGTGCGCGAGGTGGCTCAGGCACTTGGTTCGGCACTCGGCCTCGGGGCCGACGAACAGAAGACGCTCAGGCATGCCGCCGAGCTCAGCCAGCTCGGCAAGGTGTTCCTGCCGCGCTCGCTCCTGGCCAAGCCCGAGCGCCACACCCCGGCCGACATGGCCCTGATGCGCACCCATGTCGACCACACGCTCAGGATCATCGACAGCATCGATTTCGCCCTGCCGGTCGCCGCCGTCCTCGCCGAGATGCACGAGCGGCTCGATGGCACGGGCTATCCGCGTGGCCGGCGCGCCGAGGAGATATCGCTGCCGGGCCGCATCCTAGCGGTCGCTGATGTCTTCTGCGCGCGCATTCGCCCGCGCTCCTACCGCGAGGCCGAAGCGGCCGAGACGGTGGTCCGCCATCTGCTGACACAGCACGACCGCTATGACCCTGTGGTCTGCCGGGCACTGGCAGCGCTCCTTCCCGGGATCGCGCACCTCGCGACGCCGGCGACCGACGTCCTCGAGCCACCTGTCGAGCCAACAGCGACGCCGGAGCAGGCTGCCGAGGCTCGCGCGGCCGGCGGGCGACCGGCAGGTGCCCGGGTAGCCGAAGAGATGGCCATGCCCGTCGGCTGATTGGCGGCCTCGGCCGGGACAGCGCCTGGGGAAGGTCGGGACCGCCACCCTGGGACAGATCGCCCGCCCGACGCGACGCCCGCCTTGAACGCTGGCGGACGGCCTTCATTGCATTCCCTCACCCGGGAACCGGGGGCTCCAGAGCGCCCGGCTGGAGCCCTGCTCTGCGACGAGGCAGGCCTCAGGAACTCCTGGGCGTCGGCAGCGTCGTGCGTGACCTCGATGCGGGCGCTCGGCCAGAGGTCTGGGGGGCAACCGCCTTCCTCGCCTGCCCGGCCAGGTGGCGGATCGACGCCCTCGCCTCGATGCTCGAAGGGCCCGGCGGCCTCCCCTGCACGGCCATGATCGCGCCGCCCCCATGTCCGTGCTCGAGCGTGCGTCGGACAGGTCGTGACCGGTGGAGCGGCTTGCGGGCGTTGGTCTGACGCGAGCCGCCCGATGCGAGGCCCAGTCGGGCGACCGGAAGCCTCACTGAACATATTCCTATCACAGCTGGGCCGGAGAAGCAAGCGGGCTTCCGGTTCGTTCGGCAAATCTTGCTTTCGGGCTCACCCGACATCCCGGGCGACCTGCGGGAAGCGCAGTAATTTTCTTTTTTTCTAAGGACTTATCGACCCTTGGGTTCGTTGGTCGGCGCTTGGGTTCGTTCGTTGAAATCCCGGGTTCGCTCGTCGAATCCGTGGGTTCGTTTGCCTGTTTGGCGGGTTCGTTCGTCGGCAACTGTCGCGTATGATGCGACAGGCCGGGGAAACTGTCGCACTATCCGCGACAGCTGGCCGCCAACTGTCGCGTATAATGCGACAGTCGTCATCATACTGTCGCATTATACGCGACAACCCAGGGCCATGAACGCCGCCTGTCGCATGACATGCGACGGACGGCAGCGGCAACGGGCGGCGACGCGGACCTCGGGCACGGTAGACCCAAGGCGGCGATGGCGCGACCGGGCCGACCCTTCCAGCGCACGACCGGAGAGAGAGCCGATGAGCGACGACAAGGCGAGCGGGCAGGAGAAGAGCTGGGTCGAGGCGGAGCTCATGGACAGCTTCGACGAAGAGCTCGAGATGGAGATCGACGACGAGCGCATCGCCCGCGAGCTGCGCTCGATCACCGACCACCGGCACATCTCGAGCCTGCCGCGGCGCACCTACTTCCATGAGCTGTTCCGGCTGCAGGCCGAGCTGATCAGGCTGCAGGACTGGGTGGCGCATACCGGCTACAAGCTCGTCGTGCTGTTCGAGGGGCGCGATTCGGCCGGCAAGGGCGGGGCGATCAAGCGCATCACGCAGCGGCTCAACCCGCGCGTCTGCCGCGTCGTCGCCCTGCCGGCACCGACGGAGCGCGAGCGGTCACAGTGGTATTTCCAGCGCTACGTGCCGCATCTGCCGGCCGGCGGCGAGATCGTCCTCTTCGACCGCTCCTGGTACAACCGCGCCGGCGTCGAACGGGTGATGGGCTTCGCCGACGAAAGCCAGGTCCAGGAGTTCTTCACGGACGTGCCCGAGTTCGAGCGCATGCTGGTCCGCTCCGGCATCAAGCTGGTCAAGTACTGGTTCTCGATCACCGACCAGGAGCAGCAGCTTCGCTTCCTCATGCGCATCCACGACCCGATGAAGCAGTGGAAGCTGAGCCCCATGGACCTCGAATCGCGAGTCCGCTGGGAGGCCTACACCAAGGCCAAGGAGGAGATGCTGGAGCGCACCAATATTCCGGAAGCGCCCTGGTCGATCGTCGCCGGCAACGACAAGAAGCAGGCCCGGCTCAACTGCATCCATCACCTGCTCCAGCAGGTGCCCTACGGGGAGGTGCCGCACGACCCGATCCACCTGCCCGACCGGGTCTTCAACCCGGACTACGAACGCAAGGTGCTCTCCGACGATCTGTACGTGCCGCAGATCTACTGAGGCCGGGCCTGAGGGCGCCCCTACGGGGCGACGCCCCGGGCACAGGGCGCGGCCTGCGACGGGGGCTTGCCCCGCGCCTGCACAGATGCGAAACGAGGCGCGGGTTGCCGGCGGATCATCGATCCCGACCGGTCAGGGTCATCTGTACGGGGAGGATCGGAAACATGGACGTCAAGGGCAAGAAGGCGCTCGTCTTCGGTGGCACGTCGGGCATCGGGCTCGCGACGGCGAAGCGGCTGGCCGGGCTGGGTGCCCAGGTGGTGGCGATCAGCCGCGATCCGTCCAAGGCGGGCGAGGTGCCGGCTGGCATCACACTCGAGAAGTGCGACGTGCGCGACCGCGAGGCGCTGCAGGCCCTGCTCGCCGCCCAGGCGCCCTATGACATCCTGATCAGTGCCGCGACCGGCGGGGGGCGCGCGGCCGGCCCGTTCCTCGAGATGGACATGGACGGCTACAAGGCGTCGTTCGACAAGCTCTGGGGCTATGCCCACGTCATCCGCTACGGCACGCAGCACCTGGCGGAGGACGGCACGATCGTGGTGGTGAGCGGCTCGCCGGCGCGCAAGTCCCTGCCGGGGCAGGTCTCGCTGAGCTCGGTCGGCGGCGCCGTCGAGGCCCTGGTCCGGGCCGTGGCGAAGGAAATCGCCCCCCGCCGCATCAACGTGGTCTCGCCCGGCTTCATCGACACGCCGATGGTGCCGAAAGACACACCGAACCGCGACGAGGTCTATCGCAAGCGGACCGCGAACAACCTCATCCCGCGCGCCGGCACGGCCGACGAGGTGGCGCAGGGCATCATGTTCGTCGTGCAGAACGACTTCGTCACCGGCACGACGGTCGACGTGGACGGCGGCTGGCTGCTGTCCTGACGTCAGGCGAGGCTATGCTGCGCGCGCCAGGCGCGTGCGTGCAGCCTCGCCGAAGGCGCGGTCGAACTTGTCGCGGTAGCTGGCGACCGCTTCGGCGTGCTCCTGCTCGAGCCAGGCGAAGAGGACGGCCGAGCGGTCGGGTGTACGCTCGAGGAGGGCGAAGAGCAGGGCCTCGACCTCGGCGGCGCCGTTCTTCCGGAGCAACAGACGCGCGGTGGTGAAGCGCAGCATGGTGTCCCAATTGGCATTGATCTGCGCCCCGTCCTGTCCGAAAGCAGCGCGCCAGTGTCCGGCCAACCAGGCCGAGGCGGCATAGCCGCGCAGCGTGTCGTGGCGGAAATAGACGGCTTCGCCGAGCTGGCGCATCAACTTGCGCTCGATCAGCGGGCTGACGATCTCCGGCGGCAGGGTTGCCGGCGCGCGGTCGCGCAGCATGGCGTAGGCATCGGCGGTCAACAGGTCGATGAAATCGCCGGTGCCGGCCTCACGCCAGGCAGCGAACTGCTGCTCGAAGACCGCCCGGAACAGGCCTTCCTCGGAATCGGGCAGCTGGAATTCTTCTGCCTGATCGGCCAGTTCCAGAGCGAGCTCCAGGTTCTGCGGCAGGGCCAGAAGCGCAATCTGCTGGTCGTCGAGAGTGGCGACCAGACTTGCGGCGCCGGCCTCGCCCAGGCGACGTGCAAGGAGCGCTTTGATGCCGCCCCGAGTGAGCTTCGGCATGGTCTCCACGGCGCCCCAATGGCCGAACTGACGGGCATAGGCGTCCTGGGAGGCGGCGACGACCCAGTTGTGTTGCGAATGCTGCTCGACAAAGGTGACGATCTCGTCGCGCCGGGCGCTGCCGATCTCGTTGAGGCCGTCGAAGACATAGAGAAAGCCGCCGTGCCTGATCAGCCAATCGACGAACTGCCGGTCGTGCAGCTCGCCGAGGTTCTCGAGCTGGCCACGGATCATGGCCTCGACACCGACGTCCGCAGCGTAGCGGCCGAGGGGCAGGTAGATTGGCAGTGACGCCGCTCCGGAGGGCCGGACCCCGCCCTCCGCCGCGCGGGCCGCGAGGTGCCGGAGGAACGCCGTCTTGCCGACGCCGGAGACCCCGACGATCAGGAGCCGGCTCTGTTGGCCCAGCCGCCCCGAGAGTGCGGCCACGGTAAACCTTTCCTCCGGCGGCACGAAGCGCTCGGCCAAGCCCTTGATGTCCTCGCTTGCACTCAGCGCCCGGCGGTAGCGGCGCAGCACGTGCCGGCGGACCGGAGGCACCAGGGTCAGCACCAGCGGCACGACACCGAAAGAGGCGTAGCCGCGCAGGAACGGGTTCATGATCAGGCTGTGGCAGAAGCGCGCCCAAGGTGCCGCGAGCAGCGCCAACAGCACCAGCACCGGCGGCACCAGAAGAACCAGGCCGAGTTGCGTGCCGGCGCTGGGCAGCACCCATTGCTCGATGGTCTGCCGGGACTCGATGCCCCAATCGTCACGGATGGCGATGTGGATTGTCGCCGGAAATCCGATCGCCACGGTCTGAACGGCGTCGACCGGCAGGAAGGCCTTGCGTTTCACCCTTTCCTCAAAGCTTTGCGGATTGGAGTCCAGGATGACGCGGAAATGCTCAGAGGGCGGAACGCTGATCCGCGCCGAATTGGGCCCGTCAAAGGCAATCGTGGGCTTTGCGAGCGTTCCAATGATCGTTTCGGGCAACCACCGGGAAAGGAGACGTTCCCACAACGCCGATTCCGACGCCGCTCGCACAGACACTTTCGCGCCTGCGTCGTTGAGCCTGCCGACGCCCTGATCCGTCCCGACGAAGACAGCGCCGGCCCGCTCCTCGACAAACACAGCCCAGCCGGTCGCGATCTGGTCCGCAGCGCCATC
>JAUIID010000008.1 GCA_030431615.1 Alphaproteobacteria bacterium
AGGTCCGGTCGACGCCCTCCTCCACCGTGTCGATACGGTCGTAGGCGTACCAACCTACACCCAGGGCGGCCGCGATCGGGATCAGCGTGAAGCCCGCCGTCCGTCGGCGCTTGTCGCTTTCCCACTGGCGCAGATGCGCTTCGAGCTCGGAGATCCTGTTCGCCATGGCCATCCCGCACCAAGACCTTCACGGTTTTTCGTAGAGTTTCCACAAGAGCCCGAGGAAGCGCTCGCGATCCTGCTCCGGCTCGGTACTGGCGCCCTCGAGCTCACGCCATTCGTCGTGCAGCACCTGCAGACCGTCGATCCGCTCCTGGCGTTCGACGCCGTCACGATAGGGAAAGACCGACACCGCCGCCATCACCACACCGACGACCAGCGCCAGCACCTGGGGCAGAATGCCGATGAGGCCGAGCAGGATCAGCAAGAGGCCCATCACGAGCAGCAGCACGGCCGCAAGACGGTACTGCCGCAGGGCGCCGCGATGCACCGCGATCATGCTGTCGAACGGAATTCGCTGGCCGACTCCGGGCGCCGCGCCCAAGAGATCACCCGATGCGCGTGTCAACAAGCCCTCCCCGCCTTTGGACCGTCATCGGTGGCCGGCCGCTCGTTCGAGCATTCCGGCCGGCCGCAGTCTTGCCGGATCGGGCAGGAAAAGCAATCACAGCGGCCGGATGAATCCCGGGCGACCGGTCAGCGGGTCGTCAGCTTGATCTCGATGCGGCGATTGCGGCGATATGCGTTCGGCGTGTCCGCCGGATCGAGGGGCTGGAACTCGGCGAAGCCGCGGGCGGCGACCCGCTCGGGCGGAATACCCTGCTCGATCAGGAACTCCGCCACGGAGATGGCGCGCGCCGTCGACAGCTCCCAGTTGGAAGGGAAGCGCGACGTGCTGATCGGACGACGATCCGTGTGGCCGTCGACCTGCAGGACCCAGGGCAGCTCGTCCGGGATCTGAGCGGCGATGGCGCTCAGCGTCGCGGCCAGCTGGGCAAGCTGGCGACGACCCTCCGGGCCGATCTCGGCCTCGCCCGACTCGAACAGCACCTCGGACTGGAAGACGAACCGGTCGCCGACGATGCGCACCTCGTCGCGCTCGCCCAGCACCTGCCGGAGCCGTCCGAAGAAATCGGAGCGGAAGCGCGACAGCTCCTCGACCTGGGCCGCCAGCGCCACGTTCAGCCGATCGCCGAGATCCGCGATCGTGGCACTCTGCGTCGCGATCTCCGCTTCCTTCTGGGTGAGCACGCTGTCGATCTCGGCGAGTTGAATCGAGAGCGCGTTGATCTGGCGGTTGAGGAGGTCGACCTCGGCGAGCGCCGCCTCGCGGTCACGGGTCTCCTGGTCGAGCGCGGTCTCGAGGCTCGCCGCACTCCGCAGCAGCTCGTCCAGACGGATCTCGCGCTCGTCCAGGTCGCGCTGCGCCAGCCGCGTGCGCTCCTCCTCGTCCGCGAGACGCGCCTCGAGCGCCGCCCGCTCGTCGCGCACGGCGCCGAGCTCGCTCGAGAGGTTGGCCCGCGCCGCGTCGGCGGCAGCCAGGAGGTCGGCCTGGCCCGCGACCTCGGCCTCGAGCTCGGCCCGCACCTGCGTCAGCGCATCGATGTCGCGCCGCAGCTGCACGAGCTCGGCGAGCCGCGCCTCCAGCGTCGCGCGGTCGGCGGTGATGGTGGCATTCGCCGCTTCGAGGTCCTCGCGCGCGGCCGCCGCCTCCTCGGCGATCGCCTCACGGTCGAGCCGCATCGCCTCCAGCGTCTCGCCCAGCCTGAGCTCGCGATCGGCGGCCAGCGCCAGGGTCTCGGCCAGACGGTCGCGCTCGGCGGCGAGCTCGTCCGAGCGGTCGGCATCGGCGTCGCGCTCGGCGAGCGCCGCCCGCAGATCGGTCGAGAGCCGCGTCACGTTGCGGCGGAGATCCGCCGAGGTGTCGCGCTCGAGCCCGAGCTGCCGGTCGAGCTCGGCCACCGTCTCCTCCAGCCGGCTCATCGCCGCGTCGCGACCCTCGAGCTGCTGGCTGAGGAAGAACTGCGCCAGGACGAAGACCGCGAGGAGGAAGATGATGACCATGAGCAGGGTCGACAGAGCGTCGACGAAGCCCGGCCAGATGTCGACCGAGGCACTGCGCTGGGTGCGGCCGCGCGCCATGCTCAGCCCACCCGCCGGCCACTGGACCAGTTACTGGGGTCGTGTCGCTGTTCCCGCATCGGCCGACCCGGTGGCTAGGACCGCAGCGACTGCGGCTCGCCGGCAGCGATGGCGATGGTGCGCGAAACCAGCTTGATCTCGTTCCTGAGCTCGCGGACGGTCTCCTCGCGGCCGCGCGCCAGCTCGTCGATCAGCCGGCCGAGCTTCTGGTCGGTGTTGCGAATGTGCTCCTTTGTCGCCTCGTCGAGCAGTCCGGCACCGCCGCGACCGAGGGCTGCCTGGGCGCTCTGCTGCTGGCCGAGCAGCCGGGCCAGGCCATCCTGGTCGTGACGCAGCCGCTCGCCGAGCATGCCCAGGCGATCGTTGAGCACGGCGAGCAGCTCGTTGAGCTCGTTCCTGCCATGCTCGCTGCGGTCGAGCGCCAGGCGCAGCTGGTCGACATTCTCGGCGGTCTGCTGCAGCAGCGCCTCCATGTAGGCCGGCATCGGTGCCCCGCCGCCCATCTCGCCCATGCTGCTGCCAGCCGAGGAATGCCGCGTCAGCCCGGCGAGCCATTCCTCGAGGTCGTTGTAGAAGCTGTTCTGGGCCTGGGTCGCCTGCAGGTCGATGAAGCCGAGCACCAGCGATCCGGCGAGGCCGAAGAGCGACGAGCTGAACGCCGTGCCCATGCCGTGCAGCGGTGCCGCGAGCCCGGCCTTGAGCCCGTCGAAGACGCCGAGCATGTCGTCGCCGGTGAGCGAGAGGTCGCTGATGACCCGTCCGACCGACGTGATCGTCTCCAGGAGCCCCCAGAACGTGCCGAGCAGGCCCAGGAAGATCAAAAGGCCGGTCTGGTAGCGGGTGATGTCCCGGCTCTCGTCGAGCCGGGCGCTGATGCTGTCGAGCAAATAGCGCATGGAGAGCGCGTTGAGCGAGGCCCGGCCGCGCCTCTCCTCCTCGCCGAGTGCTCCGGCGACCGGGGAAAGGAGCCTCGGCGGGCTGGCCATCGAGAAGCCCGGGCCGGAGGTTCTGAAGGCCTCGATCCAGGCGACCTCGGGGCGCAGCGACCAGATACGGCGGAGCGCGTAGACGATGCCGAGCAGGAGCACGCCGAGAATCAGGCCGTTCAATCCCGGGTTCTGCAGGAACGCGCGCAGGATGATGTCGTAGAGGGCGCCGACCACGACCACCGCGAGCACGAGGAAGAGGATGACGCGGATGATGTAGCGCTGCGGCTTGGTCATGGGCGAGTGGGGCTCAACAAGGTCGGTCTGGGCATGGTGCGGGCCAGAAGAATCGGACGCTAACGCCTCGATAGTATGTCTATAGCTGGCTCTACCAGTAATTCATGGATTTTTGGTGAATCCCGCAGGCCGGTTGTGGCGTGCCGGCACCGCGCGGCCGCAATGCCTGCCGTCCGCACCACCGAACTCGTTTTGCGCGACGCCCTGAAATTTGCCAAAGATCGTTGCCGAAGCAATCAGCCATGCCATCATCCGCATGGCCAGGGCCGGGCAAGGAGGCGCGACGCGGATGCTGACCATCGACTCCGACAAGGTGTGCTCCATCATCGTCAAGGCGCGTGTGTTCGACGCCGATCTGCCGCACGAGGGCGACGACCACGGCTCCGACCTGGCGCATGGCGAGGTCGACGAGCTCGAGGAGCATGTCGAGCCGGAGGACGAGGAGCATGACGACAATACCGAGGACGAGCTGCGCGCCCTGATCGACGACCTGAACGACGACGAGCAGATCGAGCTCGTGGCGCTGGCCTGGCTCGGCCGCGGCAGCTACGGCGTGGACGAGTGGGCCGAGGCGCGGGCCGAGGCGCGGCGCGCGCACAACAAGCGCACCGCGCAATACCTGCTGGGCATGCCGTTGCTCGCGGACTATCTCGACGAGGGGCTGGCCGCCTTCGGCGTCAGCTGCAGCTGAGGGAAGGAAGGGCCAGGTGAACGTGCCCGAGCATAAAGCGATGGCGGATCGGCGCATGGCGGCACGGCCCGATCACCGGGACGGACGGCCGTGACCCGCGGGCTCGGCACCGGCCTGCTGCTCTTCGGCTTCTGGCTCCTCGCGACGCTGGCGCTCTTTTGAGGGCGGGGTGGGACCACATGGACGGACCGGGTCGATGAGCGAGCCGAACAGCGAATTCGCGCGAAGGATCGGCTCGCGTGTGACCGAGGCGGGCTCCGGCGCGTCGGCCGCGATGTGGTCGGTGAGCCATCCGATCGCCCTGCATGTCGCCACCTTCTTCGCTGTCGGGCCGCTGGTCACCGGGTTGATGTTCGGCCAGGTCGGCAAGTCGCTGGGCGGGCTCGGCGCCATCGTCGCCCTGCAGGCGGCGGCCTGGCTGATCCGCCGGGGCCGCATCGCCGAGCGCGAATATGCCGAGCGGACGATCACGCGCGCCCCGCCACCGAGGAAGCTCACGGGGATCGCGCTGGTCGGCCTCGCCGCCTTCTCGCTCAGCGCGCTCGGCGACGGCCAGCCCGTGATCCTCGGCCTCGTGGCCGCCGGGCTGATGGGCTTTGCCGCCTGGCTCGCCTACGGGATCGACCCGCGCGCCGACAAGGGCCTCGACCAGAAGCTCGCCGACCGAGCCGGGCTCAAGACCGAGGCCGTGCTCGCCGCTCTCGAGGAGGCCCGCGCCAAGGTGCGGGCGATCGAGACGCAGGCCCGCGGGCTGCATTCGCGCGAGCTCAAGGAGCGCCTCGCCCGGATCACCCGGAGTGCCGAGGCGGTGCTCGCCCAGATCGAGAAGGATCCGGGCGATCTGCGCCGTCGCGCACGCCGCTTCCTCGTGACCTATCTCGACGGCACGCGCGACGTGGTGAGCGGCTACCGCGCCCAGCAGCAGGATCTCGCCGATACGCCACTCGCCGACAATTTCCGGCACGTGCTGGAGACCGTCGAGCGGGTGTTCGAGGAGCAGCGCGAGATTCTCAAGCGTAACGAAAGCCTCGATCTCGAGGTGCAGATCGAGGTGCTGAAGACGCAGCTCGAACGCGAAGGTGTCCACTGAGCCACCGCCCTTGGGGCCGGTGCCAATCCGGGAGACGAGCGATGACCGAAACGCCAGAGCGGGTGCCGCCAGCCCCCAAGATCGCGACCGCCACCCAGGAGACCGCGCTCGCCACCAGCATGGCGGCGCTTTCGGGCGAGCTCGTCCAGGACCTCCAGCTCAATCTCGAGGGCACCGCCGTCGAGCAGGTCCAGCAGGCGATGAGCGAGCTCGACGTCACCGACAGCAACTCGATCATCTTCTTCGGCTCCAAGGCCCAGCAGCAGCTGACCGAGGTTTCCGATTCGATGCTCGAATCGGTGCGCACCAAGGATGTCGGCCCGGCCGGCGACGCCCTCAACTCGATGGTCGCCAAGCTGCGCGAGCTGAAGTTCGAGGCGATCGACCCGCGCGAGAAGCCGGGCTTCCTCGCCCGCCTCTTCGGCGCCAAGAACAAGCTGATGCAGTATCTCGACGAGTACGAGACGGTGCGCGACCAGATCGACGGCATCACCAACGATCTGGAGCGGCACAAGACGACACTGCTCACCGACATCACCAAGCTCGACAAGCTCTACGACGTCAATCTCGACTATTTCCGCTCGCTCGAGGTCTATATCGCCGCCGGCCGGGCCAAGCTGAAGGAGCTGGACGAGACGGTCATTCCGGCGATGGCGAAAGCGGTCGAGAATGCCGACGACGTGATCGAGGCGCAGAAGCTGCGTGACCTGCGCGCCCGCCGCGACGACCTCGAGCGCCGGGTGCACGACCTGCTGCTCACCCGCCAGGTGACCATGCAGAGCCTGCCGTCGATCCGGCTGGTGCAGGAGAACGACAAGTCGCTGATCACCAAGATCAACTCGACGCTTGCCAACACCGTGCCGCTCTGGCGCCAGCAGCTCGCCCAGGCGATCACGATCTACCGCTCCGGCCAGGCGGCGGGTGCGGTCAAGGCGGCCACCGACCTCACCAACGAGCTCCTGGAGAAGAATGCCGACAACCTGCGCGAGGTGAATGCCGAGGTCCGCCAGCAGGTCGAGCGCGGCGTCTTCGACATCGAGGTGGTCAAGCGCGCCAACGACCAGCTCATCGCCACGATCGAGGACAGCCTGCGCATCGCCGACGAGGGCAAGGCGAAGCGCCGCGATGCCGAGCAGCAGCTCGTCGAGCTCGAGGGCAAGCTGAAGGAAAGCCTGAGCGCCGCCTCGGCCCGGGCCGCCGGCAAGGCGCCGCCCGCGGCCCCGGCGCAACCGGCCTGACCGGGAGAAGGAACGGCCCATGATCATGGAAAAGCTCTTCGGCGAGTTCGTCGACGTCATCCAGTGGACGGACGACTCGCCCGACACGCTCGCCTGGCGGTTCGAGCGCTACAACAACGAGATCAAGTTCGGCGCCAAGCTGACGGTGCGCGAATCCCAGATGGCGGTCTTCGTCAACGAGGGCGAGATCGCCGACGTCTTCACCCCCGGCATGTTCGAGCTCAGGACGGCCAACCTGCCGGTCCTCTCGACCCTGCAGGCCTGGCCGCACGGCTTCGAGAGCCCGTTCAAGGCCGAGGTCTATTTCTTCAACATGCGCCGGTTCACGGACCTCAAATGGGGCACGCGCAACCCGGCCATGCTGCGCGACCCCGAGTTCGGGCCGGTGCGCCTGCGGGCCTTCGGCACGTACGAGATCCGGATCGCGGACCCGGCCGTGCTGCTGCGCGAGGTGGTCGGCACGGACGGCCACTTCACCCTCGACGAGATCACCGACCAGCTTCGCAACCTGATCGTCGCCCGCTTCGCCACGATCCTCGGCAGCTCCGGCATCCCGGTGCTCGATCTCGCCGCCAACTACGACCAGCTCGGCCAGTTCGTGCACGGGCGGATCGCCCCCGAGTTCGCGAATTACGGGCTCGAGCTGACCAGGCTTCTCGTCGAGAACGTCTCGCTGCCGCCCGAGGTCGAGCAGGCGATGGACCGACGGACCTCCATGGGGGTCATCGGCGATCTGCGCAAATACACCCAGTTCCAGGCAGCCGAGGCGATGCGGGCAGCGGCTGCCAATCCGGCCGATGGCGGTGCTGCGACCGGCATCGGGCTCGGCATGGGCATGGCGATGGCGAAGCAGTTCGCGGACGCGATGGGCGCACCGGCGGCGACGCCGGCAGCGGCCCCGGCGACACCGCCGCCCCTGCCCGCCGGCCGATCGTTCCACGTCGCCCGCGACGGCAAGCCGGACGGGCCGTTCGAGCTCTCGGAGCTCCGCCAGCAGCTGCGCGACGGGCAGCTCTCGGCGGACAGCCTCGTCTGGGCCGAGGGCATGGCCGGCTGGGAGAAGGCGGCCGGCGTGACGGAGCTGGCGCCGCTCTTCCGCGCCGTGCCGCCGCCGCTCCCCGGCACCTGAAGCCCCGCCCATGAAGTTCAGCCTTGGGCCGTGGGGGCCGCGGCCCGGCCCCGCTGCGCCCGATCCTCCGCCCGACCTGCCGGCCGCCCAGCCGGCCGCCGGTCGCGAGGCGCAGCTCGCCTGTGAGCAGTGCGGCGCCGTCCTCGCCTATGCCCCCGGCACGAACGCGCTCGTCTGCGCCTATTGCGGCCACGAGAACCGGATCGAGGTGGCCGCGGCCGAGATCGTCGAGCAGCCGCTCGAGGCGGCGCTCGCCCAGGGCGAGCTCACGCACGACGTGGAGGAGACGCAAACCGTCAAATGCGCTTCCTGTGCCGCCGAGTTCACCTTCGACCCCGACCGGCACGCCGGCTCCTGCCCGTTCTGCGGCCATTCGATCGTCACCGACACGGGCGTCCACCGCCAGCTCAAGCCGGCGGCCCTCCTGCCCTTCCTGATCACCGAGCGCGAGGCGCAGGAGCGGGTGCGCCAGTGGCTGCGCGGCCTCTGGTTCGCGCCCACGAAGCTCAAGAAATACGCCCGCGACCAGGGCCGCCTCGCCGGCGTTTATTTGCCGTACTGGACCTTCGACAGCTTCACCCGGAGCCGTTACCAGGGCCGGCGCGGCGATTTCTACACGGTGCCGACGCAGGTCCGGGTGAAGGTCGACGGCCGCATGGTGACCCAGACCCGCATGGTCCAGAAGGTGCGCTGGCGGCCGGCCACTGGCGAGGTCAGCCGGCATTTCGACGACGTGCTGGTGCTGGCCAGCCGCTCGCTGCCGACCTGGATGACCGACCGGCTGGAACCCTGGGATCTCGCCGACCTCAAGCCCTACACGCCCGCCTTCGTCGCCGGCTTCCAGGCCGAGGCCTACCAGACCGGCCTCGCGGCCGGCTGGAACGTTGCAGCCGAGAAGATGCAGGCGCGGATCGCCGGTGACGTCAGGCTCGCCATCGGCGGCGACATGCAGGAGATCCACCGCCTCGACGTGCAGCACAGCGAGCGCACCTACAAGCACATCCTCCTGCCCTGCTGGCTCGGCGCCTATCTCTTCGCCGGCAAGAGCTACCATCTGAGCGTCAATGCCCGGACCGGCATGGTCCAAGGCGAACGGCCCTACAGCTGGATCAAGATCGCCGCCGCCGTGCTGCTCGGCCTCGTTGTCATCGGCATTGCCCTCGCGGTCGGCAACGTCCAGGGCTTCTGAGCCATGGCCAGACTCACCCCGGCACCGGGACCTGCGCGCGATCTCTACGATCTGCTCACCGGCGACGACGAGGCACGGGTCTGCCTCGACATTCCCGACGCCGCCTGCCGCGAGCAGCCCGCGAGCTTTTTCCTGCATCTCGCCAGCCTGTCCCTGACCAAGCTCGGCGACGGCCTCGCCGACACCAAGCTCGTGCTGAGCTGGCTGCTCGCCTCGCTCGGCGCACCAAGCTACATCGTCGGCCTGCTCGTGCCCGTGCGCGAATCGCTCTCGCTCCTGCCGCAGCTGATGGTCGCCGCCTGGATCCGGGGCCGTGCGGTGCGCAAGTGGTTCTGGGTCGCCGGCAGCCTGGTCGAGGCCACGGCCCTGGCCCTCATGGCGCTGGCAGCACTGCTGCTCGAGGGCGCCGTGGCCGGCTGGGCCATCCTCGCCCTGCTCGCTCTCTTCAGCATCGGCCGCGGCTTCGCCTCGATCGCGCACAACGATGTGCTCGGCAAGACCATCAGCAGGACCCGGCGCGGCACGGTCAGTGGCTGGGCGACCACGGTCGGCAGCATCGGCACGGGCGCCTTCGGGCTCTACATGGTGCTGGCCGGCGACACACACGGCGCCGCCTTCTTCGCCGCCGTGCTGGCGCTGGCCGCATCGCTCTGGCTCGTGGCGGCGCTGCTCTACAGCCGGATCGAGGAGGTGCCGGGTGCGACCGAGGGCGGCAAGAGCGCCGTCGCCTTCATCCGCAGCGAAATCGCACGGCTGGGCCAGGAGCCCGACTTCATGCGCTTCGTTCTGGCCAGGGCCCTCTTCGTCAGCATCGCCCTGATGCCACCCTTTCTGGTCGTGCTGAGCCAGCGCTCGGCGGATGCCGGGATTGGTGAACTCGGACTCCTCGTCCTCGCCTCGGGCATCGCCGGCGGGCTGAGCTCGGCCCTTTGGGGCCGCCTCGCCGACCGCTCGAGCCGCAAGGTGATGCGCGCCGCTGCCGCACTCGCCAGCCTCGTCGCCCTTGCAACGGGCAGCCTCGCATTGGCGGCGCCAGCGGCCCTGGCACTGCCGCTGCTCCTGCCCGCTGCCGTTTTCCTCGTCGCCCTGGCCCATGCCGGGATGCGGATCGGGCGCAAGACCTACATCGTCGATCTCGCCGGTGCCGGCCGCCGGGCCGGCTACGTGGCGCTCAGCAACACACTGATCGGCCTCGTCCTGATGACGAGCGGAATGATCGGCGTCTTCGCCGAGATCGCCGGTATCGGTGCCACGCTCCTGTTGCTGGCCGCCCTGGCCTGGCTCGGCGTCATCCTCGCCGGCGGCCTGCCGGAGGTACAGCAGCCGGGCTAGGCACTTCCTGTAGCCCGGACCCGGATCCCCGATCAGTGGATATGGGACCCGCCATTGACGTCGATCTCGGTGCCCGTGCAGTAGGCCGAGAGATCGGACGCGAGGAAGAGAGCGCAGCCGGCGACGTCAAGGGCTTCGCCGGCGCGGCCCATCGGGACGGCGGCGACAATCGCCGCAAGCCCTTCGGCCGTCAGCTGCCCGGCGGCAATGTCAGTCGCGACGTAGCCCGGGCAGATGGCGTTGACGCGCACCTGGCCCGGGGCCAGCTCGCGCGCCATGGCCTTGGTGAGGCCGAGGATGCCGGCCTTGGCTGCCGCGTAGTGGGGGCCGCCGAAGATACCGCCACCACGTTGGCCGGCGACCGAGGCGATGTTGACGATGCTGCCGGCCCCCCGGGCGCGCATGCCCGGGATCACGGCCTGGCTCATGTAGAGCGTGCCGCGCAGGTTTACGTCGAGCACGGCTTCGTAGTGGGCCGGCGTGATCTCCATGATCTTCAGGGGCTGGGTGATGCCGGCATTGTTGACGAGGATGTCGATGCGGCCCCAGCGCCCGGCCAGCTCGGTCGCCACCGCCTCGCAGGCAGCCTTGTCGGTGACGTCGCAGGCATGGCCGACATGGGCATCGCCGATATCCCGGGCAGCAGCGGCCGCCGCATCGGCATCGAGATCGAGGAGGGCCACGGTGGCACCGTGCGCGGCGAAAAGCCGGGCGGTGGCCTTCCCCAGCCCGCGCGGCGAGGCGGCGCCGGTGACGATGGCGGTCCGGCCGTGCAGCAGTCCTTGCATGGTCGTCTTTTCCTTCAAAGCCAGGAGCGGATGCGTGCCGCGACCCGGTCCGTGGAGATCCCGTACATGTCGTGCAGGGTCGGCAGGGCGCCAGCCTCGAGGAAGGCGTCCGGCAGGCCGATCATGCGGAAGGCCGGCGTGACGCCCGCCGTCAGGAGCGTCGTTGCCACCGCCTCGCCAAGGCCGCCGACCACCGTGTGGTTCTCGGCAGTGACGACGAGCCGGCCGGCCTTGCCAGCTTCCTCGGTGATCGTCGCCCGATCCAGGGGCTTGATGGTCGGAACATGCAGGACGGCGACATCGATCCCGTCCTTGGCCAGCGCTTCGGCCGCATCCAGCGCCCGCATGGTCATGAGGCCGGTGGCGATGACGAGCACGTCCCGGCCCTCCCGGATCAGCTGTGCCTTGCCGAGCTCGAAGCGGTAGTCGGGCTTGTGGCGGGTCAGCACCACGGGCACGCGCCCGCGCAGCAGGCGGCAATAGACCGGCCCGTCATGGGCGGCGATCGCCGGCACCATTTGCGCAATGTCGACCGCGTCGCAGGGATCGACGATGGTCAGGTTGGGCAGGCCCCGGAAGATGGCGAGATCCTCCGTCGCCTGATGGCTCGGCCCGTAGCCGGTGGTGAGCCCGGGCAGCGCGCAGACGATCCTGACTGGCAGGTTCTCCTCGGCGATCGCCATGGCGATGAAGTCGTAGGCCCGGCGCGCGGCGAACACGGCATAGGTGGTGGCGAACGGCATGAAGCCCTCGCGCGCCAGCCCGGCCGCGGCCGACATCAGCACCGCCTCGGCCATGCCCATCTGGTAGAACCGGTCGGGCATGGCCTCGGCGAAGACGTGGAGGTCGGTGTACTTGCCGAGATCGGCCGTGAGGCCGAGCACGCGCTCGTCCCGCCTCGCGAGTTCCACCAGCGCGTGCCCGAAAGGGGCCTGGACGGTGTCGTAGCCCTCGGCGGCGAGGGACGCGATCATGGCGGAGGTCGTGGAGCGCTGGCCCACCTGGACCTGCCGCGCCTTGTACTTGCGGGCCATGGAGGCGCTGGTCATTGCGGCCGCCCCTCCTCCAGGACGCCGAGCGCCTTGCCCCATTCCTCGGGCTCGACCCGGACGAAATGCGCGATCTCGCGCTGCTCGAGGAACGGCACGCCCTTGCACATCCGGGTGTCGAAGACGATGACGCGCGGCACGGGCCCGGCGACCGCGCGGGCCGCATCGAAGGCGGCGACGACGGCTTTGAGGTCATTGCCGTCGACGCGCTGGCAATGCCAGCCAAAGGCCCGCCACTTCGCCTCGAGCGGCTCGGCGGACAGCATTGCCGTCGATCTGCCGTCGGCCTGCTGGTTGTTGAAGTCGACGAGGCAGATCAGGTTGCCGAGCCCGTGGTGGGCGGCGACCATGGCCGCTTCCCAGGTCGAGCCCTCGCCGAGCTCGCCATCCGACATCAGGTTGTAGACGAAGGCCCCTGCCCCCTTGCGCCGGAGGCCCATGGCCATGCCGAGGGCGATGCCCAGCCCCTGGCCGAGCGAGCCGCCGGTGATCTCCATGCCGGGCGTATAGGAGGCCATGCCGGACATGGGCATGCGGCTGTCGTCCATGCCGTAGGTCGCAAGCTCCTCCTCGGGCAGGATGCCGGCCTCCATCAGCGTTGCGTAGAGGGCGATGGCATAGTGACCGACCGAGAGCAGGAAGCGGTCGCGCCCCTCCCATTCGGGGTCATCGGCGCGATAGTCGAGGGCGTGGAAATACGCTGCCGCGAGGACGTCGGCGATGCCGAGGGCCTGGCCGATATAGCCCTGCCCCTGCACCTCGCCCATGAGCAGCGCCTTTCTGCGGATGTTCCAGGCGCGCTGCTCCAGCGAGACGTTGGATCTCGCACGCGCCCGAGGCCCTTCGGTCATCCTGCCCTCCCCGTCGGTTCACAAACCGAAAAAGCCGACGTTCCTGCTCGACATCTCCCTTATACAGGGTCCGGCAGCTAGGTTGATCGACTCCCGCTCAGGTCCCACTCGAAGGCGGCTTCAATCATGGCCTCGAGCTCGGCACCGACGGCCTCGAGCGGCGTGGCGTCACGATTGGCCCGGGCGATGATCAGGGCACCCTCGATGGCGGCGACCGCGAGCAACGCCAGCGGAGCCGTCCGGTGCGGGGCCAGTCCAGCCCGGGCAAAGGCGTCGCGCATCAGCTCCTGCCAGCCCTCAATCGTGGCCCGGCAGAGCTCGGCCAGCTCCGGGACATTGCCGGCCGCATCGAGGATGACGGGTGCTACCGGGCAACCGAAGGTGAAATCAGTCTCGCGCATCAGATGCGCGGCACCCTCGGCATAGGCGCGCACCGCGGCGGCCGGCCTCTCCATAGTATCGAGCAGATGGCGCAGCTCCCCGGTCGCCAGCTCGGCGGCGGCACGGGTCGCCTCGATGACCAGCTGGTCCTTGCCACCCGGGAAATGGAAGTAGAGCGAGCCGCGCGGTGCGGCGCTGGCGCTCAGGATGTCGCTGAGCGAAGTGCCGTAATAGCCCCGGTGCTGCAGCAGGGTCGCCGTCTTCTCCAGCATTCGGGTGCGCGTGTCCTGGGTCATGGACACGGGCTAGCAGGGTTGCTCGACTATGACGACTGGTCTATATAATATGACGATTGGTCTACATGATGCACCAACCGGCAACGAAGGGGAGCAGAAGCATGGCGGACCAGGCGACGGGCCAGGTGACCGCGAGCGCCGCCGACATCTACGAGAGCTTCTTCCTGCCGGCGCTCTTCGCGCAATGGGCGCCGCAGGCGGCCGATGCGGCGGGGATCGGGGCAGGCCAGGCGGTTCTCGACGTCGCCTGCGGCACTGGTGTTCTTGCACTCGAGGCGGCGCGACGGGTGGCGCCGGGCGGGACGGTCGCCGGTCTCGATCGCAATCCCGGCATGCTGGGGGTTGCTCGTCGCAAGGCGCCGGCGATCGACTGGCGCGAGGGTCTGGCCGAGGATCTGCCCTTCGCCGATGCGTCCTTCGATGCGGTCGTCTGCCAGTTCGGGCTGATGTTCTTTGCGGACCGGGTGCAGGCACTCCACGAGATGTGGCGGGTGCTCCGGCCGGGCGGCCGCCTTGCGGTGCTCACCTTCGCGGCGGCAGAGCGGTCGCCCGGCTATGCGGCGATGATCCAGCTGCTCGACCGGCTCTTCGGCAGTGCCATTGCGGCCGAGCTGCGCGGCCCCTTCGTGCTCGGTGACCGACGAGCGCTCGGCGCCCCATTTGCTGCTGCCGGAATCGCGAACGTCGTCATCGCCGAAATCGCGGGCGAGGCGGTGTTCCGGACGATCGAGGCCTGGGTCGAGACCGAGATCAAGGGCTGGACGTTGGCCGACCGGATCGACGACACACAGTACGAGACGCTGCTGCGGGCTGCAGCGAGCGAGCTCGGCCGCTTCGCCCGGGCCGACGGTCGGGTCAGCTTCGCCATACCGGCGCTGATCGCCACTGCGACGAAAAGCTGAGCCGGCTCAGGGCGAAGATCGCTGGGCCGAGCCTTCCGGGGGAAAGGGCAGCGTGTCCTGCAGCTCGCCGGCCGTGCCGCTCTCCATGAACGGAAAGGGCAGCGTGCCCGATTTGCGCCAGGCTGCCACCTTGGCCTCGGCGGCCTCGCGGCCGGCCAGGTCGTCCGGCGGATCGCGGCGCAGATAGACGGTCTGCGACGGGAAGGCGACGCTCGAGCCGTTGCGGGCGACGATGTCCATCAGGCGGAGCATGAGGTCCTCGCGAATCGCGAGGTAGCTGTTGTAGTCGCTGGCCCGGACATAGGCGAAGATCTCGATGTCGAGCGAGCTGGCGCCGAACTCGACGAACCGGGCGCGGGCCTGCTCCGGCGCCACCTCGGGGTGTGCGATCAGCAGGGTCCGGATGTCGGCGACGATGGCGCGAAGCTGGTCCGGGGTGGTCTCGTAGCGCACGCCGAGCGTGGTATGCAGCAGGATCCGGTCACGCTGGGCGAAGTTCTCGATATGCATGCCGGCGAGGTCACTGTTCGGGACGGTGACCACGGTGCGTTCGAGCGAGCGGATACGGCTCGAGCGCAGACCGATCGATTCGAGGGTGCCGAGACGATCACCAAAACGGCAGAACTCGCCGATCCTGACCGGCCGGTCGGCGATCAGCGAGGCGCCGCCCAGGAGGTTCTGCAGCGTACCCTGGGCCGCCAGGGCCACGGCGATGCCACCGACCCCGAGGCCCGTGACGATGCCGCTGACCGGCACGCCTAGGCGGTCCAGGGCATGGACCAGGATGCCGAGCGCCACGACGAGGCCGAGAATGCGAAAGACCAGCCGCGCCGCCTGGGCGTCGCCCGGCCGCCGGTCGAGACGGGCGAGACCGATGAACAGGTCGGCGGCGAGCCGGATCATGGCGAAGCCGAGGAGAATGGCGCCGAGGGTGAAGAGGGCGACCCAGAAGATCTCGAGGATGGCCAGCACCGGCCCGGTCAGCCGGAGCTCGTCGGCGACGGCGAAGCGGAGGCCGGCGGCGATCGGCATGAGCAGGAGGGGCAGGACGAAGCCGAAGACCCGGTTGCGCGACGTGCTTCCGCGTTGCCCGGCGCCACGGCGGACGAGCACGATCGCCATGGCGGCAATGCCGAGGCCGGCAAGATGCAGGACAAGGGTGGCCGCGATCTTCCACAAGGGGATGTCGAGGATGCGCTGGCGCGACCAGTCCGGCGTGACCACCCCTTCCCGCTCCCCGAGCAGCCGGGTGAGCCAGGGCCCGACGCCGTCGCGCAGGACGACATAGGGATCGAACTGCAGCGCCCCCTGGCGGCGCGGCAGGCCGGCAATCAGGGGGTAGAGCTGAGCGGCGATGGCCGGGGTGTCGGGACCGAAGCGGAAGCGGGGCAGCCCGTCGTCGATCACCGAATCGAGGATGGTGAGGCCGGTGTCGGGCACCATCCAGCGCTGCAACTCGGTGCGGCGGACGCTGGCGAGGTCCGGGATCTCGTCGAGGGGCGGCAGATCGACCCTCCCCAAAATGACATAGAGGCGAAGGACGGTCTCGACGGCGAGCGGCGTCTGGAGATCCGGCGGCACCTGGTCGAGATCGATGAGGGCGAGGGCGCGCTGGCCGAGCAGCGAGCCCAGGTTGTGCGCGTCGCTTTCCGCGCGGAGGCGAAAGCCCCGCTCCACCTCGCCGAAGAGCGAGGCGATGGTGGCGCGCGGGCTGTCGGTGGCGGGCGGGCTGAAGTCCATCGTCGGCCGCGAATCGCGTGCGAGGACGGGCGCCGCCAGGGCGAAAAGAAGCGTCAGGAGCAGAAGTTGCGTCAGGCGGCGTGCGGCCGGGGTCATGTCCCGCAGGCTCCGTCGCCCCGGCTCAGAGCCCGCCGAGGCCACGCTGCCGTGGCCGGCAGGCGAGCACGAGCAGACCGCCCGGCACGGCGAGGCTGAGCCAGGCGGGTGCCGCCAGCACGAACTGGACCGGCGCCCAGACCATGGAGCCCAGGTTCTTCTCGATCAGCGACTGGAAACCGACGAGGCTGTTGCCGTTGGTGGCGAACCACATCGAGCCGATCGAGATCGGCTGATAGGCGTCGCTCGCCCAGAGCGAGAAGAGCTGGGCGACAAGGGCGGCGCCGGCGAAAATCAGGAGCCCGAGTCCCACCACATAACCTACTCGCCGCATCGCTCGTTTCCCGTCCTTGCCCGATGCTCAAACGCCCGTCCCCCGTGTTGCACAGCCGAAGGCGTCTGGCTATGGTCCGGCCCGTCCGGAGGGATGGCCGAGTGGTTTAAGGCGCACGCCTGGAAAGCGTGTTGGGGGCAACTCCTCACGGGTTCGAATCCCGTTCCCTCCGCCATCCTGGAAGACTCTGCCGTTTTGCATCAAGCGCCTGATCCAGGCCAATATGTGCCCATCGCCTGAGGCTCGGGCAACCATACGCGCCGGCCGGCCCGGCAAGGCCGATCGGCAGCTCCATCGTCTGGCATGCCTGGCCCCGATCGCCACACCTGATCGCTTGTTGGCGGCGTGGCGCCCTGACCAGACAGTGTCCACAAGGAACTGGCCTCGGCAGTCGGCCGGCCGTCCAGCTCGCGAGCCAGTCGCGACCGGTCCAGTGGCAGGACCGGTTACGGTGGTCTGCCTGCAAGATCCGGTTGGGTGATGCCAATGATCGGACGCTGCTCTTGGGCTGATGCAGGCCGCATTCGGGTGCGGCAGTTGGCATGACTGTCCTGAACCGTTATTAATCTTGTGCGTGACCATACCGGCATACGCAGGGGCTGGCGTGGCGCGCGACCGGGAGGATGGCAGAGAGCGCGGTTCATGGACACGCTCCGCAGATCGAGGACGACGAGGGCCGCCGGGTTGCGAGCCGGGGCGGGCCTCGTGGTTGCTGCGATGGCCGTCGCGGGCGCGCAGTCCCTGGCCGTGGCTGCCGAGCCTTCGATCACGCCGCAACTGAGTGCCGAGATCCCGTCCGACATCGATGTCCGGCTGCGCGACAGCATCGAGGCTGCGGCGGCACCCAACTGGCGAATCCAGGTGCATCGCCTCTTCGAGCAGCACGCCTGGGCGACGATGGTCGCGCTGAGCTGGCCGGTCGACGCGGCAGGTGCGCCCCTGCCGGGCATCGGCGACGCCGGCCCGCCACGCTGGAGCGGGTGGGCCGAGGCCTTCCAGGTCTTCAAGGCCGATGGCAGCCCGCCCGACCCGTGGAATGGGGCCGGCCGCTCCGTGCCCGACATCGGGGCCATCGAGCCGCCCCGACAGGATGGGACGGTGATCGGGTTCGAGGCGGTGGCGGCGGGACCGTCCGTGCCGCCCATCAACTCGGGCGACGCCCGGGTCCTGCACAATCTGAGCGCGATCGGCCCCCGCAACGTCCTCGACGAGGTGAACCAGGCCTTCTCGAGCCCGGTCTGGGACCAGAACGGCAACATGGTGCACTACGAGATCCTCATCAACGAGGAGCAGTACGACTACATCGTCGAGAACGAGCTCTACAATGTCGATGGTCAGGTCGCCTTCTTCCGCCGGCAGGACAGGCTGGACTTCCCGAGGGGCGCGTTCGGCACGGACCGCAAGGGGGCCATCGAGCTGAAGCTCGCCTGGAAGGTCATGGATCCCGAGCGGGACGATCTCGGCCGCTATGTCACGATGCCCGCCTACGTGCCGTCCGGCCCTGGCGATCCGCATTGGCAGCCAGCGGTCATGGGGCTCGTCGGCTTCCATATCGCCCAGAAGACCGAGAGTTCGCCGCAGTGGATCTGGTCGACCTTCGAGCATGTCGACAATGTCGAGGTCGATCTCCTCGACACCGTGACGGTGAACGGGGCGGAGACGCCGCTGCTGCCCTCGTTCAACGACCCCTATTGCGAATGGTGCCCGGTCAACGTGGTGCCGGCGCCTGGCGAGGACGGCGTCACCCGGACGCAGGTCACCCGGCTCGTGCCGATCATGGAGACGACGCGGCGGCTCAACGCGCAGATGCGGGTGCTGCTCGCCGAGCACGGCTCGCGGCTGCAGTACTACGAGCTCGTCGGCGTGCAGTGGCCGGTCTTCCCGGAGCTCCCGCCGGCGGACCCCGACGACTTCCCGGGTGCGGTCACGAACAAGTCGGGCGGCGAGCCCTTCCCGACCTATCTCGTCAACAGCGTCATGGAAACCTACAGCCAGAATGGCAATCTGCCGGCGAACCGGCACCAGATGGCGATCGCGGCGAGCGACCGGCCGGTTTTCGGGACGGCGAGCTGCATGGGCTGCCACGCCAGCGCGCCGAGCGACGACTTCTCCTGGATCATGATCAAGGCGCAGCCGAGGCGCGCGCAGCCATGAGCGCAGCCGGCAGCCAGAGGAGGCGAAGGGGTGAGGCAATCATGATGAGGCCCCTGATGGCGGTCCTCGGTGCTGTCGTCCTGGCGACGCCGCCGGCGGTCGCCGCCGATATCGACGTCGGTCGGCAACGGGCCGCACAGTGCTCGTCCTGCCATGGCGTCAACGGCCGCTCGCCGGTGCCGAACTATCCCAATCTCGCCGGCCAGAACGCCCTCTACATCCAGTATGCGCTGGAGCTCTATCGCGAGGAGGCGCGCACCGGCGGGCTGGCGGGCCTGATGCACGTCCAGGCGGCACCCCTGAGCGACGAGGACATCGCCAACCTCGCCGCGTATTTCGGCTCGCTGGACTAGCGGTGTTCCTGCGGATGACGCCGGCCGCCAACGGGAGAGGAAAGATGCGAATGTCGGTCCAGCGCCGCACCCTTTGCCGGCTCGCTTTGCTCGCGTCGCTCCTGGCGCCACCGGCGGCGGCCGCGGCGCTGGAACCGCCGCTCGTCTACTTCGATCAGCCGGAGAGTGCCGAGCTCTTCGAGCGGGCCGGGATCAAGGACGATTACTGGACGCTGGCCCGCTTCTTCGTCAGCGAGAAGTATCTGACCTATTGCGGCATCGCCACCAGCGTGGCCGTCCTCAATTCGCTCGACGTTGCGTCGCCGATTTCACCACTGATCTACCCGTACCAGGTCTTCACCGAGGACAACATCTTCACCAGGGAGGTGCTCGAGGTGAAGCCGGTCTCGGCGGTCGAGCAGGTCGGCCTGACGCTCGAGGAGCTGGCGCGGCTCCTCGAGGCGCATGGCGTGACGGTCGACTTCACCTACGGGCCGGACGCCACCCTTGACCAGTTCCGCGATGCGGCCAGGGCGGCGCTCGAGGCCGGGAATCAGCGGCTGATCGTCAACTACAGCCGGCCGGCCGTCGGGCAGAAGGGTGACGGCCATATCTCACCGGTTGCCGCCTATGACGCGGAGTCGGACCGGTTCCTCGTGCTCGACGTCGCCCGCTACAAGTACCCACCCGCCTGGATCACCGCTGCCGAGCTGCACGAGGCGCTGCAGGCCGATGACAGCGCCTCGCACAAGCCGCGCGGCTTTCTCGTGGTGACCAACTGATGGCGAGCGACCCCCTCGATCCGCGCGGACTGGACCGGCGCCGGTTCGTGGCGGCGCTGGCGCTGGTCGGCGGGGCGGCGCCGGCAGCACTCCTCCCGGGAGGGCCCGCGGCGGCGCGCCGGCTGGACGGCGAGGCGCGGAACCTGCTGGCGGCGCAGATCCTCAATGGCGCCCTGCCGGAGCCGATCGAGATCGTCGATGCCTGCTACGCCTCCCTGGCGACGGAGCTGGGCCGGGACACGCTCGACGCCTTGATCGCGGCGATCCTGGAGCGTGACGCCGCCAGCATCGACGCGCCCTTCGAGCGGCCCGAGATCGAGGCTGCCGCCCGGCGGCTCCTCGAGATCTTCTATACCGGCGAGACCACCGCCGCGGACGGCAGCCGCGACGTGCCCTACTTCCATCAGGCCCTGGCCTGGCACGTCCTCGGCTTCACCAAGCCGCCGGGCATCTGCGGCCCGGGCTTCGGCTGGTGGGCCGACAAGCCGCCGGCCGCGAGCTGAGCGGCCGGGAGCGGGGACCATGGAGAGGCTGGAAGCGAGCGTCGTCATCGTCGGCACGGGCATTGCCGGGAACCACGTTGCCTTCAAGCTGGCCGAGCAGGGCATCGATGTCCTGATGCTCGAGGCCGGCCCCCGGCTCAGCCGCGTCGACGCCGTCGAGAACTTCGCCCGCAACACGGAAAAGGGGCCGAACTCGCCCTACCCGTCGGTGCCCTATGCGCCCCATCCGCCGGACGACCAGCTCGACGAGTTCTATGTGCAGGCCGGGCCCGACCAGTTCCGGGGGCTCTACACGCGGATCCTCGGGGGCACCACCTGGCACTGGACCGGGTTCGCCGATCGCCTGCGCCCGGCCGACTTCCGGATGCGCACGGATTACGGCGTCGCCGAGGACTGGCCCATCGGCTACGGCGAGCTCGAGCCCTATTACGACGAAGCCGAGAAGATGTGGGGCGTCGCCGGCGATCCCGACTACACATGGGGTGCGCCGCGCACGACGCCCTTCCCGCTGCCGCCGGTACCGGCGACGTACATGGACAAGGCGGTGGCACCGGCGGCAGGGCGCCTGGGCCTCGAGCTCAGGCAGTTCAGCCACGCCCGGAACTCCATCTATTACGACGGGCGGCCGCCCTGCTGCGGCAACAATACCTGCGTGCCCATCTGCCCGATCCTGGCGAAGTATGACGGGTCGGTGCACACGCTGAAGGCCGAGGCCCTGGGCGCCCGGATCGTCGACCAGGCGCTCGCCATCCACATCGACGTCGACGAGCAGATGGCGGTGAGCGGCATCCGCTTTCGCCGGCCCGACGGCAGCGAAGGCTCGGCGCATGGCCGCTACTATGTCCTCGCCTGCCACGCGATCGAGAATCCGAGGCTCCTCCTGGTCTCGCGCAGCGAGCGGCTGCCCAACGGCGTGGCCAATTCGAGCGGTGTCGTCGGCCGCTATCTGCTCTCGCAGTTCAATCAGGACACGACCGGCATCACGCGCGACCCCGTCTACCCCTATCGCGGCCCGCAGCAGACCTCCGGCGTTATCCAGTTCCGCGACGGCGATTTCCGCCGCGAGGAGGCTGCCGTGGGCACCTCGCTGATGAACGACGGCTGGTCGGGCAATGTCGGAGCACCGGAGCTCGCGAAGAAGCTGATCGAGGCGGGCAAGCGCGGCGGCACGCTCGTCCGCGAGCTGCGCCAAGAGATGGCGCGCCACCTGCGGCTCAACAGCTCGGCCGAGACGCTGCCCGACTACGACAACCGGATCGACGTCGACTTCGACGCCCGGGATTCGGCGGGGGTCCCGAAGCCGCGGGTCACCTTCACGGTCGACGATTACACGAAGAAGGGACTCGCCAACGCCACCGCCTGGAACGAGAAGATCATGAAGGAGATGGGGGCGACCCAAGTCTCGACCGACAAGCCCTATCTCTCGACCGCGATCATCTGCGGCACGGCCCGCATGGGCCTGGACCCGAAGCGTTCCGTCGTCTCGCCGGAGCTGCGCGCCCATGATCACCCCAATCTCTTCATCGTCGGCACGAGCGCGCATCTGACGGCGCCCGTCAATGCGCCGACCCTGACCGCCGCCGCGAACAGCCTGCGGGTGGCCGAGGTCCTGGCGACGGAGCTTGGCGGCAGGAACTGACCGGGGCGGCCGGGCCATGCCGGTACCGCTTCGTCGCTCGCGCCGGCCACGGCCCGTGATGAGGTTGGGGCTCGCGGCCGTCGAGCCCTCACCTTGATAGCCCTGGTCTTCTTCGGTGCGGCGCTGCGCCCGCTGTTCCTCACGCTCCTGCTGCTGGTGCAGCATGAGCTGGCCGGATGGCTCGGCCTGCCGCCCGCCTACATGGCCTTGCTGATCGGGCTTTCCGTCTTCGGCACGCTGATCGCGACGGTAGGCTTCGGGCTCGCTCTGCAGCTCCTGGGCTTGCGGCGAAGCGTGAGCCTCGCCCTGCTTGCGGCCCTCCTCGGTGTCGGCGGGCTGGTGGCCGGCGGCGCCTGGCTGCCGGACCAGATGGTGCCGCGGGTCGCACTGACGGCGCTCGTGGTCCTTGCCGTCGGCTTTGCGACCGGCATCACGGCGACGGCGATGAAGATCGTCGTCGGCATCGCCGGACCGCAGCGACAGAAGGAGATCCTCGACGCCGCCTGGAGCGCCGGATCGCCCTTCGGCCTGTGCCTCGGTGCCGCCGCGAGCAACCTGCATCTCCTGGACTCGACATGGTCGTCAGGGTTCCTCGTGGTGCTCGCCGCGACGGCGCTGCTGCTCGTGGGCGTGCTCGGCACGAGGCATGTGGACCAGCCGCCTCCGACATCGCCGGTGGCGGCGGACTATCGAGGGCTGGCGCTGATCTGCACCACGCTCCTGCTGTTCGAGCTCTGGTCGCTCTGGGCCAAGGCGTCCGGCTGGGACACGCCCGCATCGTTCGGCCTGTTCCTCGGCATGGGCCTCGCCGGTGGCGTCGCGGTCCGGCACATGATGCGGGTGAAGGACCCGGTGCTGCCCCTGCACCCCCTGCGGTCACGCTCCTTCCTCTTCGCCCTCGCCCTCTGTCTGGTCGTGGAGGTCGCGACGACGCAGGAGTTCGAGTTCCTCTTCCTCGAGGACGACCGGGGGCTGCCGATCGTCGCCATGAGCGAACGTACCGTGGTCGGCAACTTCATCTCGCTCGGGGCAATGGTGCTGGCCGGCGCCCTCCTCGGCCGGATGCGGCTCGTCAACCTGCTGTTTGTCGGCCTCCTGGTGCTGACCGCGGGGCTTGCTTCTTACCTGGTCTATCCGATCGCTTCCTCCGATCCCGTGATCATCGCCACCCGAAGCCTGTCGGGACTGGGCTACGGTCTCCTCTTGCCCTGCATCCTCACGCTGGCGCACCTCGACCTCGAAGAGAAGGACCGTGCGGCGGCTTCCGCGCTCCTGGTCTGCGTGCTGCTGCTGGGCAACGATGTCGGGCTCTCGATCTTCCCGATCATCATCGACGTCGTGTCGCGTCTCGATGGCGTGACGACCGGCTACTTCATCGTGTTCCTGATCCAGACCCTGCTCGTGGCGGCGATGATGCCGCTGAGCCTCCTGCTCGTGCGGGGCGGCGCCGCCACACGGCGGCCGCCGTACGGGCAGCGGTCCGATCCCTGAGCCTGGTGATGCGGCCCGTCAGTCCGGGTCCACGAGATGAAGCAGATGCAACTGAAGGTTTCGGTCGCTTGCCACGAGCGTCAGAATTGGTCAAACTCGGGCCAATATCGGAGAAAAGCCGCCGCAAGGGGAGGACACCGAGATGCGACCCGGAATGTACTGGACGCGCCGGTTGCCGGTCTGGATTGGCTCTCTGGTCCTTGGCGTTCTGCTGCTCGCGCCAGGCCTTGTTCAGGCGGCCACGCCCCTGCTCTGCGGACTTCGCTACAATCTGCCGGGAGATGTCGACGTCAACTTGCCGGCGAGTGGTGTGCAGCGCACCTTTGACCGGTATTCCTGGGATACCTTCCTGGCGCTCAACGCGTCCAGCGTCGGCGCGAGGGTGAGCCGCTGGGGGGACAATACCACGCAGTGGAGCCGCTGGTCGTCGACGGACGACCTGATCCAGTGCCAGGATACCGACCAGTCGAACTGCAAGTGCCCCGGCGGGAACTGCGACACTTCCGGCGCCCACTACTACCCGGCGGAGTGCAAGGCCATTCCGAACTTCGCGCGGTACCGCGTGCTGGGCGAGGTTGCCAAGGTCGACGACCTCTTCCTCGAGGCGGAGAACAAGGGGCTGTCGAACGATCCGGTCATCGATTCCCGGGGCAAGTTCCTGCGCTACGAGATCCTGGTGAGCCCCGCCACCTATGACTTCGTGATCGAGAACGGGTACTACGACGACTCGGTCTTGGATGGCCTCACCCAGGCGATCACCTTCCCTTGCGGCGAGCTGAGCTATAGTGGCGGCAACCCGGCTGATCCGCGATCGGGTGCGATCGTGCTCAAGAACGCCTGGATGGAGCTCAACAACCGGGAACGCCGCCGGTATCATACCGAGGATCTGCTGGTCTACACGCCGGACTATCGCAACAAGAGCGGGGTGGCGACCTGCGAGCGCAAGACGATGGCGCTGGTCGGCATGCATGTCGCCCGCAAGACCGTGAAGCAGCCGAACTGGACCTGGTCGACGTTCGAGCATCGCCTGAATGCGCCTGAATGCGCCGGCCTGCCGCCGGCAGGAACCGGCAGCGGCTCCGGGCCCAACACGGCCTGCCCGGCCAACGTGCTGCTGGACTACAATTTTTATCCCCGATCCTGCTCGGCCCTCAGCCGTAACTCCGACGCGTGCCAGGCCTGCAACGTGGTCCCGGTCTCCAATGCGCCGGGTTGCGAAAATCCCAACGTCGAGGGCGATGTGAGCTGGTGCCTCGACGAGCCGCCTGCGGCGCAGCTCGGCATGTCGAAGCTCTGCCGCCAGGTGCCGCTGCGAAGGAACCATCCGACCGCGGCCTATCTCAACGGCATCTGCGGCGGCTTCATCGGGCCGCTCTCAGTCTGGAGCAATTATCAGCTGGTCTCGACGCAATGGTACAACATCGCCTCGAACCAGTGCCAGACGCTGGACACGGCCGACCGCACGCTGATCGAGCCGCAGGTCGACATCGCCTCGCCCTCGTCGCCCACCCGGCCGTATCTGGGCAACACCTCGATGGAGTCCTACTCGCGCGCCGACTGCATGGGCTGCCATGCGAATGCGACGGTCGATGGCGGGAAGAGCACGCCGAGCACCGACCAGATGTACTGGCTCCAGCTCGAGGTCGGTGCACAGGCCGCCGGACTCGACAATGCAAAGTCGTTCCACGGCTTTACGGACTTTGCCGAAGCCGGTGCGGTGGTCAGCGAGTAGCGGCGGCACACCTGTCGGGTTTTCGATCCGCGGCGCGGCGCGCCGGGCCGGGTGTCAGGGCCAGTGGACCGGGGTGTGCGGGCCGCCGCCGGCACCGGCCGCCAGCGGGAGCGGCTCGGTGATCAATGGGCGCGTCCGGGCCCAGAGCTGCAGCTTCGCCTGATCGAGCTGCTCGGCCTGACCCTGGAGGTTCCGCGCCTTCTTGACGACCAGCCAGGCGTGATCGAGCCAGTCCAGCAGGCGGTCCTGGGTGCTGACGGCGGCATGGCCAATGTCGAAGCCGAGCCGGCGCCCCGAGGCGCGCGCGATGCTGGCGCAGACGCGCCGCTGGTAGGCCGGCATGGACTGGCGCCACCGCTCCGTGTCCCGGCGGATCACGCGATTGTTGAGATGGCGGCGGTTGACGGCGTCCGTCATGACTCGCGAGTTGGGGCGCGGGGCCAGCATCGCTTCCTCGAGCTCGATGCCGAGGAAGCTGCACAGCCTCGTCAGTTCCGTCCGGGGCCGGCGCACGAGATCCTCGTAGCGGAGCAGATGCAGGCGCTCTGGCGCCGCCCGGCGCAGCGCGTCGATGGCGTCGCAGTGGCGCACCCAGCGGCGCGTCGCTGCGGAGATGGCGCTGGTGCCGAACCGGGCCCTGACCAGCGAGGCGGCGCTCGGCCGCGGATCGCGAATGATCGCGACGAACCTGGCATTCGGGAAGTGCTCGAGCAGATAGGGCCAGCACAAAGTGTGGCATGGCGTCTTCTCGACCCAGACCTTCTTCCCCCGCTGCGCCGTCCAGGCTTCGAGCATGGCGCGGGCGAGATCGGGATAGGTGGCGATCGGCCGGTGGTCGAGCCGGGCGGGATCGATGCCGGGCTCGATATAGGCGAGCGGCCGCGAGGCCAGCATGCGCGGCACCAGCTCCGGCCAGAACTCGGCGAAGCGGTCGCCCAGCTGCTCCGCCACCGACCGGTAGGCACCGAAGAGATGGCTCTCGACCATCACGGCGAGGTCCCGGTGGCCATCGAGCATGAAGGACAGGAGGGTGGTGCCGGAGCGTGGCGGGCCAATGATGAAGACTGCCACTGTTCGTCATCCTTTTGTCGCTGAGGTCGCTGAGGTCGGCGCGCGCGGCACTTGTGCCCGGCGCGGCTATGCGAACCCAACCACTGCAGGCTGCCAGCGTTCCATCGTGAGCCTCGCTCACGTCGGGCCGTGCGATGATGCCGTCGGAGGGTAACCTACACCTCCCGGTACAGCCGGCAAGCCGCTGGTTTCAACCTCGGCGATCCGTCATGGCGCCGCGCTTTCAGAACCGTTCGGGTTCCCTCTTACGCGGCTGCCTCGACGGCGAGGCGGCGGGCTCCAAAAATGCCTTTGGCCCGCAAGGGAAGGATGATCGACCAGAGAAGGATTTATAACCTATTTCGTATCCCCTGTCCAGATGCCCTTCGGTTCGTTCGGCAAATCAGGCTTTCCGGCCGGCGGGCGGGCCGGGAGAGGCGGCGAAAGCCGCGGCGGGGCTCGCCCCGGGCTCTCGGGTTCGTTGGTCGGCGCTCGGGTTCGTTCGCGATTCGGTGGGTTCGATTGCCGATTTGGCGGGTTCGTTCGCCCTTTCCCTGGGTTCGTTCGTCGGTACGGCGGGTTCGTTCGCCCGCAACTGTCGCGTTATACGCGACACTTGTCATAATACAGTCGCGGTATCCGCGACACGAGGGGCCTACTGTCGCGTTATATGCGACACTTGCCGTCAAACTGTCGCGTATAGCGCGACAGTCCCGGGTTTGGCGGAAGCGATTGTCGCAGAATCTGCGACATGCCGAGAGCCGGCGAATGGAAGGGCGGAGGGCCTCGGCGGGCTTGCATCCGACGGCCAGGGTCAACCGGGATGCAACGCCGACTGCTATGTTTTCTACAACCAGCTTAATAGGGAGCAAGTCATCCGAACAGGCATCTCCGAAGAATTACGTCATGCGTCGCTCCTGTCAATGCTCGATCCCGGCGCGAGCAGGTTGTCTGGAAAAACATTCTTCAGTCAACTGAATCTTGTTGTAAATTCTTCTATTGCATTACACGTCTCATCGATGTCATCGAGAGAATTGTATAAATGGGCCGAAACCCTCAACAATCCACCATCAGCACCCGCCCGATGCACTAACGGATGCGCGCACATGGAACCGGATCGCACCATGATATTGTGGTTTTCGCTTAGCGAGGTCGCCACCGTATCCGATGTGATGTGAGGCGTTGAGAATGCAAAGGACACCAACGGCAATCGATCGGGCTGATCCGACATCAGAGAGCGGGCGCCGGGAATTCGAACTCCTCGCTCAGACATTTGATTGGAGAGCGTAACCAAGTGCGCTCGACGCTCTTCAATCGGCATGGCGCTCAAGAACTGCGCGGCAGCGGCGAGTCCGATCACCCCTGAAATGTTCGGTGTGCCAGCTTCAAAGCGATAGGGGACGTCTCTCAATACAAAGCCATCGCGAGTAACCGATGCGACGCTACCACCACCAATGACGTACGGAGTCAAACGCTCCAACGCCTCGGGTCGTCCAGCCAAAACTCCAGTTCCGGGCGGCCCGAACATTTTGTGACCGCTGAAAGCAAGAAAATCACAGCCGAGCTGATCGAATTCAATCGGTTCGTGGCTAGCGGTTTGCGAGGCGTCAACACATGTGCTTATTCCATGTCGAGCGGCAATGGCGCATAAAGTTCGAATGTCGTTGACCGCACCTGTAACGTTCGATCCAGAAGAAAAGACAAACATACGTGGTCGGTTCGTCGCGATCACTTCCTCGAGGGTTCGCCCATCTACGGGCGCGCAAACCTCATGTTCGATCCATGCGAGTTCGCAAAGCCGCATCCAGGGCAATATGTTGGAGTGATGCTCCCCGATCGGAAGCGCCACTACGTCCGAGCGGGTGAATCCAAACCCATTGGCCACCATGTTGATCGACTCTGTCGCATTCTTCGTGAATATAATATTTCGTGGTGCCGTGCCGACAAATCGACCCATGACCTCACGCGCGGTCTCGTATTTCTCTGAAGCAATTTCAGAGAGCCTATGATGACCGCGATGAATATTAGCGGTATACGAAGTTGCATATTCGCGCTCTGCCTCAATGACGGTAGAGGGCTTCAACGTCGTCGCCGCCGAGTCCAAGTATCGCAGTGGCTTACCCGATCCGCAACTGGCCAACATCGGGAAACAATGCCGCAAGGCAGGTAGGTCAAATTTCATAGACAGTATACCAGCATATTACTCCGCATACACCATCGGTGTTTTGTATGAACGCGCAAAAGTTAACGCCTCAACCCTCCTGATACTAATGTCATGATCGAACAACAATTCTCGCAGCGCGTCGACAAGTGCCAAGGGTACAAAATTCTCTTCGCTTTCCACAAGTACGTCAAGCCGAATACTATTGTCTTTTTTGCTACAGGCAAGTTGGTATGCACCCTCGCGAATGAATGGATCAACAGCGTTATCAATAGCCCGGGGGGTGACAAAACCGGTCTCTGTCGGAATCGCCTCAATTGATCTGCCATGAAATGTGAAACACCGCCAGTTCGATGCGGCGCATCCACAGTGTATCTCACCCTCAATGCATCCCATATCCCCGGTTTCATATCGCATGAGCGGACTCACACGATTCGCGAGGGTCGTCACAACGATCGAGCCGACATTCTTCGACACCTCGCGCGTTCGCGGATCGACGAATTCCACATAGCACTGGCTCTCATTCAGATGCCAGTTGCCCTCGGAGCATTCAAACCCGACGTTGCAACCGCCAAGCTCGGTCGCAGAATAAATATTGCGCACGGGGCATCTATATCTTTTCTCAAGAAGTCGTCGCTGGCACTCCGGCATAAATTGGAAAGACGTCAGTATTATATCAACGCTGGGAACCGCCAACCCTAATTCTTGCGCCTTGTCGGCCAAAATGTGCAAATAATATGGATTGCCAAATATTATCGACGATCGAAATTCAGAAATTTCCGAGAAAGTATAATCAATAAAGTCCCTATCGATCCTTGAAATGTCGAATGTCGATTCGAGATACAAAGTGTGATCGCCAATCATCCGGTCTGAGCGCTTTTTCCGTCCAATATTGCAGTCATTTGAACCGCATAGCGGTGATGTCAAAACTGATGTTCGAGGATGGCCGTCAACGAATGCAACGTCCCAAACAGACTCGTAGTCGGGCGGCATTCGGTCAATCCGCAAATCAGTCAGCACCTGAACCCGATCGGACGTTGAACCGCTTGTGCGCGCGAAACGCAGCGCTCCATCTGACAAAAGCGTCGAAGTATCAATGTTACTACTGATTAAATTCAGAAACTCTCTTTTCAAGATGTCCTTATTAATTATTGGCAGCTCGACGATTTCATCTAATGATGTAATTTCGTTGCGCCAGTAGGCATCGCCAATGCTGTAGAATGGGACGAATGCTTTCGCATGCTCATAAACTTCAGAGATACGCTCAAGCGTTTGAGAATCCCGAAGGTTGGTAACTATCGGTCGTTGCCGATCCTGCACCTGTTCGATCGGAAGATCGCCGACGCACCCCACTTTTTTTAAGAACGATAGTATTTCGTCCGGTATTTCAGTTTCCGAGGTAACGTCCACTGCCCCGAATTCGATATCAAATATAAAGCCAGTACGACCGTCCCGAACTTGCAAGAGATCGGGTGCCAATAGCGATACAGAAACGCTATGATGGCAGATCGATTTCAGTTTCTGCTCGATACTCATAACGGCCAGGAAAAACTCCGTGGTGGATTGCTTCCAACACCTGATTCCCACATTTGTCGGCGGCGATGATGGCCTTCGGGTCCGCCCACGAGGCGGACGTGAAGTGGTAGGTCCAGAAGAATGGCGTGACGATTCAGCCAAGCTTGCGCCTTGGCGTGCTTGTGAGCGGTGCAGGTGTCGAACATGACGTGGAGCGAATTGCCGACCGGTATCTGCCGTTCGGCGGCATTCAGCAACTTATGTCGATGGCGCTGCGGACTTCGGCCGATGACGGTGCCATCGAGCATGTAGAGCGCGGCAGAGAGGATGATGGTGCCATCGCGCTTGTGGTTGGGGGCGCTCGGCGGCCTCACTTCATCGGCAGGCCCAACTGGGTCGGTCTCAGCGTCTGAGACTGCGCCTTCTCGTCGATCGACAACATTACCGCACGTTCCGCCGGGTCGAAACAGAGCCCGATCACTTCTTCGCCCTTGGCGGCGGAGACTTGATCGTTGAACAGCCTGGACTTCAGGAAGCGATCTGCCGCCAGCCCATTCTCTTGCCAGATTCGGTCCACCATTTCGGTCGAGACGCGATTCCCCTCGGTCATAACCCGCACGGTCCAATATGTGGCACTGGCCGTCCGTTCTACCTCCAATGCAAGCCGCAGCCCCCCGCCGCCCTCGTCACCGCAAGCTTCAGCCGGACCCTACCGCGCATCAGACCATCCACGTGCTCCTCGCAGGAAAAAGGCGCACCTCTTTGTCGAGATGCGCCTTTTCCGCGCTACACTGCGGTGACAGTGGCCACCGGCTTCGCGTTCGGCTTCGGGTTGGCGAGCTTGATCTTCATGTTCCAGTCCCCTTTGGGTTACTGTTTCAGAAGCGTTGAAGCCACGAGCGCCCGGATCACTTCAGGAATGCACGGCGTTCGGCACTCCAACAAGGTGCGAGATCACAACAGACCAGCGAGAATGTCAACTAAGGTTATTCGATTTTGTGCGTGGCAGCCTGATTGTGCGGGGTTAGGCAATGTTTTGCTCTTCGACGTTTAAAGCAGCCGCGAAATCGCTGACTTTCATGATTTTGATGAGCCGGCCGATCCGGTCGGCACCATCGAGCAGACACCCACTGCGCATTCGGCGGTGTCGGCGGGCCCGATGCGGCTGCCTCCCCACGGGTGTTCAAGGTTCAACGCTGGTGCAAGGCATACGCTGATGCAACTGCCCATCCATCGCGCACCAGGAGACGACAACGGCTGAGGAATTGCCTTTCAGCGCGGAATGCGTTCTGCATTATGCGATTTTAAATAAAATAAACGCATCAATGAAATATGGACGAGTTATAGATCTAGCACCAGTTCATTCGTTCTCAGATATGCCCGTCATTATAACTATAATATGCCTTACTATTTATCAAATCAGCCCTGTTTTTGGTATTCCGATAGCGAATTACTATCGGAAACATAGGAATAATGATAATAAATTCACAGGATTGGCGCTGATTGCACAAATCGTTCATCCGCCAAACAGCGCTTCCTTGAACAGATGTTCAGAATGTCGACTTGGTGTCGTCAGCTGGAGCCGGCCAAAAAAAAAGGTTGCGGATGGGCCCGGGAAGGCCTGCCTTCCCGGAATCCTCTTCCCCCTCACCGCCCCAGATACGCCTTGAGCGTCGCCTCGCAGCCCTCCGCCCAGAGCTGGGTGAGCCAGCGTTCGAAGGGGGTGGTGAAGGCTTTGTTTGTGGCGAGGTCGCCGTAGAGGTTGGGTTGGTCGAGCCAGGTGCGGGGGTTGGTGCGGGCGGCCCTGGCGGCCTTGGTGAGCTCGGGCCAGAGGGGGTCGTTGGGTTCGATGGTGGTGCCGTCTTCGCGCGTACCTTCGCACATGCGGGCCCAGAGGGCTTCGACGAGGGCGAGGCCGTCCGTCGGGGTGCCGGAGGCCAGGCCGTCCCTGGGGATGGGGAGGACGAAGCCGGTGTGGCGGGCGGAGAGGTCGAAGGCGACGCGGCGGGTGGTGTCCTCGATGGCGGGGTTGGCGAAGCGCCGGTCGATGGGCTCGACAGGCGGTCAGGCGACGAGCGGCAGGCGCTTGAAGTGCCGCTCGAAGTCTTCGAGGAACTGCTGCTTGAAGCTCTCGTTGACCTCGTTGGCGATGCGCTCCCGGTTCTCGGCCTTGCTCAGGTCGCGGTTCCGGGCGCTGACGGCGAGGAAGTCGCAGATCTTCGTTCGCAGCCGGTCGGTGTCGAGGACGTCGGTCTCGTAGACGAGATCGAGCCGGCGATCGAAAAGTGAGCGCAGCGACTCCAGAAAGGCGCTCTGGCTGCCATAGCCGATATAGCGCTTGAGGAGGCTGTGGAAGTTGTAGCGAATCTCCGGCAGGCTGCCGATCTTCTCGCGGCTGGCTGCGTCGGTCACATGCCAGACGCCGCGCCGGGCCGCGAGCTCGCCGGAGATGGCCTGGAGCGAGCGATCCGACCGGTCGAGGAAGATCGGGAAGACCTCCATCCCGTCGCCGAGCGCCTGGTCGAGCTCGGCAAGGCCGCAGCTGTCCATGAAGTCGCTGACGAAGTGCGTGATCAGCTTGGTGCCGACCCAGCCGTCCTTCGCGGAGAACTGCAGGAAGTTGCGGATCGCCGCCGGCCTGTCGAAGCGGTAGCGCGAGGCAAAGAGCTCGATCAGGGTGTCGCGCAGGTGCTCCTTGGGCCGGCCGATGCCGAGGGCCTCGAGCAGGTCGCAGACATAGCTCGAGCCGGAGCGCGGCGTGGCGAAGAGAACGGCGAGCCTGACCGGCGCCGGCCTGGCCGCCGGCGGCTCGAAGACCTTGTGCTGCGCCTGGGCGACCAGTGCAGCCACCACGTCCTGGGCGAGGCCGGCGAAGCGCAGCTCCGGATAGTCCTCGCGCAGCTGCGCCAGGCGTTCGGCCTCGCCGGCGGGCGAGGCCACCACGTAGAGGGGTGCTCCGTCCGGCTGCATCGCCTGCCGGTGCAGCATCTCCATGGTCTCGATCGAGTAGGTGTCGACCGGCACCTCGAGCTCCACCGCGTGCCTGTCGTCGCGCCGCGCGTAATAGAGGTCGGCCACGAAGTCCGGGTCGCAGAGCAGCCGGACCTTCGCCGCACTGGCGTTCAGGAACTTCACGACGTTGATGTCGCTCGTCGAGGCGAAGAGGGTCTTCATGCGCCGGCTCCGGCTAGCTCGCGGCCGGCCGCCTTGCGCCGCCTGGGCGCGGTCTCCGCCAGCACGTTGCGCAGGGCCGGCAGCATCAGCGCGAACGCGTCCTCGTGCATCTCCGGCGAGGGATAGTATGTGTTGATCGAGTTGGCGATCTTGGCATCGCCCAGATGGACCTCGATGGGTGCGTCGGTGGTCCGGTCGGTGAGCACGTGCGGCATGCCGCGGCTGCTCACCACCTCGACATAGTGGTCGGCAAAGTCGGCGACCTCGTCGATCATCGCCCGGTTGACGAACTGCGGGAAGACGCCGGAGATCGCCTTGTAGCTCTGGGTGCCTTCGCGATAGTCGGGCGTTCGCTTGGAGAACCAGAGCAGCACCTTCGGCACCTTGATGCGGGCGAGCAGCTGGATGGTCTCGCGCACCCAGTTGGCGCGCAGCTCGCCGACCACGGCGCGGACCAGCGCCGCCGGCTCGTGCTCGATCATCTTCTGGAAGGCGGTGTCGCCGGGCACATAGGGCAGGCTCGAGCCGCGCGGCCGCAGCATGTTCTTGCCGTGGCGGGCCTCGAAATAGCTGTTGTGCGAGCCGCGCGCGCTCATCACCTGGACGATGCAGAAGCGGGCGCGGTTGGCATAGTCGAGATAGGCCGGGTTGCGCAGATAGAGCCCGGGGGCGGCGCCGCCGACCGAGAGATTGAGGAAAGGAAAGCCGATCGACCGCTGCAGGAGGTGGACATAAGGATCGCGCACCAGCACCCCGAAGCTCTGCCCGGCGCCCAGGACGGCGGCATATTGCCGGTCGCCCAGGTCGGCCGGCCGCGGGCCGCGGAGCGTGTACTCGATCTCGTCCAGCTCGAAGAGCTCGTAATCGACAACCGCGGAATCGCGAACCTGGTACTGGACGATCTTGCTCATCGGCGGCCTGGCTTCCCTCAATGGTGCTCCCGGACGGCGGAACCTCCGGACGTACGGTGCCCGGTTAGCGCGCCGAAGCCTTATCAATCAATAGTTGATTTTTATCCACAGAATTCCTACCAGTCCCGGCATTGCATTCACGGCATGCAAGCCACCCCGCTGGCGGCGCCACCACGGCCACGCGCCGCCGCACGGACTCGGGTCGCGCCAGGGAACTGCCATGCAGCCTGCTACCGCCGAACTGCCAGTCGCCCCCCGCCACTCGGCCATGGCCGAGGCAACAGCGGTCGACGTGGCCTTCCTCGGACAACCGGCGCAGCCCGACGCCGCCGCTGCCTGGCAGGCGGAGATCGACCTCCTGCGCCGCGCCGGCTGGCGCGTCCGCCACCAGGCCAGGGCGGCGCGGCGGCCGGCACCGCTCGATGCGGCGATCGTGCAGATCGCCGATCCCAGGCTCCTGCGCGGGCTCGAGCTCGCCAGCGCCGAGACGCAGCTCGTCATCCGGCATGCCGACCCAGAGGATGTCAGGGGTCTCCCTGCCCTCGCCCGCAGGCTCGGGCGCCGGATCGCCGTCGCCCCGGCGCATGCCCTCGAGCGACTGGCGCTGAAGCGCCATCTGCCGGAAGCCTGGCTCACCCTGGACGACTGGCCGCTGCTGGTTCCGGACGAGGCGCTGCACGCCAGTGCCGACAAGCGGCCGGGGCGCCCCCTTGCGGTCGGCCTTCTGGCACCCACCGCCGAAGGCCATCTGGCGCCGGGCAGGCTGGCGGCAGCACTCCGTGCGCGAGGCGTCGGCCCCGACGCCATCAAGCTTCGGGTGGTTCAGGATGACGCGGTGACGGTGGCGGACCTCGCCGCTCTCGACGTGCTCATCGGCCCGCCCCTCGCCACCGAGGCGGACCTGCCATTCCTCGCCCGCCGGGCGCTGCTCGCCGGGGTGGCGCTCGTGCTCTCCGATGCCTGGAAGCCCGTCCTGCGTGCCTCGGCCGCCTTCTGGGACTGGCGCGAGATCGTCGACCGGCTGGTCGAGCTCGCCCAGGATCCGGGCCTCTGGCAACCGCTCTACCTCGACATCGTCGATCGCACCATCGAGCGGGCCGGCGAGGAATCCTGTCTCGACCGGCTGCGCAACGGCACGCTCGGCCCCGCCTGTCCGTCGGCCATCCCCAATGCGGGCAGCGTTGCGGCATCGGGCGCCGTCGGCACGACCTGCGATCTCTTGATCCTCGGCGACTTCCGGCGACGCGAGGAGGCCACGGAGCAGCTCGTGGCCCAGATCGCCGGCCATGCGGACGCGGGCCAGCGTGTCGGCCTCCTCCAGGTCTCCAACGGTGCGCCGGGTGCCTCGATCCACCCCGGCATCGAGGCCTGCATACGGCAAGGCAGGGCGGTGATCTGCGCACCCGGCGGCCATCACAAGGCACGCGCCGTGCAGCTCGTGGTGCCGCGGCTGACCATTCCCGCCGTCGAGCGGATGCGGCCGGCGATCGAGGCCGCCCGCTGGCATGTCATCGAGAGCGAGGCGAAGCTGCCGGACTACGATCCGGCCCGCCTGCATGCGCAACTCGCCTGTCTCTTCGGCGCCCAACCGCTCTGGCACGGCACCGCACCCGCCGCCCGGACGGCGCTCGCCGCCATCGTGCCGACCGCCGCCGAAGCCTGGCCCGTTCCGGCAGCGCCGGGGATCGGCGCAAGGTGGCGCGCCCGCCAGCGTCCCGTGATCGGCATCGTCGCCTATGATCCGTCCGATGCCCGGCAGGCACTCGAGGCGCTGGCGCCGGGCCTCGTTGACCGGAAACGGGACTGTCGCGTCCTGCTCGCCGGCAACCGGCGCACCCTGGCACTGCCGGCCGGGCTTCCGGCGCAGGTTCTCGCGATTGACGGCACGGACATGGCCCGCTTCGTCGATGGCCTCGATCTCCTGGTCGTGCCGCCGGACTGCGTGCCGGAAAGGCTGCCGCAACGTGCCGTCACGGAGGCGCTGGCCCGCGGCCTGCCGGTCCTGGCATCGCCCGGCGAGGCGCTGACGCTGCAGTCCGGGCCGGTCCACCTCCCGCCGGAGGAATGGCCGGACTTCATCCGTCGATTGCGACGCCCCATGGCGCCACCGGCGGCGGCCCGACCGGCAGTGGCGGAGGACCTTGCCGACCGGCTGGGCCTACAGGACGGCACCGGCCAGCCGCGATCCCTGCCGGCGGTCTCAAACCGGGTGCTCTTCGTGACGGCGAACGGCGTCGGTCTCGGGCACATCACCCGCCTCGCGGCGATCGCCCGGCGCCTGCCCAAGAGGTTCGAGCCGGTCTTCGCCACCATGAGCCAGGCGGCCAGCGTGCTCGAGCAGCTCGGCTTCGCCACCGAGCTCCTGACCACCTATGCCGGCAAGCCGGCCAGGCCCTGGAACGCAGCGACGCGCGAGCGGATGAACGCCATCCTGGACTACCATCAGCCCGCGGCGCTGGTCCTCGATGCGTCGAATCCCTATCAGGGCGTGGTGGAGGCGGCGGCCTGCCGGCATGGCACGCGGCTGGTCTGGGTGCGCCGCGGCATGTGGCGGGCGAGCCAGGACAACAGCGAGTTCCTGACCAGGACACCCTATTTCGACCTGATCATCGAGCCCGACGACATCGCCGCGCAGGCGGACGTCTTCCGCGAGCGGCCGGGCTTCGAGGCGACGCGCGTCCCGCCGATCGGCCTGCTCGACGAGGTGGAGGTGCTCGATCGGCAGGCGGCGCGCAGGGCCCTGGGCCTGCCGGAGGCGGCCGACGGCGGCTCCGTGCTCGTGCAGCTGGGCTCGGGCACGACCCGCGACCTCAACAGCCTGCTCGGCCAGGTCTTCGAGATCCTGCAGCGCTTCCAGGGGCTCGAGATCGTGCTGGCGCAGTGGCTCAATGCACCGACCGAGTATCAGGGCCGGTGGCCCGGCGTGCGTCTGCTGAGCGGCTATCCGATCCCGCGCTACTACCGCGCCTTCGACTTCACGATCAGTGCCGCCGGCTACAACTCGTTCAACGATCTCCTGCGCTTCGGCCTGCCGACGATCTTCATCGCCAACGACGCCGAGTGCATGGACGACCAGGGTGCCCGCGCCCGTCACGCGGAGGCCGCCGGTGCCGCCTTCGAGATCGACGAGAACGATCTCGGCCCGCTGCACGACTGCATCCAGGCGATCCTGCAGCCGGCCGTTCGCGACTACCTCGACGAGCGCGCCCGGAGCCTCGCCTTGCCGAACGGGGCCGCCGCCGCCGCCCGCGCCATCGCCCGCCTGCTGCCCTGAGAAAAGAGGAGCCCTGCGCATGACGATCGTCAGCCGCGAAAGCCACCCCGCCGCGCTGACGCCGCGACCCTTCGCGCCCGCCAGCCGGCTGCACGCACAGCTCGAGCTGCAGGCGCGCGAGCTCCACGATCTGCGCGCCCGTCTCGGCGCGGCGCTCGCCGAGCTTGGCACCCTGGCACCGACGCTGCTGGCCCCGCCGCTCGGCCCGGTACGCCGGTCGAGCTACCGGCGACTGACGATCGATGCGAACCGGATCCCCGAACCGCGTCCGACCTGGTGGCCCGGCGACGCCGAGACCGCAGGGCCGCTCCGGCCGGCGCCGGGCCATCGCTGCGCCGGGCTGATCGACGACCAGGTCCCGGTCGTCGCCGTCTCCTTCTGCGGCGTCGCCGCCGCGACCACGGCGGCGGCCCTCGAGCAGATCACCGAGCAGCAGATCCTGCGCCGGGCGTTCGTGCCGCTCTTCATCACCGACGATGCCAGCCAGCTCCATCTCTTCCGCCACCAGGGCTACGACGCCGAGCTCCTGCCGACGCGCGACGCCCTCGATGCCTGCCCCGGCGGCATCGACCCGGACCGCTTCCTCGCGGCGCGCCTCGTCGCGATCCGCGAGACCTGGCAGGTCGGGCGGTTCGTCGACATGGGGGCAACACCCCTGCCGCCGGTGGCGGAGCCCGATGGGCTGCCGCGCCCGCTCGCGACCCTCGTCTTCTACAAGGACTACCGGCGCTACAACCCCTACCAGCACCTGCTCTATGCGGCCCTGCCACGGATCGGCAGCATGGCGGGCGACGTCGAGCTGGCGATCGCGCAGGCCCGCCTCGGCCCCACCTTCTTCCATGTCAACTGGGAGGAGGCCCTTTATCGCGGCGCGCCGGACGCAGCGGCGGCACTGGCGCTGGTCGACGGTTTCCTCGAGCGCCTGGACCTCTTGCACGCGGCTGGCGGACAGGTCGTCTGGACGGTCCACAACAGCGAGCCGCACGACAACCCGTTCCCCGATGCCTATGCCCGGCTGGCCGCGGGCATCGCCGCGCGGGCGGCCCTCGTCCTCGTTCACTCGCGAACGGCCGCGGCCCTCGTGGCCGAACGCCACGGCATGCCCGACGAACGCCTGCTCGTCGTGCCACATGGCGGCTACCACGCGCTCTACGGCGACCGGCCGAAGCCGGCCGTGGCCCGGCAGACCCTGGGCCTGCCCGAGCAGGGCGTTCTGTTCGGTTTCGTCGGCAATGTCCGCGCCTACAAGAACCTGCCGCTCCTGCTCGAGGCTTTCGCACGCCTGCCCCGCGGCCGGGCACGGCTCCTGGTCGCCGGCCGGCAGGACCCGCCGCTCGAGCTCGACGGGCTCGATCCGGCGGTGCTGCAGGAGCTGGTCGTCCGCGACGAGGTGATCGAGGATGGCCTGCTGCCGCACCACCTCGCCGCCTGCGATGCCATCGTCCTGCCCTTCGGCCGTATCCTGACCTCGGGCAGCCTGATGCTGGCCCTGTCGCTCGAGGTGCCGGTCATCGTCCAGGCCGTGCCGAGCCTGCTCGAGGTGGTGACGGACGGCCAGAACGGCATGGTTTTCGAACCGGGCGACGCCGCCTCGCTCGCCGAGCGCATGACGGCCCTGCTCGACGCCCCCGGCCGCCAGCGCGTGGCCATGCGGCGCGCCGCGGGGCGGACGGCCCGGCGGTGCGACTGGGGGTGGATCGGGCGGCGGGTCGGCGAACGGCTGCTCGCACTGGTCAACGTCGGCTAGCTGCCCTCTCGATGTCGCCCGCCGCGCGCCCATGGCCGGCGAGCATCGCGAACACGGTGCCGTAGGGCGAGATGCTCCAGCTGCCGTCGGGGCCGGCCCCCTCGACCGCGATCAGTCGGTAGCCCAGGGCCTCGAGCCGCGTCCACGGCAGGGCATCGTCGAACCGGTTGTCGAGGACCAGCGGTCCCGCCGCCGCGTCGACGAGGAGCACCGCGTGATACTCGTCGCTCTCCGTCGCGACGGTGGCGAAGCGCAGCTGCTCGCCGGGCCAGCCGGCGGCGATGAGCCGGTGCTTCTTGGTCAGGGCGAAGTCCTCGCAGTCACCCGCTTCCGGCTCGATCTCCCACCGGTCGCGACCGTCCGGCTCGAGCGCGGGAGCGATTGCCGCGTTGACCGCGTCGTTGATCCGCTCGAGCGCCTGCAGTGCCGCACTGTCCGGCAGCTCGCCGGGTCGCGGGGCGGTGCCGTTGCACAAGCCCGGGGCCTGCGCGCAGAGCGCCTGCCAGCCCGCAGGTCCGGCGAAGCCCGCGGCATCAGCCCCGAACGGCAGGCCGGCCGCGGCGAGCAGCAGGACGATTCCCAGCCACCGTCCGGTGCTGCGCCGGATCCGCGGCCTGCCGCCATCGACCATCTGGAGAACCCCTCGCCGGCATCACCACCCGCCACAATTAATAAACGATTAACCATAAACAACGCGAGGCCCGGGTAGAGAAATACGTTCTCCAGTACTTTGCCCCATTCACCCAATTTTAAAGCGCTCGGCGGTATAAGCCCGGTCACGGATCCGGTACCAGTGTTCGACGTGGTGCTGACCGAGAGTGAATCCCCAATCAGGAGATCCATGATGGCACAACGGCCGAACAAGCTGCTGCTGACCCTGAGTGCGCTCGGCATTGCCGCCGGCATCAATGCCGGCGAGGCGCAGGCCCAGACGGTGAACTATGACAGCTTCGGCGAATTCGTCAGCTATGCCCGGGCATCGCTGTTCAACGACCACATGGCCAAGATCGATTTCGTCCGCGCCTATCCGCACAGCCCGGTGGCGCAGCGCGTGGCGCGTCAGGTTGCCCGGCACATGCATGCGATGCCGGTGGCGGAACGCCGTTCCTTCATGGACGCCGTCGCCGCCCGCGGCGGCCTGCCACCGACCGTGGCGGAGGCGTCCAGGCTTGCCGGCCTGTCCTCGGCCTCCATCGGTCAAGGCGGCCGCCAGTCCAGCGGCGGGGTCGCCCAGTCTCCCGAGCAGGGCCCTGCCTCCTCGTACATGTGACGTAGCGGGGCGTCGCCCCGAGAGAGCATCGGGGCGACGCCAGGGCACCGCGTCCCCGCCGCCCGGCGCGACAGCCGGGCGGGCACCGATGCGGTTGCCCGCTGCGCTCCGCCCCCCAACCGCCACCGAGCCAAAGACCGGATGGGCCCGGGAAGGCGTGCCTTCCCTGATTCATCCTGCCCCTTCTCCGCGTGGCCCGGTGCAGGCGACCGGGTGAGCGCTGAAAGCTCCGAGCATGATCTACCCGTTCGCGCCGCCGCGCCGCGACCGGCGGCGGGTGAACCACTGTAGGATTTATACCCTATGACGCGCGCGCTGTCCAGCGCTTGTCGGGTTCGATCGGCAAAAGCGGGTTCCTGGCGTGTCTGCGGGTGCGGCAAGGCGGTGGAAAGGCACGGCTGGGCTGATTTTGGGCTCTCGGGTTCGTTGGTCGTCGGTCGGGTTCGTTCGTCGATTCCCTGGGTTCGATCGTCGATTTGGCGGGTTCGTTCGCCCTTTCCGTGGGTTCGTTCGTTGGCCCTGCGGGTTCGTTCGCATGGAACTGTCGCGTTATACGCGACAGTTGTCATAATACTGTCGCGTTATACGCGACACCAGGGGCCAACTGTCGCGTTATATGCGACACTTGCCGTCAAACTGTCGCGTATAGCGCGACAGTCCCGGGTTCGGCGGTGACGGTTGTCGCGGAATCCGCGACATCCCGAGGGGCGGCAAACGGGCCGTTGGATGGCTTCGGCAGGATTATTCGGGGAAATTCTGCGCCGGTCGGCGATATTCGTCGGCGTGGCGGTGAAAACCGCGCTGAATTATCTCGTCGTGTGCTGGCAGTTCTTTTGTGGTCGCTGCATCTCGTCCGGCAAACGCGTCCGGCCAAGCTGTCAACGAAAAGAGCGGCCATGCTGGTAGCGCTACGACACCTCGGCGCTGGGTGCAACAGTGACCAAGTGTGAGACTGGACGAGATCGATCCACCTCGCTGCGCGTCAGTTCGGTCGGTAGCTTTTCCCATGGCGCTACGAGAACAGCACCGAAGTTCGGGCGTCGAATGGCGAAGGTCGCAAAGATCACGCCAGATCACACAATCAGAGACGCTGCGTCTGATAAGAAAGATATCTCAGGCTGAAATTCTGCTTCACATTGGCAGTGCCTGGTTGTATCTATTAGGATAATACGCTATCATTTTATCCGCCGTCGCTGAAAGGTAATATCGTCCTCGCATCGGGCATTGTGTGAGGCAGACAGCGCTCACCCACTAAGCCCAGATGTTAGCGTGTTGGCGGATTCGTCGCTGTTCGCGCAGGGAGCGTGGTCCGCGACCCGATGACCGAGCGTCACAGCTGAGAGATGGTGGGCGCGTCGCCTAGTGGAACCGAGTCGCCACATGGTAGAAACGCTCGTCAATGAGAACAGATCCTCTCGATGTCACTGTCATTGGAATCAATCGTTCCAGGGAGATCCAAAAATGAAAAATCTCTTTGTCGCGAGACTGCATCCATTTTTGGCAATTCTACCCTTACTCCCCTTAATATTTATCTCCTCCTCTGCAAAATCGCAGGTCGCGTCAACCGATCCAGCTTCAGGAATAAGTCCCAACCTTATGCGAGTACAGCCGTTAGACAACAGCACACCGACGGCGCTGTTCATGGGGGTTTGGGAACCAATGCTCGGCGGTGGCAGCTGGTTGTCTTTTGATCTTGACTTTACAACAGCGGCTGACCCTCTCGACCTCCTTGAGGCACGAGTCACCTATCGCGACGATACGGGTGCAGCAGTCGCGAATGCGACCGTTGGCCCCGATGAACTCGCTCTCGCCGTACTAAAGCAAATGGACGCTACCACAGGCACCTCTCGTGCACCCGCGTTTGACAAGACCGGCGGAACGGTTACTGATTTTGGCAGTATCGCCAGCCAGTGCATACACGATCTCGAGATCGATTCAATGGGCTTCATAGTCGCCGGTGGCACCGGCGTATTTTCTCCTCCACTTGAATTTGGCTCAAGGCCCCACGGTTCCCTTATTGCTCGTTATACAACGACGGGTGAACTTCATAGCTCATTTGACGAAGATGGAAAGAATAATGTAACTTTTGAACACCCTTTCGATAGTAGTGCCGAATTTCATCATGGGATTAACGCCATAGCAATAGATCCACTGTTACAGATTTGGACCGTCGGCTACGCTATTCTTGATGATTTTCCGGACGATGGAGAGGCCACGAGCCGATGGGCGCTATCGCACCTGGAGTTTAGTGGAGAACTTGATGAGGCGGTTGGAGCTAAAGTTTTGGGCTCAACGACGGACGGTGGTCGACTATTTGATGCTCTCTTTCATAACGGACGTTTAATTGCTGTAGGAACTCTCGGCGAACTCGGTTCCATCGGAACTCAGGACCAGCAAACTGTCGCTGCCATCGCTGCGTTTGATCTGGCTGGCGAAATTGATCCGAGTTTCGGTCTAAAGACTGCCACATTCTTGCCTGATGATACAGTTTCCGCATTCACAGCAGTCGCCATTGATAGCGCGGACCGCATCTATGCTACCGGGTGGTTCGGTCTACCCGACCCAGACATTCCTGATCCTGAACCTGACGACATCATTCATGAGGATCGGACTTGGTTCGTCGTAAGGTATCTTCAAAGTGGAATCGTAGACGAGACCTTTGGAATCGCTGGACTCTCTGAGATCGACTTCGTTGGGTTTGACCGCGGATACCCTAAGGCAATTGCCATTGATGGCTCCGGTCGAATCGTGACAGTTGGTACCGTCGAGGTCGGGCAAGGCATCGGCTCGCAGAACGCGGCTATTTCAAGGCTTCTGCCTACCGGTCAACCCGATCCAACCTTCCAACCCCTACAACCGGGCGTTGGGCAACTTGTAACCGATGGCGGTGCCTCCCCCATAAGCGCAGGAGGCGTTGCCGTTGACGGAGATGATCGCATCATTGTCTCTCTTGGACCTTCGCTCCTGCGTCTCGTTAGCGACGATGGGAGCCTAGACCCGAGCTTCGGCGACCAGGGGAGGGCTTTTCTGCACCATCCGGACACCAACGATAATTTCGGAGGGACCTCCATTGTCGTCGATGGTAGTCGCATCCTGGTGGGTGGCTGCAGTGGTGATAATTTTGCCGTCGTGCGACTGCTCGAAGATGGGAGACTTGACAGCGACGGGAACTCGATCCCGCCCAACTCAAGAATAATACTAGCGTTTCCGGATGAAGCGTTGCCCGACGAGACCCGCGTAATGCCTCTGCCTGATCCCCTTCCAACAACGGTCGATGTAGAACTCGATGTAGGCCCAAGTGATGCCGACGGCGTCTGGACTCTCAGTTGGGTCGACATTCCAGTTCTTGATCAACCTGGGAAAACTTTTCTCAACGGATCCTACATCTTTCCTCTTGCGCCAACGCAAGTCAATGTCTCGCTGCCTGATGATGCAACATGCCAAGCGGCAAACACCGCCACCCCCGAAGCCCCAAAACTGCGGTACGGAATTTCTCAGGCCCACGAACTTCGTTTCGAAGATAACTATTCTGGTCACAGAAATCTAGTGCAATCGATCAATGGTCCGAACGCGTCAAATGACCAACGTTTTGCTTATGATTTCGTTGTCGAAGATCAAAGTGGTCACAGATACCTACAAACGGACAGCGATTGCCTACCAACATCGGAAATCACGAACGCTTCCTCGTATATTTGGGGTCAAAGTGTCGTCGCGATTGCAGATGGCGACATCGTCAACATTGACACCGCCCAACCGGACAATCCTGAGCCTGGCACCAAAACCCCTGACATACCGCGTGGTGGCAATACTATTACTATCGATCACCGCAATGGCCAGTATTCTCGCTATTCACATTTGATGGCAAACTCGGTTCCAAAGAAATTTGCTGAAATATCTTCCTGTTCCGGAATGGATGTTTGCACAGTCAAGCAAGGCGAGGTATTGGGTCTCGTGGGCAATTCGGGCAACTCGACCGGCCCACATTTGCATTTTGCGCTAATGGACGGCGCGGACGCCGACCAAGATGAGGGGAGACCGATCTCTTTCAATAACACGCTCGTCGGTGGAATGATTCAGACCAATGTCGGATTCCACACGGGTACCATTTTCAGCGGCATTCTACCTCAATCATCGAAAATTCAGCTGAATACACCGTCTTCATCCGGAGCAATTTGGGAGGTCGAGAACAACGATTCACTCGAATCTCACCAAGCTCTGAGCCTTCCAGCGACTGTAACCGGAAGCATATCGTCACTAGAAAATCCGACCCTTGCGGTTCGAGGGGATCCAATCGAGGATATATACCGCTTCGAGGTCAAAACGCGTGCGCAGCTGAAAATCGAACTCGTAGCCGAGAGCGATGGGGTCAATCTTGATGTCTACCTTCTGAACGACGGTCTGCAAATGCTGAATCTCGATCGTGCCGGATGGGGACCGACTTCGAACGAGACCGTCTCGATGGTTGTTCCGCCCGGACACTACTACGTTGGGGTGTCAGAAGCTGAGAATTTCCCAGGCAGCGACTACAAATTGATTGTCGATGCTCGTCCATTTGCGTGGAAATATGCCGCGAAGGTCGTCTGCGGCGAACAAAGTAATCCAGGGGACGGTCGGCTTACCGTTGGCACCTACGCCACCACGGTAAACATCCATCATCCTGGTGGCACACCGGCGTTCTTATCGAAACAACTGGCATTAGCGTTTCCTCCAGATGAACAACAACCTGGGCAAACATTGGATATCGGCGAAGATAGTCTTGGTTATGATCAAGCAGTCAAAACCGATTGCGGCGACATTTTGGAGACTGCGCTTTCCCCACAAAATCTTGGAGAAAATACGTACTTTGAGGGCTTCGTTGTGATCCAAAGCACCGAAAAACTAACTGTCTCTGCGGTCTATACTTCTGCGGATCTGACCGACGGACGCGGCCAGCGATCAATAGATGTCGAGACTGTTCCGGAGCTTGGGTTGGGCGTCGATTTGCAAATATCAAAGTCGTTACTACGACCTGAAGAGATCGACAAACAAAGCCAGTTAGGACAGCGGCTCATTGCTCTACAGGACAGTCTGACCGAGGATGTATGGCATAACTTTTTTGTGTATCAGATTGAGATTGGGAATCTTGGGCCTGCGACTGCAACTGATGTCAGGGTCGTTGACATCCTAGAACTGCGGTCGGAAGACAACGTTGGAGTTCTCATAGATGAATCTGCATTTGAGTTTCCGCCTGGCGGAAAACTGATTGGCCTTGAATCCTTATCGCCGCTGAGATCTACACGCGCAGAGATTTCGGTCGGTGGCATTGCGCCTGGCACAACCAAGACGCTGAGGCTCGCAGCAGTGGCAGTGGGAATTGCACTTATTGAAACTCCGCAAGGTTCAGTTCAGAATACGGCAACCATACAGGCTGGCGAGGCGGAACTTTTACAAGACGACAATACAGTACAAATTACAACTTTATTTTGATGGACTTGGCATTTCATTTGAGCTCGTCGTCGGATATTTCGGAATAACAAGAGGTGCCTATTTGATGCGTGATAACACCAGTTGCAGACGGCGCCTTGGCGCGGATCGATGATTTGCCGATCAGGAGTGCGGCATGGCAATCCTGACCTCTCCCTATCATCCGAGCCATTGGGAGCTATAGTTTTCCGATGTTCGATCCTTGAAGGGGGAAGGCTGTTGAAGCGCGGTCGGTCCAGCTAGGAACCCCCGGATTGATCTGCGTCACCGATCCCGTAGTGGAGTGTATTCGGATTGTCGGTCGACTTTTCTGTCCATTTAGCATTCTTGAGTGACGAATCGCTGGACCGTTTCCCACGGCCTTCGGCCCTGGTTCCGATAGCCCAGATGCGGCCTCTCCCGGTTGTAGTGGTGGAGCCGGGCGGTCGATGGCGATTGCGCCCAGGTCATGTTGTCGCTTCGGGGCGGGCTGATTGCCGCTGAGACGACCGTAGCGGGAGAGCGTCTGGACTGGCGCTCAGCGACAGAGGCGGTCTAACGGAGATCGACCGGACTTGCCAACGGCTTCAGCTAGAGCGGGTTCCTGAAAGATAGAATCATTTCAGGGATTCCCAACTTTTGATAGATGTGATTCAAGCTGTTGGCTGGACGAGGAGGCCAGCCATGGATGCCGCGTCCCTATTCGAACGACCTGCGCCAGAAGATAGTCGAGACGGTCCGGCACGTCCCGCCGGCAGGCTGCCGGGCAGTTCAAGGTCAGTGTGAGCTTCGTCATCAAGCTGCTGCAGCGGGTGCAGGCGACCGGTGACGTGTCGCCGGCGCAGTTCGGCGGCTACAAGGTCTCACCCCTGGCGGCGCACGAGGCGGATCTGCGGCGCTGGGTGGCCGAGCGCTCGGAGATCACCATCGCCGAGCTGCAGTCACTCCTGTCGGAGCGTGGCACGAAGACGAGCCCGGCGGCCCTTGCGAGGTATCTCGGCAAGCTGGGCCTGACGCGAAAAAAAGTCGGCAAGAGCCGCCGAGCAGTCGCGCGCGGACTTCGCCGCGGCCCGCCAGGCCTGGCTCGGCTGGCAGCGCGGATTGAGCCCCGGCAAACTGGTCTTCGTCGACGAAACCTGGACGGCCACCAACATGGCGCCGCGCTACGGCCGTGGCCCGAAGGGGCAACGCGTCGATGGTATCGCACCGCACGGACACTGGAAGACGACTACCTTCGTCGCCGCACTTCGACACGATCGGATCACCGCACCCTGTGTGTTCGACGGACCGATCAACGGCGCCGCCTTCAGGGCCCTCCGCCGCCTCCTGGCGGCGTCCATTCCATGGATCGGATCATCCGTCTGCTGACGGATGATGGACCGAGCAGGCCCTCGTGCCGACGCTGGACCCCGGCGACATCGTCATCCTCGACAATCTCGGCAGCCACAAGGTCGCCGGCGTCAGGACAGCCATCGAGGCCAAAGGCGCCAGGCTCGTCTACCTGCCGCCCTACAGCCCGGATCTGAACCCGATCGAGCAGGTCTTCGCCAAGCTCAAGCATCTCTTGCGCAAGGCCGGCGCCCGAACCGTCGAGACCCTGCACGATGCCATCGGCAGCCTGCTCGACGCGTTCTCGCCAACAGAATGTCGTAACTACATCACAAACTCGGGCTATTCCAGGTAAACGGGAAACGCTCTAGTCGATCTGCGGGAATTGATCGCTGCCCGTGCGGCCACGCAGCTACGGTGGAACTGCCACCACGCGAAGAAACCGGATGGGCCCGGGAAGGCGTGCCTTCCCGGAATCTCATTCATTCCCCTGCCCCCCTCACCGCCCCAGATACGCCCTGAGCGTTGCCTCGGCCCCTTCTGTCCAAATCTGGCCGAGCCAGCGTTCGAAGGGGGTGGTGAAGGCCTTGGTGGTGGCAAGGTCGCCGTAGAGGCTGGGTTGGTCGAGCCAGACCCGGGGGTTGGCGCGGGCGGCTTTGGCGGCCTTGTTGAGCTCGGGCCAGATGGGGTCGTTGGGCTCGATGGTAGTGCCGTCCTCGCGGGTACCTTCGCACATGCGGGCCCAGAGCGCCTCGACGAGGGCGAGGCCTTCAGTCGGGGTGTTGGATGCGAGGCCGTCCCTGAGGATGGGGAGGACGAAGCCGGTGTGGCGGGCGGAGCCGTCGAAGGCGACGCGGCGGGTGGTGTCCTTGATGGCGGGGTTCGAGAAGCGGCGGTCGATGAGCTCGACATAGGCCTTGGGGGTCATGCCGGGGACGGCGTGGACGTGGGGGGCAATTTCCTCGTGCTCGACCTTGCGGAAGAAGGGGCCGATGAGGGGGTGGGCCATGCAGGCGGCGATGGTGGGCACGGCCAGGATCTCGCCGGCATTGGCGAGGACCTGGTGGCCGGCATTGAGGATGCGGATCTTCATGGTCTCGTAGTCGTGGACGCGATCCGTGAAGGTGGCGCCGGCGCGGTCCCAGTCGGGTCGGCCGGCGCAGAAGCGGTCCTCGATCACCCACTGGCGGAAGTTCTCGTGGGTCACGGGTGCGGCGTCGTCGATGCCGAGCGAGCGGACGAGGGCGAGCTCGTCCGGGCCGGTCGCCGGGGCGATGCAGTCGACCATGGAATTGGGGAAGGTGCAGTTCCGGTCGATCCAGTCGGCGAGGCCGGGATCCCTGAGCCTGGCGAGGGCGACCGTGGTCTGGCGGAGGATGGTGCCGTTGCCCTGGAGGTTGTCGCAGCTCAAGGCCGTGAAGGGGCCGTGGCCGGCGGCGCGGCGGTGCCTGAGGGCGGCGATCATCGCGCCGAAGGCGGTGCGCGGGGCGTCGGGGTTGGCGACGTCGTGGGCGATGTCGGGGTGGGCGGCATCGAAGGCACGGCTCACCGGGTCGACATAGTAGCCGCCCTCGGTGACGGTCAGCGCCACGATGCGGATGGCGGGGTCGGCCATGGCTTCGATGAGGGCACCGTTGCCCTCCTCGATCGGGACGTAGCCGATCATCGAGCCCACGATTTCGGCGGACCGGCCGGAGGGGTCGAGCTCGATCAGCGTCGTCAGGCAGTCCTGCTCCAGGAGCTTCTGGCGCATGGCGGCGTCGTAGGCGCGCACGCCGGCGCCGAGGATCGCCCAGTCCAGGGCCTGGCCCTCCTGCATCAGGCGGTGGAGGTACCAGGACTGGTGGGCGCGGTGGAAATTGCCGACGCCGATATGGACGATGCCGGGCCGGAGCGTGCTGCGGTCGTAGCGCGGTCGCAGGATGGTATCGGGCAGCCGGTCCAGGTTGGCGTTCGACAGCTTCATCTACCTATCCGCTTCCTGCATCTGCATGGCCGTCCCGGGCCGCTATGGACATGAGCGCGTCAGGCGATCCTCAGCCCGTCGGCGGAGAACCTGTGGATGACGTCCGGGCGGGGCGTCAAGTGGATGCGGTCGCCATGTCGGAAGCCCACCTCGCCGCCGGCCCTGACCGTGATGGTTTCGGCGAGGCCGGTATCGTGGATGTGGAAGAAGGTGTCGGAGCCCAGGTGCTCGGAGACGCCGACGACGCCTGCCCATGGCCCTTCGTCGGCCGAGACCGTGATGTGCTCGGGGCGGACGCCGATGGCGTGGGCGCCGTGGCGGGCGGCTTCGGCACCCTCGATGATGTTCATCTTCGGCGAGCCGATGAAGCCGGCGACGAAGATGTTGCGCGGGCTGTGGTAGAGCTCGAGCGGCGAGCCCACCTGCTCGACATTGCCGGCGCGGAGCACCACGATCTTGTCGGCCATGGTCATGGCCTCGACCTGATCGTGGGTGACGTAGACCATGGTGGTCTGCAGCCGCTCGTGGAGCTCGCTGATCTCGAGCCGCATGCCGACGCGGAGGGCGGCGTCGAGGTTGGAGAGCGGCTCGTCGAAGAGGAAGGCCGCGGGCTCGCGGACGATGGCGCGGCCGATGGCGACGCGCTGGCGCTGGCCGCCCGAGAGCTGGCCGGGCCGGCGGTCGAGATAGTCGGTGAGGTTGAGGACGGCGGCCGCCTGCTCGATCCGGCGGTCCTGCTCGGCCTGGTCCATCTTCGCCATGCGTAGCGGGAAGGCGATGTTCTTGCGCACGCTCATATGCGGGTAGAGCGCATAGGACTGGAAGACCATGGCGAGGCCGCGCTTGGCCGGCGGGGTGTCGGTGGCATCCTTGCCGTCGATCAGGATGCGCCCGCCGGTCGTGTCCTCGAGGCCGGCGATCAGGCGGAGCAGGGTTGACTTGCCGCAGCCGGAGGGCCCGACGAAGACGACGAACTCGCCGTCGTCGATGTCGAGGTCGACGCTGGGGATGACGGTGACGTTGCCGAAGGTCTTGTTGACCTGCTCCAGCCTGATGCTACCCACGAGCGTTCTCCCGATCTTGATGGTTCGACTTGCGGTCGCCGGTCACTTGACGGCGCCGAACGTCAGGCCGCGGACCAGCTGCTTCTGGCTGAACCAGCCGAGGATCAGCACCGGTGCGATGGCCATGGTCGAGGCGGCGGAAAGCTTGGCGAAGAAGAGGCCTTCCGGGCTCGAATAGCTGGCGATGAAGGCGGTGAGCGGTGCTGCCTTGGCGGCCGTGAGGTTGAGGGTCCAGAAGGCCTCGTTCCAGGCGAGAATGAAATTCAGGAGCATGGTCGAGGCGATGCCCGGGACGGCCATTGGCGTCAGGATGTGGAGGATCTCCTCCTTCAGGCCGGCGCCGTCCATGCGGCAGGCTTCGAGGATCTCGCCCGGGATCTCCTTGAAGTAGGTGTAGAGCATCCAGACGATGATCGGCAGGTTGATCAGCATCAGCACGATGACGAGGCCGATGCGGGTGTCGAGGAGGCCCATGGAGATGAAGATCAGGTAGATCGGGTAGAGCACGCCGACCGCCGGCAACATCTTGGTGGAGAGCATCCAGAGCAGGATGTCCTTGGTCCGCTTCGACGGCACGAAGGCCATCGACCAGGCGGCCGGCACGCCGATGATGATGCCGAGGATGGTCGAGCCGCCGGCGATGATCACGGAGTTCCACAAGAACCGCATGTAGTCCGATCGTTCCTGCACGACCTGGTAGTTCTCCAGCGTCCAGTCGAAGAAGAGCCAGAGGGGCGGATC
>JAUIID010000232.1 GCA_030431615.1 Alphaproteobacteria bacterium
ATCGAGTGTTGATGGCGAGAACGATGAGCGAGATCAAAGTCGGTATCCTGGGTGCCAGCGGCTATACGGGGGCGGAGCTCCTGCGCCTGCTGAACGATCACCCCAAGGCTGCGGCGCACTGGCTCACCGCCGATCGCAATGCCGGCCAGCCGGTCGGCTCGCTCTTCCCGCACCTCGCCCATCTGGGCCTGCCGGATCTCCAGCGGCTCGAGGACGTCGCGATCGACGATGTCGACGTGGTCTTCTGCTGCCTGCCGCACGGCCTGACCCAGAAGGTGGTGCGCGAGCTGCCGGAGACGCTGCCCGTGGTCGATCTCTCCGCCGACTTCCGCCTGCGTGACACGAGCCTCTATGCGAGCGTCTACGGCAAGCCGCACGAGGCCCCCGAGCTGCAGGAACGGGCCGTCTATGGCCTCACCGAGCATTACGGCGAGGCGATCCGGCAGGCCCGCCTCGTCGCCAACCCGGGCTGCTACACGACGACGGCGCAGCTGCCGCTCATTCCGCTCCTGAAGGCGCATCTGATCGACCCGGCGAGGATCATCATCGATGCCAAGTCCGGCGTCAGCGGTGCCGGCCGGGCAGCGAAGGAAACGAGCCTCTTCACCGAGATCAGCGAAGGCTTCCACGCCTATGGCGTCGCCACGCACCGCCACGGGCCGGAGATCGACCAGTGCCTCTCGGACTTCACCGAGCAGCCTGTCACGGTCACGTTCACGCCGCATCTGGTGCCGATGAACCGGGGGATCCTGGCCACGATCTACGTCCGCCTGCAGTCGGGCGGCACGGTCGACGACCTGCAGGCGGCCCTCGTCGATGCCTATCGCGACGCCCCCTTCGTCCATGTCCTGCCGCCCAGGTCCATGCCCGCGACGCGCCACGTGCGCGGCAGCAACAACTGCCTGATCGCCGTTCACCCGAGCCGGGTGGCGGGCGAGGCGATTCTGCTCAGCGTCACCGACAACCTGGTCAAGGGTGCCTCGGGCCAGGCCCTGCAGAACATGAACCTGATGCTGGGCCAGGACGAGACGGCCGGGTTGCGCTGCGCCCCGCTCTTCCCGTGAGATGACCAAGGGCCCGCCGCCGGTCGGGATCGACGCCATCGAGGCGGCGGCGGCCCTGCTCGACGGCCAGATCGAGCGCACGCCGCTGCGCCACTCGCGCACGCTCTCCGACCTTGCCGGCACCGAGCTCTGGCTGAAGTTCGAGAACCTGCAATACACGGCGTCGTTCAAGGAACGGGGTGCCCTGAACAAGCTCGCCAGCCTCGATCCGGACGAGCGGGCGCGGGGCGTGGTCGCCATGTCGGCCGGCAACCATGCGCAGGGTGTCGCCTACCACGCCGCCCGGCTCGGCATCCGGGCGACGATCGTCATGCCGGAGACGACCCCCTTCAACAAGATCCGTAACACCGAGCAGCTCGGCGCCACGGTAGAGCTGCAGGGCGATACGGTGGACGAGGCGGCACGCCATGCGCGGGAGCTCGAGCGCGACCAGGGGCTCGTCTTCATCCACCCCTTCGACGATCCCCTGATCATCGCCGGGCAGGGCACGATCGGCCTCGAGATCGCGGCCGAGGCGCCGGAGCTCGATGCGCTTGTCGTCCCGATCGGCGGCGGCGGCCTGATCTCGGGCATCGCCACGGCACTCGCCGACCGCCGGCCGGGGATGGCGGTGATCGGCGTCCAGTCGCGTGCCTATCCCGCCTTCTACAACCACCGTTTGCAGCAGAGCCTGCCGCTGGCGGCAGGCCGCACTATCGCCGACGGCATTGCGGTCAAGGAGCCGGGCCGGCTGACCCGATCCATCATCGATAAGCACGTTGCGGACGTCGTGCTGGTCGACGAGCCGCATCTCGAGCAGGCGATCCTGCAGCTGCTCGAGATCGAGAAGACGGTGGTCGAGGGTGCCGGGGCGGCCGGCCTCGCCGCGGTCCTCGCCGACCCGGAGCGGTTCCAGGGCAAACGGGTCGGCCTCGTGCTCTCGGGCGGCAATATCGACAGCCGGTTGCTCAGCGCCGTCATCATGCGCGGCCTCGTCAGGAGCGAGCGGCTGATTCGCCTCGCCATCATGGTGCCGGACAGCCCGGGCAGCCTCGCGCGCCTGACCCGCCTGATCGCCGATGCCCGGGGCAATGTCGTCGAGGTGACCCACAAGCGCGCCTTCTCCCGGGGTTCCGTGCGCGACGCGATCGTCGACTTCGTCATCGAGACCCGCGACGCCCGCCATGCGACCCAGATCGAGGCGGCCCTGGCCGCGGCCGGCTTTCACGTGGAACTGACGGAGCGCGCCGGGCCGGGCTTCGCCTGATCGATGGGCTGCGGCGGAGGGCACGCAACGCTTTACTCTGGTATGCTAATAGGTTATAAATCCTATTCTGAGTGCCTGATTTCTTCCCGGAGACGGTCGTGCGCGTCCTCGTTCTCGAAGATGATCCGACGGACGCATTCGCCATGCGCCGCGAGCTGGCCGGCCGTTTCGAGGTCACGCTGGCCGCTACGCTCGCCGATGCGCTGGTGCGGCTGACGACACCCGGGCTCAAGCCGGATGCGATCGTCACCGATCTGAACCTGCCCGATTCGACCGGCCCGCGAACGCTGGAGATCCTGCGCGGGGCCTCGCCCGACATCCCGATCGTGGTGAGCACGGGCCACCTGAGCGAAGGCGTCCGGCGTCAGCTCGATCTCCTGGGCGTCGCTCACCTGCATGACAAGAACGACGGGTTCGCCCTGTTGCGCGCGGTGCTCCAGCATACCGAATCCGTGCATCACAGCATCGCCGTGCACAAGGCGCACATCTCGACCGAGATAGAGCGGGTGGCCCGCCTCGCGGCCGAGGAAGCGGCCGGCCGGGCCATCGGCGAGCTGGTGCAGCGGCTCGGGCTGCACGACGAGGAAGGGGTGCGCATGGCCGTGCGCCTCGCCCGCGGCTGGGACGCCGCGAAGAGCCGCTTCGCCGCGGCCATCGCCGCCGGCCTGGCAAGCGCCCTCCTGCTCGCGGTCGGTGCCGGGATCGTGGCGATCCTGAAGAACCAGGGCAGCAAGTAGGCGCCCCGGCGACCCTCGCCCTAGGAAGCGAGCCGGCGCGGCGGCGCCTCGGTGGCCGGCATCTGGCCCGGCGCCATCTCCTCGGGCTGCTTGCCGTAGGAGGCGATGCGGACGAGCACCTCGTCGATCTGCGCCGTTGTCAGGATCGCCGGCCGGGTCACCTGGAGGCAGCGCCAGTAGCACGACGCGAGGTTCTCGATCTCGACGGCGAGGCCGAGCGCCTTGCCGAGATCGGTGCCGAGCGCGATCATCCCGTGATTGGCGAGCAGGCAGGCCGTCCGGCCTTCGAGGGCCCGCAGCGCATTGTCCGAGAGCTCCTGCGTGCCGAAACGGGCATAGTCGGCCACCCGGACCGAATCGCCGCCGGCCACCGCGATCATGTAGTGGAAGGCCGGGATCTCCATCCGCAGGCAGGCGAGGGTGGTGCAGTGCAGGGCGTGATTGTGGACGATCGCGTTGATGTCCGGTCGCTGGCGCATGATGTCGTAGTGAAAGCGCCATTCGGTCGACGGCACGCGCCGCCCCTCGTAGTGCCCCTCATGATCGATCAGGACGATGTCGGCGGGCCGGATCGAATCGTAGGCCATGCCGGAGGGGGTGACGAGCAGGCCCTCGGGAATGCGCGCACTCACATTGCCGGACGTGCCGTGATTGATGCCGAGCTCCGACATCTTCAGACAGGTGTCGATGATCGCCTGACGGAGGTCGCTGTAATCAGTCTTGGGCATTGTTGATCGCTACTCTGGAATGCCCGACTGGTTCGGCGCGTGGCCGGCGGGCCGTTGATGAATCTCGCTGCGTCAGGATAGCGGACTGCGGCCGATCCGCAAACCGCCCCACCGCCGCTCGCGCTTCCCGGGCCCCGCTCCGGCTCCGACGTTTGTGGCGCCGGGGCTACGTTTGGCCGGGTTGAGCAAGAAGCCATGTCGCCCGTCCTTGCACTGTCGGGCCCCTGTCCGCAAACATGCGCGCCTTCGGGACCGAGCTTGGACGGATGGGCGAAGCGTGACGTTGACTGCGAACGGAAGCCTCGAGGAGCGGGTCCTGCGTGGCATCGACACAGTTCCAATGCCCGGGCCGGGCGAGCCGCCGCTGGTCACCCGCTTCGCGCCCAGCCCGACCGGCTACCTGCATATCGGCCATGCCTACTCCGCCCTCTTCGCCTGCGAGGCCGCGCGGCAGAGCGGTGGCCGCTTCCAGCTGCGCATCGAGGATATCGACAGCCAGCGCTGCCGCCCGGAATTCGAGCGGGCGACCTACGAGGATCTCAACTGGGTCGGCATTCACTGGCACGGCGAGCCCCTGCGGCAGTCGGCGCACATGGCCCGCTATGCCGATGCCTTGCAGCATCTGCAGGAAGAGGGGCTGGTCTACCCCTGCTTCTGCTCGCGCAAGCAGATCCGCATGGAGGTCGAGCAGTCGGGACGGGCACCGCACGGCCCGTCGCACGAGCTCGTCTATCCCGGCATCTGCCGCGACATCGAGCCGGCCGAGCGCGAGCGGCGGATCGCCAAGGGCGAACCCTTCGCCTGGCGCCTCGACATCGCCCGCGCCATGGCGCTCACCGGACCGCTGCACTGGCACGACTGCCGGGCCGGCTGGATCGAGGCGCGGCCCGAAGCGCTGGGCGACCCGATCCTCGCCCGCAAGGACACGCCCACCAGCTATCACCTGGCCGTCGTCCTCGACGACCACCTGCAGGGGATCACCCTGGTCAGCCGCGGCGAGGATCTCTTCCACGCCACCCACCTGCATCGGCTGCTGCAGGAGCTCTTCGGCATCACGCCGCCGCGCTACTACCATCACAACCTGATCGCCGACAGCCGGGGCGAGCGCCTCGCCAAGCGCAACCGCGCCATCACGCTCCGCCACTTGCGGGATATCGGCCGCAGCCCGGCGGACATCTGGAAAATGCTCGGCCTGCAGCAGCGAGTCTAGTTGCCGGACTGCCGGACCGCCTTCGCTGTTCTCTGCTGCGCGGTTCTCGCCGCCTGTGGAATCACGCTGCATCCGTTGCCGCCGGCCCCGCGTCCGTCCGAGGTCTGGGCACCGGCGGAAGAGCCGCCGCGGGCGGTGATCCTGGCGCTGCACGGCTTCAACGACTATCGCAACGCCTTCGCCGACTTCGCCACCTTTGCCGCCGCCCGGGGCGTTCACGTCGAGGCCTTCGACCAGCAGGGCTTCGGCGCCAACCCGAACCGTGGCCTCTGGCCGGGCAGCGAGGCGCTGGTCCGGGACCTGGCCAGTCACGTTGTGAAGCTGCGGCATGACTGGCCGGGCACGCCGTTCTATCTGCTCGGCGAGAGCATGGGGGCGGCGGTCGTCGTGGTGGCGCTCGAGCAGGGCCTGCCGCCGGTCGACGGCGCCATCCTGGTCAGCCCTGCCGTCTGGGGCGACACCAGCTTCAACGGCTTCTACCGCCTCGTGCTGGATCTCGCAGCCGGGATGGCGCCCGGCTACACCCTGACCGGGCGCGGGCTCGGTGTCCGGGCGAGCGACAACGACGAAGCGCTCATCGCCATGGGCCGCGATCCCATGCTGATCAAGGAGACGCGGCTCGACGCCATCGCCGGCCTGGTGCGGCTGATGGACGAGGCGCGCCGGGGCGCCCCCGACCTCGACGTGCCGGTGCTGGTCCTGCTGGGTGAGCGCGACGAGGTCATCCCGCCGGAAGCCATCCGTGGCTTCGTCGCACTCATCGACCCGGAGGTCTGCCGCTCCGTCGCCTACCATGAGGGCTGGCACCTCCTCCTGCGCGATCTGCAGGCCGAGACGGTCTGGCAGGATATCCTTGCCTGGATCGGCGGCGATACCGCCGCCCCGGCCGACTGGCGATGCCCGGAATCGGGCTGACCGCGGCAGCGATCCCGCTTGCAATTGCCGACGCCTCGCCTAGGGTTTTTTCCGCAGTGAGGGGTTTCTTCCCGAGGGGTGAGGCAATGACCATGGGCAAGACGGGCGGCAGCAGGTTCGGTCTGGCGATGCTGGCATTGGCGTTGATGACCGGCGCGGCGACTGCGCAGGACTTCAAGCCGGCGGTCATCTTCGACATGGGCGGCAAGTTCGACAAGTCGTTCAACGAGGCCGCCTACAACGGTGCCGAGCGGTTCAAGGAAGAGACCGGCATCGAGTATCTCGAGTTCGAGGTCACCCAGGAGGCGCAGCGCGAGCAGGCGATGCGCCGCATGGTCCGCAACGGGGCCACGATCGTCGTGGTCGTCGGCTTCCAGAACGCGACCCCGCTCGAGACGGTCGCCCCCGACAACCCCGATGTCGAGTTCACCATCATCGACGCGGTCGTCGAGCAGCCGAACGTCCAGTCGGTCGTCTTCAAGGAGCACGAGGGCTCGTTCCTCGTCGGCATGGCGGCCGCGATGGCGTCCGAAACCGGCAAGGTCGGCTTCGTCGGCGGCATGGACATCCCGCTGATCCGCAACTTCGCCCACGGCTACGAGCAGGGCGTCCACTACGTGAATCCCGATGCCGAGGTGCTGGTCAACATGACCGGCACGACGCCGGCCGCCTGGAACGACCCGGGCAAGGGCGGCGAGCTGGCAATCGGCCAGTTCGACCAGGGTGTCGACGTGGTCTACGCCGCCGCCGGTGCCACCGGGCTCGGCGTGCTGCAGGCTGCGGCCGACCGCGACATGCTCTCGATCGGCGTCGACAGCAACCAGAACCACCTGCATCCGGGCAGCGTGCTGACCTCGATGCTGAAGCGGGTCGACGTCGCCGTCTACAATGCCTTCAAGGACTCGCAGGACGGCACCTGGCAGGCTGGCGCGCAGTCGCTCGGGCTGGCCGAGGACGGCGTCGGCTTCGCCATCGACGATAACAACCGCGAGCTGGTCACGCCCGAGATGGAAGCCGCGATCGAGGACGCCAAGGCCAAGATCGTGGCCGGCGAGATCGTCGTCGAGGACTACTACTCGACCCAGAACTGACGGCAGCAGGCGACATGTCCGGGGCCGGTGGCGACGGGCGCACGAGTGGTGCCGCGCCGGCCATCGAGCTCCTGGGCATCGACAAGTCATTCGGCCCGGTCCACGCCAATGACGACATCAACCTGACGGTCGAGGCCGGCACCATCCACGGCATCGTCGGCGAGAACGGCGCCGGCAAGTCGACCCTGATGAACATCGTCTACGGCTTCTACCAGGCCGATTCCGGCACCATCCGGGTCGACGGCGAGGAGCGGGCCATCCGCTCGCCCGAGGATGCGATCGGGGCCGGCATCGGCATGGTCCACCAGCACTTCATGCTGGTCGAGCCGTTCACCGTCCTCGAGAACATCCTGCTCGGCGCCGAGGGCGGCTGGACGCTCGGCGCCGGCCGGGCCAAGGCCCGCGAGGAACTCCTCCGGCTCGAGCGGGACTATGCGCTCGAGGTCGATATCGACGCCCGGATCGCCGACCTGCCGGTCGGCATCCAGCAACGGGTCGAGATCCTCAAGGCCCTCTTCCGTGGCGCCCATGTCCTGATCCTCGACGAGCCGACGGGCGTGCTGACGCCGCAGGAGGCCGACCACCTCTTCCGCATCCTGCAGAACCTGAAGGAGCAGGGCCGGACGGTCATCCTCATCACCCACAAGCTGCGCGAGATCATGGCGGCGACCGACACGGTCAGCGTCATGCGCCAGGGCCGGATGGTCGCCCACCGGCGGACCGCCGAGACGACCACCGAGGAGCTGGCCGAGCTCATGGTCGGCCGCAAGGTGCTGCTTCGGGTCGACAAGGAGCCGGCGCGGCCCGGCGCGCCGGTGCTCGAGGTCGAGCATCTCGAGGTGGTCGACGAGCAGGGTGTCCGCCGGGTCAAGGATGTGAGCTTCACCGTCCGCGCCGGCGAGATCGTGGGCATTGCCGGGGTCGCCGGCAACGGCCAGTCGGAGCTTCTGGAAGCGCTCTCCGGCATCAGGCGGCCGAGCGGCGGCCACATCCGGCTGCACGGCAAACCGCTGGCCGATGCCGCCGACTGCCGGCTGAAGAAGCTCGGCCACGTGCCCGAGGACCGGCTCCGGATGGGTCTCGTGCGCGGCTTTCCGGCCTACGAGAACGCGATCCTGGGCTACCAGCTCCAGCCTGCCTATTCCGAGCACGGCTTTCTGAAGAAGCGCAGCATCATCGCCCAATGCCTCGACTGGATGCGGGGCTACGATGTTCGCCCGGCAGCACCGCACCTCCAGGCGACCTCGTTCTCCGGCGGCAACCAGCAAAAGCTCGTGCTCGCCCGCGAGATGGAGCACGATCCGGACCTCCTGCTCGTCGGCCAGCCGACCAGGGGCGTCGACATCGGCGCCATCGAGTTCATCCACAAGCGGCTGGTGGCGATGCGCGACGCCGGCAAGGCCATCCTCCTCGTCTCCGTCGAGCTCGACGAGATCATGT
>JAUIID010000233.1 GCA_030431615.1 Alphaproteobacteria bacterium
GACTCGCCGCCTCCGACCGCATCTTGCCACGCTGCCAGATCATGCGCATTCCAGTTGAATCTCGTTCCCATCCCCATTAGTCCATCTCACGACGGAAGCGAAGTGAATACCGGAGTGCCAGCTTGTGTCGGATTTTCTCGGCCGCTGAATAGCCAGGCGGAGGAAGAAAATGTCCGTCGGCCGGTGGCCGACGGACCAATCGTGGGCGGTAAAAGCCATTGACCGGGACCGGACCGGCGCGAGGGCCGGCTCGGTGTCGGTCAAGACACGTGCAATGGACGCCGGTCCGTCCGAATTATTCCGAATAATTCGCTGCCGCGCGGCGGAAGTTGTCGACTCAATCGGTGCTTCGCACCCGCACATAGCGACCTGGCGCCGGCTCTATCAACTTCAGGTTGCCATCCGCGGGATTGCGTGCAGCCACAACCCCGCCTCCATGCCGTTCCAGCCAGCGCCGCCAGGCCGGCCACCAGGAGCCTTCGTGATGCTCGGCCTGCGCCAGCCAGGCGTCGGGATCGGCACTCCGGCTGGTGCTCGTCCAGTAGCCGTACTTGGTCGAATCGGCGGGATTGACGATGCCGGCGATATGGCCCGAACCGCCGAGCACGAAGCGCACCGGCCCGCCGAGCAGCCGGCTGCCCCGGAAGGTCGAGCGCCAGGGGGCGATATGGTCGTCCCTGGTCGAGACGAAGAAGGCCGGCTGGCGGACCTCGCCGAGATCGATCGGCACGCCGTCGAGGGTGATGCCGCCCGGCCTCGTCAGCAGGTTCTGCTGGTACATGCAGCGCAGGTAGAAGCTGTGCATCATGTAGGGCATCGCCGTGCTGTCGGCGTTCCAGTAGAGGAGGTCGAAGGCCAGCGGCGCCCGCCCCATCAGGTAGTTGCTGACGACGAAGGACCAGATCAGGTCGTTGGCGCGCATCAGGTTGAAGACCTGCTGCATGTGGCGCGCCTCGAGATAGCCCTTCTTCGCCATGTGCCGGTCGAGCAGCTCGAGCTGCTCGTCGTCGATGAAGACGGCGAGGTCGCCGGGCTCGGCGAAATCCAGCATGGTCGTGAAGAAGGTGGCCGACGCGATGCGCTTGCGCCCCTTCGCCGCCTCGTGCGCCAGGAGGCAGGCGGCGAGCGTGCCGCCGAGGCAGTAGCCGATGATGTTGACCTCGTCCTCGCCGGTGTGCCGGGTGACGGCATCGAGCGCGGCGAGCGGGCCGTCCACGAGGTAGTCCTCGAAGCTCTTGTGGGCGAGCCCGGATGTGGGGTTGACCCAGGAGATGACGAAGACGGTCGAGCCCTGCTCCACCGCGTAGCGGATGAAGCTGTTCTTCGGCTTGAGGTCGAGGATGTAGAACTTGTTGATCCAGGGCGGGATGATCAGGAGCGGCCGCCGCTGCACGGTCGGCGTCCGGGGCGCGTACTGAATGAGCTGCATCAGCTCGTTCTCGAAGACCACCGCACCCTCGCTCGTCGCGATGTTCTCGCCGAGCTCGAACGCGTCCTCGCGCGTCATGCTGATCTTCAGCTCGCCCTTGCCGTGCTCGAGGTCCTCGAGCAGGCGGCGCAGCCCCTCGTACAGGCTCTCGCCCCGGGTCTCGGCGGCCTGGCGGAGCACCACGGGATTGGTCAGCGCGAAATTGGAAGGGGCCAGCGCATCGACATACTGGCGCGTGTAGAAGGCCACCTTGTTGCGCAGCGCCGGGTCGAGCCCCTCGACATTGGCGACCGTGCCCTGGATCCAGCTCGCGGTGACCAGATAGGACTGCTTGATGTAGTCGAAGACGAGATCCTCGCTCCAGGCCTCGTCCCGAAAGCGGCGATCGTCGGGCGCCGGCTCGACCATGGGCGGCACCTCCTCGCCCAGCACGCGCCGCATGTAGCTCTGCCACAGGCGGCCCATCTCCGCCCAGTAGGCGAGCTGCGCATCGACCAGCTGCTCGGGCCGGGCCAGCAGGTGCTCGGCCAAGCGGGCAAAGGCTTCGGTGACCACTTTCGGGTCGGGAATCTGGAACTGCTCGTCGTCCTGCCGCTCGAGAAACTTGCGGAAGATGCGATTGCTTCGCTCGCCGATCTCGGCCATGCGCGCGGCCAGTTCCCTGGCGTCGGGCAGTTCCTCTTTACCTGCCATGTCGGCGGTTCCTCCGGCTCTCAGCACGGTGCACCGGGCCCGCGCGGCGCATCGAAGTTTTTTGCGCGGCCCGGCGCTGCACTGCAAGAGGAGACGGCATTGGAAACCATGGACAAGTCGGTCGCGGCGAAGCTCGCGGCCGTCAGCGCGGCGACGCAACCAGTTCCTGCAGGACGTGCACCCGATCGGCGGCAGCGCCTCGCTCCGGGGGGGAAATGATTTCCCCCGCACCCCCTTCGAATTCTCAGGTGGGCGCTATCCGGGAAGAATGAGGGGGCGTGGGGGAAATCATTTCCCCCACATCCTTCTTCCTCAGACGTCGATCCTCTCGATCCGACCGGCGTACAGCCGGAAGAAGGCATCCTGCGGCTCGTCCAGCTCGAGCATGGCGGCGGCCGGTAGGCCCAGATAGGCGGTGCGGATGGCCCGGCCCAAGGCACCGTGGGCCACTGCGACCACCCGCGTCGCCGGGCCGAGGTCGCCGAGCCAGGCCATCGCCCGGTTCAGGATCGCCTGCTGCGTCTCGCCGCCGCCGGGTGGGGCTACGGTCCAGCGGTCGTCGATCCGGGCCTGCCAGAGCTCGGGATCCCGGGCCTCGATCTCGGCGGCGGTGAGGCCGTCCCAGGCGCCCCAGGTCATTTCCATGAGCCGGTCGTCGAGGGTGACGTCGCCGGGTGCGCGGCCGATGGCGCCGGCGACGAGGATGGCCGTGTGCCGCGCCCGGCCGAGCGGGCTGGATGTCAGAGCATAGGCCGCCGGGTCGTCGAGCTCGGCCAGCAGGCGCCGGCCGGCGCGTTCGGCCTGGGCGATGCCGCGCGCCGTCAGCGGCGAATCCCGATGCCCCTGGAACCGCCGCTCGCGGTTCCACTCGGTCTCGCCATGGCGAATGAGGAATAGGTCGACCTCATGCATCACCGGTCAGCGAGGTGCCGGCCGGGCGGCGGGCGGTGGCAGCGATGTCGGCAGGCCGCCCTCCGGCGCCGGGATGGAGGTCGGCAGCTGGGTCGTGGGCAGCGGCGCCGGCAGCGGGTCCGGGCCCGTCGCCGGGCGGGCCGGCGGCAGCCGGTCGAGCGTGTCCAGCTGGCGGGTCCGCTCGGCCCCCGGCGGCTCCTGGCGCAGCCGGTCCTGGAGATTGCGGCGCTGGAGCCGGCTCGTGCCGCCCGGATCGCGCCGGGCCCGGTCGATCTGGCGATCGAGGCTCGGGCTGGTCCGTGCCGAGGAGCCGAAGGACCGGTCCGCGGCGCCGGCCGGAATCGAACCGCCACCGAGCACCGAAAGGGCGAGGAAACTGCCCAAAATGGCAGCAGCTTGTGCCGAAAACGGGAATGTGAACGACCGGGAGCACCCCCGGGGACCCGGCATCGCCTCGGCGTTCTTGACGACCGCGCGTGGCGCGTCGACTGTTGCGTCCATCAGCAGCCCCATCCCATTCTGCTCGCCGGCTCGACGGAACCCTTCCCCCATGTCTTCCAAGGTCTCGCACAGCCAAGGACCGGGCAAGAGCCGGCGTGATCCGCGTCTCGATTTTTTTCGCGGCATCGCCATGCTGATCATCCTCGTCGCGCACATCCAGTGGAACTCGTGGTCGCTCTGGATCCCCGCCCGCTTCGGCCCGTCGGACGCGGCCGAGATGTTCGTCTTCTGCTCGGGCTATGCGGCGGCCATCGCCTTCGGCGGCACCTTCATCAATGTCGGGTTCTGGATGGGGGTGCGGCGCATCGCGCTGCGTTGCTGGCAGGTCTACTGGGCGCATCTCGGGCTCTTCTTCGCCATCGCCGCGATCACCGTGGTCGCCAACGAGCTCTTCGGCACGTCCCGCTGGAACTATCTGGGTGTGTTGAACCTCGAGCCCTTCTTCGACGATACCGAGCAGCAGCTCGTCGGCCTCTTCACGCTCACCTACGTGCCGAACTACTTCGACATCCTGCCGATGTATCTCGTCATCCTGGCGATGATCCCGCTCGTGATGCTGCTGCAGCGCCTCCACGTCGCCGCGGCCATTGCCTTCTGCCTCCTGCTCTACGCCGCGACCTGGGCCTTCAACCTCAACCTGCCGGCCGAGCCCTTCTCGGACCGGGTCTGGTTCTTCAACCCGTTCGGCTGGCAGGTCGTCTTCTTCACCGGCTTCATGCTGTCGCGGGGCTGGATCCGCCCGCCGGCCTACCGGCCCTGGCTCCTCGCCCTCGCCGCCGCCTATGTCCTCGTCATGATCCCGCTCAGCCGCTGGCAGATCTACATGCAGGTGCCGGCGCTCGAGGCCATCCACGACTGGCTCTGGCTCAGGCACTGGGAGCAGGGCGGCATCTTCAAGACCAACCAGCACCCCCTGCGCTGGCTGCATCTCCTCGCACTCGCCTATCTGGCGCTCTGGCTGCTGCACGGGCGCGAGCACTGGCTCGAGAGTGCTCCCTGCCGGGTGATCATCAAGGTGGGCCAGCAGGCGCTCGCCACCTTCATGGCGAGCATGGCGCTGGCCTGGATCCTGTCCATCGCCATCGACCAGCTCTCGGGCGAGGGCACGACCTTCGCGGGCCGGTACCGGCCCGCCCGCGACCCCCTGATCGTGGCGGCCGCCAACATCTTCGGGCTCGCCGCCATCATCGGCGTCGCCTACATGGTCGACTGGTACAAGCGCGAGCCCTGGCGGCGGGCCGGCCAGGCGCCTAGGGAGCAACGGGCTGCGGCGTCACCGGCACCTCCGGTATCTCCGGCACCTCCGGCACCTCCGGCGGCGGCTCTGGCAGGGGTCGCTCCAGGCGCCACGGCCCGTCGATGACCACCCCGCCCAGGGCTTCGCTGGCAGGGGCGAGGACGGGCGGACGATGACAGTAGGGGCGAAGCGTGCCGCAGTCCCAGCGCCAGCCGGCGGGCACGTCGCTCAGGCTGCCGCCGCGCTCGAAGCGGCAGCGACAGAGCTTCTCGGCGATGCAGGCGACCTCGCCGGCGGTTTGCGGCTCGCAGAACGGCGCTTGCGCTCGAAGCGGCGCTGCGGCAAGCGAGAGGAACGCCGTGAGGAGCAGTAGAGCGAGCAGGCGCATGCGCCAGTCCTACCGCATCCGCGTTAACGAAGCGTTGCCGTGGCGCCGGACCTGACCCGCCGCACCTTGGTGCTGGCCGGCACCCTCCTGCCGTTCAGGCTGGCCGCCGCGGTCGAGCTGCCGGTACCGCCCTGCGCCGGCGGCTCCCCACGCCCCGCTCCGCCGCGCCTCGGCCAGCCGCCGGCCGTGCTCGCTTGCACCGATACGGACCTGCTCGCCGCCTGGCAGCCGCCCGACTGCCTCGGCTGGGAGGCGAAGCCGGTGGATGTCGTCCTGGCGCTGGCTGCCCGCTTCCGGCTCGACGACATCGAGGCGCTGCTCGCCCGGTTCACGACCATCTCCGCACTGACCCGGCTCCGTTACTGGTCGGTGACCCGCGATGCCTGGCGCCCGCTCTTCCTCGAAGCCGTGCCCCTCGCCAGCGCCGATCCGGCGGCGACGCGCGGCGATTTCCGGCGCGACGAGATCGTGCTCGGCGAGCCGGTCCACGTGCTGCTCGAGGACGACCTGATCGGCGCCGTCGTGCATTCGATCACGGTCGAGACCTTCTCGCCCGAGCTGATCCGGGTGACGATGCGCAACGTCCTGCCGGGCCGGGTGCTGGGCGCGGAGGTGCTGCCGGTGGACGGGCTGCAGACGGTGCTGCTGCTGGAGCCGGAGGCGCCCGGGGTCTGGCGCTACTGGTCAATCATGCGCGCCACGATCCATGCGCCGGGCTTCATGCTGCCCTCGGCCGCCTCCTACGCCAACCGGGCAATGGCCATCTTTCGCCACGTCGCGAACCTGCGCACCGACGCCGAACCGCCGCTGGTCCGTCGCGCCGGCGATCTGCCGAGTTGAGATCGGTGCCGGAAGCGGGCAAACCCTGACCTTGGCTTGGAACCGGGGGAGACGACGTTGACGAAGGTGGATTGCGTGCTCGACGCCAGGGCGCATACCGGCGAGGGGGCAATGTGGGACGAGACCCTGGGCCACCTCTGGTGGGTCGACATCAGCGCGCCCACGCTCAATCGCTTCGACCCGGCGACGGGCGAGAACCGGGTGTGGACCATGCCGTCCCGGATCGGCTGCTTCGGCTTTCGCAAGACCGGCGGCCTCGTCGTGGCGCTCGAGAACGGCTTCTCCACCTTCGACCCCGAAACCGGGGCGATCGAGGCGATCGTCGATCCCGAGCCGGACCTGCCGGAGAACCGGTTCAATGACGGCACGCCCGATCCGGCCGGCAGGCTCATCGCCGGCACCATGCCGATGGGCGAGCGGTTGCCGGTGGGATCCATCTGGCGGCTCGACCCGGATCGCCAGGCGAGCCTCCTGGTGAAGGAGCTCAAGGTTCCGAACGGCATGGCCTTCAGCCCCGACGGCAAGCTCTTCTACTGGTCCGATTCGGATCCCAACGTGCGGACCATCTGGGTCGCCGACTACGACGCCGCGGACGGCACGCTCGGCCCGCAGCGGGTCTTCGCTGGCACCGACGACCTCGCCGGGCGGCCGGACGGCGGCACGATCGACGCCGACGGCTGCTACTGGATGGCCGGCGTCGGCGGCTGGCAGCTGGTGCGCTTCACGCCCGACGGGCGGATCGACCGCATCGTCGACATGCCGATCGAGCGGCCGACCAAGATCGCCTTCGGCGGCGCCGACCTGAAGACGCTCTACGTCACCTCGATCAGCGGCGGGCAAACGCCCGGCACCGAGGCCCGGCAGCCCCAGGCCGGCGGGCTCTTCGCCCTCACCGTGCCGGGCGTGCGGGGGCTGCCCGTATGGCGTCTCGACGTCTAGGCCGACCGGCGAAACGGCCGACGCCCGAACGGCTGCGGCGGCGGGCGCTGGCCTATCTCGAGCGGTTCTCGACCAGCCGGGCGCATCTGGGCACCGTGCTGCGCCGCCGGGCGCTGCGCGAGGCCGAAGCGCTCGAGCTGGAGGCGGCGCCCGTCGAGGAAGCGATCGAGGCGCTGCTCGACGACCTCGTGCGGCTCGGCCTCGTCGACGACCGGGCCTTCGCCCTGACCCGCGCCCGCCGGCTGGTCGAGAAGGGCCGGCCGACCCGGCGCATCGCCCAGGAGCTGGCCGCCAAGGGCGTCGATCGCGACCTCGCCACGGACGTGCTGGAGGGGCTGGCCGAGGACACGCCGGATCTCGACCTCGCCGCCGCCCTCGCCTTCGCCCGCCGGCGCCGGCTCGGGCCCTACGCCGTGCCGGGCGGCCGCGAGCGGACGCCGGAGCAGGCGCTCGCCACCTTCGCCCGGGCCGGCTTCCCTTACGCCGTGGCCCGACAGGTGCTGGAGGCCCAAAGCGTCGAGGAGCTGGAGGCCCTGGGCGACTGAGCCCTCGCCGCGTCCGGCCTAATCCAGATTCATGCGGGCCTGCAGCTCGGCCGTCGAGTTCCGGCTCGGATAGGGTTCGGCCGGCACCGCCACGCCGAGATGGGCGCAGAGCGGCTCCCAACCATCGCCCAGCCGGTGCACCAGCAGCCGATGCGCCGGCACCGTCGCCTTCACCTCCGCGACATGCGCCTCGTAAACGGCAATCGCGTGCGCCCGGTCGTCCGGCCGGCCGCCGAACACCCTGTCGCCGACCCAGTGGATCAAGGGCGACTTCTCGATGGGCCAGCGCCAGACCTTCAGGATGGTCTTCTCGAAGCTCGCCCACCAGCTCTCGGCCGAACGCCAGGTGAGGATCACCCTCGCATCCGGGTTGAGCGCGATCAGCTCGCGCCAGTAACAGGCCGACGGCCAGTCCATGCAGGCGCGATAGCCGTCGAAAAGCGCCTCCCAGTCGGGCTTCGCTCCATGCGCCAGCTCGATCCAGAGCCGGTACAGCTCGGGCCGGTCCGAGAGCTCCAGCATGTGATGGGTGGGGCCCACGCCCAGCATGTTCAGGGCCGTGCGCATCGAATCCGTCCCGGTCCTTCCGAACCCGGTGCCGATCACCTGCAACGGCATCACCGACACTCCCCGGAAGTCGCCAGCCGCATTTCTGGCTAGCTTCACGCTAGCCCTGCCGCAGGCGGCCGGCAAGACGAAACGGCTCGCGTCAGATCAGCCCGGCGCTCTTGAAGCTGGTGTGGCGGTTCTTGCCGACGATGACGTGGTCGTGGACGGTGATGTGTCCACTTAACCTTCTTGTCTTGCGTTCTGGATGGTTCCAGAGTTCATGCAGGGAGGAAGGGAAATGGCGAAGGCAACGACGGCGCGGGTGACGGCGAAGGA
>JAUIID010000234.1 GCA_030431615.1 Alphaproteobacteria bacterium
CCGCATGGCGGTCGGCCAGGGGCTGGTCGGCACGATCGCCGCCGCAGGCACCCTGATCAATACGGACGACGCCCAGCATCACGCCAATTTCCGCTTCTTCCCGGAGACCGGCGAGGACGTCTACAATTCCTTCCTCGGCGTGCCGGTGGTGCGCACCGGCCGGGTGGTGGGCGTGCTCGTCGTGCAGAACACGGCGCGCAAGAAATACGCCGAGGACGAGGTCGAGGCGCTGCAGATCATCGCCAGCGTGCTGGCCGAGATGCTGGCCTCGGGCGACCTCGTCGACGTCGACCGCTACACCGACCTGCCGGGCCTCGGCAGCGAGCAGCGCCGGCTCGAAGGGCGCCAGCTGGTCGAGGGGCTGGCCATCGGCCCGGCCTGGCTGCATGCGCCGAAGATCGAGATCACTCGCCTTCTCGCCGACGACCCGGTGTCCGAGGCGGCGCGGCTCGAGGCCGCGGTGGAGAATCTCCGGGAATCGCTCGACGCGATGCTGGAGCGCACCGATCTCGGGGCCGGCGAGCATCGGGAGGTGCTCGAGACCTATCGCATGTTCGCCCATGACGGCGGCTGGCGGCGGCGCATGCACGAGGCGATCGAGACCGGCCTTACCGCCGAGGCCGCGGTCAAGCGGGTCCAGGAGGACACCAAGCTCCGCATCGGCCATGCGAGCGACGCCTATCTGCGCGAGCGGCTGCTCGACCTCGAGGACCTCGCCGAGCGGCTGCTCCGCCTGCTCGCCGGCCGCGACAGCGGGCACGAGGCCAGGATGATGCCGCCCGGCTCGATCATCGTCGCCCGCAACCTCTCGGCGGCGGACCTCGTCGACTACGACCACAGCAAGATCGGCGGCATCGTGCTCGAGGAGGGCTCGGCGACGGCCCACGTGACCATCGTCGCCCGCGCCTTCGACGTGCCGATGCTCGGTCGGGTCAACCGGGCCATGGCGCAGATCGAGGCCGGCGACCTGATCGCGCTCGACGCCGAGCACGGGCAGGTCTTCCTCAGGCCGTCCGAGGAGGTGGTCGAGGCTTTCAGGGACGCGACGCGGGCGCGCCAGGAGCGCCGGCGCGTGTTCGGCAGCCTCAGGGACGAGCCGTCGGTGACGGCCGACGGCATCCCTGTGAAGCTGTCGATCAATGCCGGTTTCCTCATCGACCTCGGCGAGCTCGATACCACCGGTGCCGAGGGGGTCGGGCTCTACCGCACCGAGCTCACTTTCATGTCGCGGCCGGATTTCCACGACCCGCGCGTCCAGGCCGAGTACTACGCGGCGGTGCTGGACCGGGCCGGCGGGCGGCCGGTCTGCTTTCGCACCCTCGATATCGGCAGCGACAAGCAGCTGCCCTACTGGCGCATGCCGGAGGAGGAGAACCCGGCGATGGGCTGGCGGGCGCTGCGCCTGACGCTCGACCGCCCGGTTATCCTCCGCCACCAGCTGCGCGCGCTGCTCGAGGCGGCCGCCGGCCGGCCGCTGCTGCGGGTGATGTTCCCGATGGTCGCCGAGGTCGCCGAGCTGCGCGCTGCCCGGCATCTGCTCGACCTCGAGCGGTCCAGGGCCGAGGCGCGTGGCCAGGCGCTGCCCGAGGTGATCGAGGTGGGTGCGATGATGGAGGTGCCCTCGCTCTACTGGCAGCTGCCGGTGCTGCTGCGCGAGGTCGACTTCCTCTCGGTCGGCAGCAACGACCTCCTGCAGTTCCTGTTCGCCTGCGACCGCGGCTCGCAGGTGCTGGGCGACCGCTACGACGTGCTGTCGCCGCCGGTGCTGGGCTTCCTGCGCGGCCTGGTCGAGCACTGCCGGGAAGCCGGCGTGCCGCTCGCCGTCTGCGGCGAGATGGCGAGCCGGCCGATCGAGGCCATGGCGCTGGTCGGCCTCGGCGTGCGCCGCCTGTCGCTGTCGCCGGCCCAGATCGGCCCGGTCAAGGTGATGCTTCGCTCCCTTGATGCCGGCCGGTTGAGCGACTACCTCAAGACCTTGCTCGATCTGCCAGACCACAGCCTCAGGCGCCGGCTGCTTGCCTACGCGCACGATCACGCGGTCGCCTTGCCGGACCACACGTATCGCGCGAGTTGAGCATCGAGTGACGAGACCTCGGGAATCGATCGGGGTTTGGCTGTGGCGGCGTGGTTTGCTATGGAGGAGCTGCCTCGGGTGCTGACCCAGCGCTGAGCTCGCTCCGCAGTGTGCAACTCTGGGTTCGAGGTTTGGTCTCGGCCCGCCTGTTCAGGACGTTTGCCCCACCGTGTCCCGTCGCGCGCCCTCTCCCGAGCCGGCCCTCGATACGTCCGCCCAGCGGCTCGTCGCCGTCGGTCGCCATCTGCGCGAGGCGCGGCAGCAGCGGGGCGAGGACCTCTACGACGTCGCCGACTATCTCAGGATCAAGCCTTCCTATCTGTTCGCGCTCGAGGAGGGCGACCTCTCGGCGATGCCCGGCCGGGCCTACGCCATGGGCTTCCTGCGCAGCTACGCCGATCATCTGGGTTTCGATGGCACCGAGGTGGTGCACGGGCTCAGGGTCGGTCTGGCGGAGGACGCCGAGCAGGAGCTGCATGTCCGCCAGCCGGCCGCCGAGAACCGCCTGCCGAGCGTTTCGCTGGTCATCCTCGGCCTCGTGCTCGGCGGCCTCGCCTATGTCGGCTGGTACGCGGTCCAGGCCGGTGGCGGCGACATGCTGCAGCGGGTGACCGCCCTGCCGGGCGAGATCGGCCAGTATGCCGCGACCTTGTTCGATGATGCCGAGGCGCCGCCCCGGGAGGAGGCCCCGACCCGGGCGGCCGAGCCCGCCACCACCACGCGGCCGGCGCCGGCGCAGCCGACCGTGACGGCGGCGGTCCAGACCCCCACCCCGGCACCTGCGGCGCCGGCGGCGGCGCCGCCGCCAGAGGCGCCGGTGAGCGGTGTCATCGCCCGCACGGCGCCGCCCGCCGGCCCCGTCGTCTCGGGTGCGGGCGACGGGCAGGCGCCCTTGTCCAGCCTGCGGGCGAGCGAAGCCTATCTGCCGGAGGCAGCTGCCGCCGAGCCCCCGCCCGCCAGTCCCTTGGGCGATCTGGTGCTCGATGCCGAGGCCGAGCGGGCGGCCGCTGCCCGGCGCCAGGACGACGGGCAGGCCGAGCCCGGCACGGTTGGCGACCTCCTCGCTGCCCTCGAGACACCCGCCGCGGAGGCCGACGCTGCCGCATCGGGCGCGACCACCGGGACCCTGTTCGGGGCCGGTGCAGCCGACGGGGCCGGGGGTGACGGACGGGTCGTGCTGCTGGCCCGCGAGGCGAGCTGGATCCAGGTGCAGAGCCCGGCGCGCGACTTCGTCACCAGCCGTACCCTCGAGCCCGGCGACCGCTTCGTCATTCCCGACCGCAACGACCTCGCCTTGTGGACCGGCAATGCCGGCGGGCTCGAGGTCTGGGTCGACGGCGAGCGGGTCGGCACGCTCGGGCGGAGCGGGGCGGTGGTGCGCGACGTCTCGCTGGCTCCCGACGCGCTGCTCACCAGGCTGCGCTGACCGGCATGGTGGCCCTCGCGGAGGTACAGCGCAGGCCGACCACGGCTGTCCGGGTCGGCAGCGTCATGATCGGTGGCGGTGCGCCGGTCGTCGTCCAGTCGATGACCAATACCGACACCTCGGATCTCGACGCCACCTGCCGCCAGGTGATCGAGCTCGCGCAGGCGGGCTCGGAGATCGTCCGGGTCACGGTCAATGACGAGCCGGCGGCGCGCGCGGTGCCGCTCTTGCGCGAGCGGCTCGACCTCCTGGGGCACAGCGTCCCGCTGGTCGGCGATTTTCACTACAATGGCCACCGGCTGCTGGCGGCGGTGCCGGAGCTCGGGCCGAGCCTCGCCAAGCTCAGGATCAACCCGGGCAATGTCGGCTTCGGCGACAAGCGCGACCGGCAGTTCGAGGCGATGATCGAGGCGGCGCTGGTCGCCGACCGGCCGGTCCGGATCGGCGTCAACTGGGGCTCGCTCGACCAGGCGCTGGCGGCCCGGCTGATGGACGAGAACGCCGGCTCGCCGGCACCCGAGAGCGCCGATTTCGTGCTGCGCGAGGCGCTCGTCCGCTCCGCCCTCGAGAGTGCCGCGCATGCCGAGCGGATGGGGCTTGGTGCCGACCGGATCGTCATCTCGGCCAAGGTGAGCCGGGTGCCGGACCTGATCGCCGTCTATCGCGAGCTCGCCCGGCGCAGCACCTATGCGCTGCATCTCGGGCTGACCGAGGCGGGCATGGGCTCGAAGGGCATCGCGGCGAGTGCTGCCGCCCTCTCGGTCCTGCTTACCGACGGCGTCGGCGACACCATCCGCTGCTCGCTGACGCCACGGCCGGGCGAGACACGGACCACCGAGGTCCGGGTCTGCCAGGAGATCCTGCAGTCCCTGGGCCTGCGCAGCTTCGCGCCCGAGGTGGCCGCCTGCCCGGGCTGCGGGCGCACGACCAGCACGTTCTTCCAGGAGCTGGCGCTGCAGATCGAGACCTATCTCGCGAGGCAGATGCCGGTCTGGCGGGCGAGCTATCCCGGCATCGAGGAGCTCAAGGTCGCGGTGATGGGCTGCATCGTCAACGGGCCCGGCGAGAGCAAGCACGCAGATATCGGCATCAGCCTGCCCGGCACCGGCGAGAGCCCGGTGGCACCCGTCTTCATCGACGGGGCGAAGGCCACGACGCTGCGCGGCGACCATATCGCCGAGGAATTCCAGGCCCTGGTCGAGCGCTATGTCGAGGAGCGCTTCGGCAAGCGGCCGGCTGCCTGACCACTCTTTTCCGTTTCAGAAGGTTGACGATTCATGGCCACCGCCCGGCCGGTACGCGGCACGCACGATCTGTTCGGCGAGACGATCCGCCGGCACCGGCACGTCATCGAGACCGGCCGCGCCGCCTCCGCACTCTACGGCTACGAGGAGATCGCGACACCGGTCTTCGAGTTCACCGACGTCTTCCTCAGGACGCTGGGCGACACCTCGGACGTGGTGACGAAGGAGATGTACACCTTCGAGGATCGCGGCGGCGAGAGCCTGACGCTCCGGCCCGAGAACACCGCGGGTGTGGCCCGGGCGGCCATTTCCAACGGCCTGCTGCAGAGCCTGCCGCTGAAGTTCTTCTATGCCGGGCCGATGTTCCGCTACGAGCGGCCGCAGAAGGGCCGCATGCGACAGTTCCACCAGATCGGCATCGAGCTCATCGGCGCGCCGGAGCCGCAGGGCGACGTCGAGGTGATCGCTGCAGGTGCCATGATCCTCGAACGGCTCGGGGTGGCGGAGCATGTCACGCTCGAGCTCAACACGCTGGGTGACCCGGCCAGCCGGCAGGCCTATCGCGAGGAGCTGGTGCGCTATCTCGAGGGCTATCGCGACCGGCTCTCCGAGGACAGCTTGGCACGCCTCGGCCGCAACCCGATGCGTATCCTCGACAGCAAGGACGAGGGCGACCGCAAGGTCGTCGAGGGCGCACCCCGGCTCGAGGAGTCGCTCAACGAGGCGAGTCGCGACTTCTTCAAGGCGGTGCGCGAAGGGCTCGACGAGCTGGGCCTTGCCTATCGCCTGAACCCGCGGCTGGTGCGCGGGCTCGACTACTACACCCACACCGCCTTCGAGTTCACGACCGACCAGCTCGGGGCCCAGGGGGCGGTGATCGCCGGCGGCCGCTATGACGGGCTGGTCGAGGAGATCGGCGGGCCGTCGACGCCAGGCGTTGGCTGGGCCGCCGGGGTCGAGCGGCTGGCGCTCCTCGCCGGTCGCGAGGAGGCGCGGGTGCGGCCGGTGGCGATCGTGCCGATCGGCCCGGCAGCGGAGCAGGCGGCACGGCTGCTCGCGGCCGAGCTCCGGGCGGCGGGGATCGCGGTCGAGCTCGCCTTCAAGGGCAAGCCCGGCCAGCGCATGAAGCGCGCCGACCGGGCGGCTGCCCGGTTCGCCCTGTCGCTCGGCGACGACGAGCTGGCTTCGGGCGTGGTCAAGCTGCGCGATCTCGACAGCGGCGAGGAGCAGGTGCTGCCGCGGACCGAGCTGGTTCGCCGCCTTGCAGGCTGAATTCGTGACAGTTTCGTGACAGAACTTTGACGGTAGCCATCGAACCGCGCTAAGCCCGAAGGCTGACGCGGTTGTTCGAGGTGCTGGCCAGTTGACCGCCACGGGTTTTCTCATCGAGCTCATGGGCGGCATCGCGCTCCTGCTCTGGGGCGTGCGCATGGTCCGCACCGGGGTGTCGCGAGCGCTGGGCTCGTCCCTGCGCAGCCTCTTGCGGGTAGCGGCCGGCAACCGCCTGAGTGCGCTCGGGGCAGGCTTCCTCGTCACCGTGCCGCTGCAGAGCAGCACGGCGACGGCGCTGATCGTCGGCGCCTTCGCCGAGCGCGGGCTGATAGCACTCGCCGCGGCACTGGCGGTGATGCTGGGTGCCGATATCGGCACGGCGGTGGTGGCCCAGGTGCTCGCCATCGATCTCCACTGGCTCTCGCCCATCTCGATCATCATCGGCTTCGGCTGCTTCGTCGTCGGACCGACGGGGCGCGTGCGGCAGCTCGGCCGGGCGCTTTTGGGTGTCGGCCTGATCATGCTGGCGCTGCGGCTGGTGGTGATGTCGTCCGAGCCGCTGCGCACCTCGCCGGCGCTGGCCGGCGTTCTCGAGGCGCTCGAGGGCGACATCGTCTTCACCGCAGCGCTGGCGGCGTTGCTGACCTGGCTGGCGCATTCCTCGATCGCGGTGATCCTGACCGTGGCCGGGCTCGTGGGAGCCGGCGTGGTGCCGCCCGCCATGGCGCTCGCGGTGGTGCTCGGCGCCAATGCGGGGGGTGCCATCGCCCCCTTCGTCGCCACCTCGGCGAGCCCGCCGCCCGGCCGCCGGCCGGCGGCCGGCAATCTCGTGATGCGCGGCGGCGGGGCGGTGCTCGGGCTCGCCGCACTGCCGTGGCTGGCGCCGTTGATCCTCGCCCATCTCGGCAGCGGCACCAGCCTCGTGCTCAACCTGCATCTCGCCTTCAACGTCGTGATGGCGATCCTGATGCTGCCGCTGGTCGGCCTCGTCGCGAAGCTGGTGACCCGGCTCCTGCCCGACCGCCCCAACGCCGCCGACGAGCGGCTCCGGCCCCGCCATCTGGACAAGGAGGCCCTGCAGGAGCCGAGCGTGGCGCTCGCCAATGCGGCGCGCGAGGCGCTTCGGCTGGGCGATGCCGTCGAGTCGATGCTGCGGCAGACGATCGATGCCTTTGCCGTCGGCTCGACGCCGGAGCTGGTCAAGAAGATCGAGGCCGAGGACGATGTGGTCGACGCCCTGCACGAGGGCATCAAGCTCTATCTGACGAGGCTCAGCCAGAGCGAGCTCGAGCCCGAGGAGAGCCACCGCTGCATCGAGATCCTGACCTTCACCACCAATTTCGAGCATATCGGCGACATCATCGACCGGAACCTGATGGAGCTGGCGGCCAAGAAGATCAAGGCGGGCCTGCATTTCTCGGATGAGGGCTTCGCCGAGATCGAGCGTTTCCATGCCCGGATCGTCGCCAGCATGCAGCTGGCGCTCAGCGTCTTCATGCGTGGCGACATGACCGAGGCGCGCCGGCTGATCGCCGAGAAGACCGAGCTTCGGGCGATGGAGGCGGCGGCGGCGGAAAGCCATTTGACCCGGGTCGGCCGCCGGCTGCCGCAGTCGCTCCAGACCTCGAGCCTGCATCTCGACGTGATGCGCGACCTCAAGCGCATCCATTCGCACCTCGCGGCGGTGGCCTATCCGATCCTCGAGCGGGCCGGCGAGCTCAGCCCGACCCGGCTCAGGCGGCCGGTGGACCCGTCGTCGCCGGAGGCCGAGCACCCGGAGGCCGTGTCCGGGCATTGACGTCCGGCCAAATCTGCCGAAAACCGGGCCTTCACACAGCATCTCTTGGCGATGTCCCATGACGACAAGGCAGGGCGGCGGGCTCGACGTGAAGCTCGACGCCATTCTCGCCCGGCGTGACGAGCTGGCGGCACTGATGGCGACGGGCGGCGGCGACTATGCGGGGCTCGGGCGCGAGTTCGCCGAGCTCGAGCCGATCGTCTCGGGCATCGAGCGCTACCGGGCGCTGCAGGCCGAGATCGGTGACCTGACGCAGATGCTCGACGATGCCGGGACCGAGCCCGAGATGCGCGGCATGGCGCGGGACGAGCTCGCCAGCCTCGAGGGGCGCCTGCCCGAGCTCGAGCGCGAGCTGCAGCTCCTCCTCCTGCCCCGGGACGCGGCCGACGACGCCAGCGCCATCCTCGAGATCCGGGCCGGGACCGGCGGCGACGAGGCCGCGCTCTTCGCCGGCGACCTCTGG
>JAUIID010000235.1 GCA_030431615.1 Alphaproteobacteria bacterium
TGGTCGACGCCAAGCATGGCGACCACAGCCATTTCGAGCTGATCACCGCCACCATCCGCCTCGCCGACGGCAGCGAGGGCACGGGCTACAGCTATACCGGCGGCCGCGGCGGCCGCGCCGTCCGCGCCATGATCGAGCACGATCTCGCCCCCTTCCTCCTGGGTCAGGACGCCGGCCCGGTCGAGGACCTCCACGACGCCATGCAGTGGCACATCCACTATGTCGGCCGCGGCGGCATCGCATCCTTCGCCATCTCCGCCCTCGACATCGCGCTCTGGGACCTGCGCGGCAAGAACCGGGGCCAGGCCCTCTGGCAGATGGCCGGCGGCCACAGCCGCCGCGCGCGCGCCTATTGCGGCGGCATCGACCTGGGATTCCCCCTGCCGAAGCTGCTCGAGAGCGTGCAGGGCTACCTCGATCGCGGCTTCGACGGCGTCAAGATCAAGGTCGGCCAGCCGACCCTGGCAGCGGACGTCGAGCGCGTCGCCGCCGTGCGCGAGCTGATCGGCCCGAAGATCGCCTTCATGGTGGACGCCAACTACTCCATGAGCGTCGACCAGGCGATCGAAGCGGCGAAGGCCTTCGCCCCCTTCGACATCATGTGGTTCGAGGAGCCGATCATCCCGGAAGACCTCGACGGCTACGCCCGCATCGCCGAGGCCACCTCCGTGCCGCTGGCCCAGGGCGAGAACCTGCACACGCTCCAGGAATTCGAGGCGGCTATCGCCCGGGCGAAGCTCGCCTACATCCAGCCCGACGCCTCCAATTGCGGCGGCATCACCGGCTGGCTCGCCGTCGCCGACATGGCCCAGGACCACGGGATCCCCGCCTGCAGCCACGGCATGCAGGAGCTCCACGTCAGCCTCGTCGCCGGCCACCCCAATGGCGGCTGGATCGAAGTCCACTCCTTCCCCATCGACCGCTACACGAAGCAGCCCCTCACCACCCTCCACCACCGCGCCGTCGCCCCCGAGGAGTTCGGCACCGGCGTCAGCTTCGACTGGAAGAAGCTCAAGCCGTTTCTGGAGGGGTAGTCACCGATGGAGCAAACCCGGCAACCATGCGCAATCATTCGGAGCCGGGCGCATTCCTTGAGTAAATCATCGACCTTGCTTCCTCTTCTTCTATATACTTGATGCCCTCATCTTCAAAATCTTCATCTTCGCCATTTATCGTCGTCGTCGACCAGACATACTGACCAATCAAATACATCTGATCTTCCGACAGGATTCCCGCCCTTGAGATATAGGGAACATGATCGATGTTCCCCTCGCCATACTCGCAGCTCCAGAATTCCATCAATAGATATGCCGCCGCTTCATGCTGCCGTATTCTCCGCCGATCGACATAGGCGTTCACACTCCATTGCCATTCGCCGGTAATGTCATTGAAGCATCGGCACCAAAGGATCCAGTATCGAGCCGTACGATGTAGATAGTATTCATCGATTCGTTCGAACCCCGGGCACCAGGTCCATTCGGCCCGCCCGACAAGATGTCGCGAGCGCGGTATTCGCTTGGTCTTGAAGTCGTCAAGCGCCTCGTACCTGCCAACAACCGCGTCGAATGGCACCGGTCTCGGCCCGAGCTCGAACACGTCGCGAGGCTGTCGCTCCAGTTGTACATTCGCCTGTGAAGCCAACCATCTGCACCAGCTTGTCACGTGAATCACCATCAGCGTTCAAGCTGAACTCGCTCAACCATCAGTCCAGCGATTGTTGAATTTGCCTTGCGATGCAGGATATTCTGCAAACGATCCGGCTCAAGACAATATTATGCCACTGCGGACCCGGATACTGCTTGCACGCTGAACGTGATGGCGGAGCGGCACGAGAAAAAGGGTCAGGACAAATTTCGGGCCTGCGGACCTGCTTTGGCGGGGACGGCCACGGACAGGTCAGGGCGACGCCAAAGTCACCCGCCCCAGCTCGCCCCGTAAGCCTCCTCCACCAACCTCAACGTCTTGAGATTATCCTCGACATCCGTCTCGAACGGCAGGTCCCCCACCAGCGCCTCGACGAAATGCCGGATCGTGCCGTCGAAGCCGGCCTGCAGGTCGTCCAGGCGGTCGAAGTGGCGCTCCTCGACGAGCTCGTTGCCGGCGTAGCGCCGATACGCCCCGTCGCTGCTCTCGATGCGCCAGCCGTCGCCGATCAGCTCGAGCCAGTCCGCGGCGCCCGACGGCGTGCCGGCGGCCATCATGTCGCCGGAGACGATGACCGGCATGCCCCCCGCCGTCTCCAGCACCAGGTGCGCCGCCGTCTCGCCCACAAGGTCCGGGTCGCTCCGCTGCAGCCAGGCATGGCGCAGCACGAGGTCGCCGCAGAGATGGCGCGTCGCGTCGAGGTGATGGATCAGCACCTCGGCCAGGGCCAGGCGCCGCTCGCCGGCCATGAAGGGCTGGCGCTGCACGGCCGGGCGCACCCCGGCCGCGTCCGGCAGGAGCGCCGTGGTGCGCATCACCATCCGGCAGAAGCGGAGCCCCGGGAGTTCCCGGAGCGCTGCCCCCACATGGCGATAGAGCGGGCGAAAGCGCCAGTTCTCGTGCACCATCAGCCGGATGCGGCCGGCAGCCCGGGCCGCCATCGCCTCGGCCTCGGCGAGCGTGGGTGCGAGCGGCTTCTGGCAGAGGGTCGGCAGGCCATGGGCGATGGCGAGGTCGACATGGACGGCGTGCAGGCCGCGCGGCGAGGCGATGTCGAGCGCGTCGAGCCCCCCGCACCTGGAATGGCCGCCCGCCAGCATCGCCTCGGGGCTCTCGAACACCTGCTCGATGCCGAACTCCCGGGCACAGGCCGCCGCCCGTTCCCGATCCGGGTCGGCGATCGCCACGACCCGTGCGGAGTCGAGCCTGGCCCAGCCGCGCAGATGGAAGGGCGCCACATAACCGGCACCGACGAGACCGATGCGCAGGGGCCGGGCCGGCTCAGCCTTGTCTCGCCCTGCCACCCTCAGCCCTTGTCGCCCTGCGCCGATGCCGCCGCCTCGAGCTTCTGGATGTCCTCGGGGCTGAGCTTCGGCCGCTGGATGTCCAGGGTGATCTTCTCGATCGTGCCGTTGAAGGCGAACGGCACCTTGTAGTCGTCATCGTTCACGCCGGTGAGCGTGTCCGAGCCGATGTCCTGGGATTCGTCCCAGGCCAGCGTGATCGGGATGGTCTTCTCCATCTTCTGGCGCGCCACCTCCTTGCCGTCGATCCGCATCACGCCCTCGGCCGACCGGCCGACGCCGCTCAGGCTGTTGAAGGCGAAGGTGCCGAAGCCGAGCCCGTCATAGGTGAACTCGAACTCCACCGTGTGCTTGCCCGCCGTCAGCGTGTCCGAACTCTCCCACCGCACCCGCTCGAGGTCCAGCAGGTTCCAGGTGTAGATCGGCTTGCCCTTCAGGATGTAGAAGCCGTGCCCGCCGAACTTGCCGCCCTGCGTGAACAGCATGCCGTTGCCGCCGTCCTCGCCGACCTCGATCTCGGCGGTGAGCTTGTAGGTGGTGTTGAGCAGGAGCGGCTCGGTGCCGTTCGGGTTGCCGACCACCGGGTAGGTGTACTCGAAGTGGGTCCGGCCGGCGACGACGCTCGGCCGCGGCGTCACCATCCGTGTCGCCACGGCATTGTCGAGCGGGAAGACCTGGAACTTCGACGCCTCGGCGATGAACAGCTCCTGCATCTCGCGCAGCTTGTCTGGCATGGTCGCCGCCAGGTCGTTGCTCTGCGTCCAGTCCTTGGTCAGGTCGTAGAGCTCCCACTTGTAGCTGTTCATCACGTCCGTGGGCGGGATCGAGAACAGCGCCCAGGGATCGACGATCGGCGTGGTGTTGGCGTACCAGCCATCGTTGTAGATGCCGCGATTGCCGAACATCTCGAAGTACTGGACCTCGTGGCGGGTCGGGTCGTCCGGCCCCGCGTCCCAACTGTAGACCATGCTCGTGCCGTCGATCGGGATCTGCTGGATGCCGTAGGCGAAGCGCGGTGCCGGGATCTGCGTCGCCTCGAGAAGCGTCGGCACGATGTCGATGAAGTGGCTGAACTGGTTGCGGATGCCGCCCTTGTCGGTGATCCGCGCCGGCCACGACATGACCATGCCCTGCCGTATCCCGCCGAAATGCGAGGCGATCTGCTTGGTCCACTTGAACGGCGTGTCGAAGGCCCAGGTCCAGCCCACCGCCATGTGGTTGTAGGTCTCCTCCGTCCCCCAGACGTCGTAGAACTCCTTGAGCTGGACGTCGACCGGCGGCGTGACACCGTTGAACTGCGCTACCTCGTTGGGCGTGCCGATGGGCGAGCCCTCGGCCGACGAGCCGTTGTCGCCGACGATGTAGATGACCAGCGTGTTGTCGAGCTTGCCCATGCGCTCGATCGCGTCGATCACCCGGCCGGTCTCATGGTCGGCGTAGGCGAGGTAGGCGGCATAGACGTTGACCTGACGGATGAAGAGCTTCTTCTCGTCGTCGGTCAGGTCTTCCCACTTCTTCAGTCCGTCCGGCCAGGGCGTCAGCTCGGCGCTTTCGGGAATCACGCCAAGCCGCTTCTGGTTGGCGTAGATGGTCTCGCGCAGCTCGTTCCAGCCCTCGTCGAAGAGGTGCATGGCCTCGATCTTGTCGACCCACTCCTTGGTCGGGTGATGCGGCGCATGCGTGGCGCCCGGCGCCAGGTAAACGAAAAAGGGCTTCTCCGGGTCGACCGAGTTGACCGTCTCGATATGGCGGATCGCGTCGTCGGCCTCGGCGGTGATCAGGTTCCAGCCCGGATTGTCCCGGAACGGGTAGATCTGGGTGGTGTCGTTGAACAGGTTCGGCTGCCACTGGTTGGCGTCGCCGCCCATGAAGCCGTAGAAATGATCGAAGCCGAAGATCTCGCCGGTCGGCCACTGGTCGAACGGGCCGAGCTGGCTCTCGGCCCAGGGCGGGGTGTTGTGGTTCTTGCCGTACCACGACGTGTTGTAGCCGTTGGCGCGCAGGATGGCGGCGATCGCCACCGAATCCCGCCCGATCTCGGCGTCGTAGCCGGGAAAGCCGGTCGACGCCTCGGCGATGTTGCCGAAGCCCACATGGTGGTGGTTGCGCCCGGTCAGGAGCGCCGCCCGCGACGGCGAGCAGAGGGCCGTCGAGTTGAAATTGGTGTAGCGCAGCCCGTCGGCCGCGAGCTTGTCGAGCACCGGCATCGGGATGACGCCGCCGAAGGTCGAGCCCGCGCCGAAGCCGGTGTCGTCCGTCATCACCAGGAGAATGTTCGGCGCACCATCAGGCGCCACCACGCGCGCCGGCCAGAAGGGGGTCGACTGGCTGGCGTTGAGCTGGATGTTGCCGCCGAAGGGCTCGGCCGCGTTGGGGAGGTAGGTGCCGTCGATCGTCGTCGTCGAATCCGGCGCGCCGGGCGTCCCGGATGTCTCGAACGCGCTCTGCAGATGCGTGCGGACATGATTGCTGATCTGCGGGTCCGCCGCGTCCTGCGCGAGGGTGGCCACAGGTGCCATTCCCCCGGCGAGACAACAAATCAGCCAGAACACGGAGCGACGCATCATCACCTCCCAGCAGACTTGAGCGCCCAGTCGGAATATCAGGCGCAAGTCGACCGGACTTGACATGGCACGCCAAAATATTCGACTGATCGGGATGGGCGAGAACCCGTCGGGAGGCTGCAAATGCCCGAAATACAACCATAATGACGCAAATCGTCCCGATCGTCCGGGCTGCCGGGATAGCCCCCTTCCTCTCATGGATGCGCGCGAACGGCATTCCCTGGGAGACCAGGCTCCAGGCGGCGGGCCTGCCCGCCACCCTGCTCGACGAGCCCGAGCGGCCCGTCCCGCTCGTCGCCGCCGTCCGGTTCGTCCGTGATGCCAGCCGCGCCGAAGGGCCGGACCTCGGCTGCCGCGTGGTCTCCGACACCAGCATCGCCGAGCTCGCCGCCCTCGGTCGCACCGCCCTCGGGGCCCGCACGCCCCGTGGCGCCTTCGGCCGGCTGATGCGGACATACGCGCACCACTCGTCGCACGAGCTGCTCGTCGTCACGGACGAGCCGGGCGGCCTGACCCTGCGTCACAGCTTCCTGATCCGGCTCGACGCGGAAACGGTGCACGCCTGCCACCAGTATGTGGCCGCCATGGCCCGGGCCGTGCTCGCCGGCACCGGCCACTGCGGGCCCAGGCTGGCGCGGATCGCCATCATCCCGCATCCCGAAGCCGGGCTGGACCACCTGCGTGGCCGGCTCGACGTCGAGCCGGAGGCGGCCACCGACGGCGTGCTTTGCGTGACGATGCGCGACGACGCGCTCGACCGGCGCTATTTGCGCCCCGGCCGCGAGCGGGGGCCGGCCGAGGAGCTGCGCCGGATCCGGGGCGAGGACACGCTCGAAGCGTCACTGCGCATCATCCTGCCCGGGATGCTCGATCACGGCACGCCCACGCTCAGGGACCTGGCCGAGCTGGTCCCGACCTCGCCGCGCACGTTCCAGCGCCGCCTCGCCGCGGAGGGCCACTCGCTCTCGTCGCTCATTCACGCCGTCCGGCGCGAGCAGGCGCTCGCCCGGCTGGCGCATGGCCGGGAGCCGATCTCGGTGATCGCGGCCGAGCTCGGCTACAGCGCCCAGTCGAGCCTCAGCCGCGCCGCCCGCCGCTGGACCGGCGTCCCGCCGAGCCGGCTGCGGGGCCGCTGAAGGCGGCCCGCTTCGCCCTATTTCGCCTTCGCGGCGGCCTTGTCGATGCCACCACTCACCGCCTCGATATGCGCCTCGAACTCGTCGCCGCGCATGAAGGTCGGGCTCATCGTCCGCTCCTCGAAGGCCGCCTTGACGTCGTCGGTCGCCATCGCCGCCTCGAGCGCATCGGCGAGCACCGCCACCTTCTCCGGCGCCGTGCCGGCCGGCGCGAACCACCAGTTGTCGACGCAGAAGGTCACGTCATAGCCCTGCTCGGCCGCGGTCGGGATGTCGGGAAAGGCGGGGTCCCGCTCCTCGTCGAGCAGTGCCAGGCCGCGAATGCCCAGCTCCTCGAAGCTCTTGAACTCGGCGGTCGAGAACATCGCCGTCTCGACATGCCCGCCGATCAGGTCCTGGATGCGCTTCGCCCCGCCGCCGCTCTGCACGTAGCGGAACTCGACCCCGGCGGGATCGGCCAGGATCAGCGACGCGATGTGCACGACGGCGCCGATATTGACCGCCTCGGTCAGCTCGCCCGGCTTCTCGCGCGCCGCCGCGAACAGGTCCTCGAGGTTCTGGTAGGGCTTGTCCTTCTCGGTCGCGAGGATCAGGCAGGAGCTGCCGGTCTGGGCGATCGGCTCGAAGGCCTCGGCCCCGTAGTCGGAAACGCCCAGCGCCTCGGCCGAGAGCAGGGCCAGATGCATCAGCATGATGGTCTGCCCATCGGGCTCCGCGTCCTTGACCGCCCGGCTGCCGATGGTCGCCCCGCCGCCGTCCATGTTGATGATGGTGAGCGGCTCGGGCAGGAGGTCGTGGTCGACGAAGGCCTTCTGGAACACCCGGGCGACGCTGTCGCTCATGCCGCCGGTGGCGAACGGCACGATCACCTTGATCGGCCCCTCGGGATATTCGGCCATGGCGGGCATGGCGAAGGCGCCGGCGAGCAGCGCCACGCAGGCGGTCATCGTCTTCTTCATCTCGTCTCTCCCTGCTGGATTGATTGGTTCGGCGGCGACGCCCTCACCACTTGGTGCGGCGTCGCCCCGGCGCCTCGGCGGCCAGTGCCGGATCCTTGGTCAGCCAGTCGACCGTCCATTCGTTGTGCAGATGGTCGTTCGTGCGTGCCATCCACCCCACCATCCGTCGCCGCCGCTCCTCGAGTGCCACCCGATGCTCGCCCGGCTCCTCCGCGAGGTTCTGGAGCTGCCAGGGATCGCGGCGGCGGTCGTAGAACTCGTCGATGTCGTTGGTATGGTAGATGTAGGCATAGTCGTCGTCGCTGAGCAACCGCATGGAGTAAAGTCCCATGTGGCTGCCGTGGAACTCGCAATAGGCGTCCACGGGCCAGTCCGCCGGCGGCTCACGCCCCTCGAGGATCGGCCGAAGCGAGCGGCCATGCGCGTCCTTCGGCACCTCGCCGCCGGCGACGTCGATCAGCGTCGCGAAGATGTCGAGGAAGTGGTGGACATAGGCCTCGCTGACCTGCCCCTGCGGCGTCACTCCCGGCCAGCGCACGATGAAGGGGACCCGGTAGATCTCCTCGTACATCGTGT